>JAYZBS010000203.1:0-10044 GCA_036338635.1 Pseudomonadota bacterium | reverse complement strand
TCCAGCTTGCGGGCGCGCGAGGTGATGCGCGGGTCGGTGGTATAGACGCCGTCCACGTCGGTATAGATGTCGCAGCGCTCGGCCCCGAAGGCGGCGGCGAAGGCCACGGCGGTGGTGTCGGACCCGCCCCGGCCAAGCGTGGTGATGCGGCCTTCGGGCGAGAGGCCCTGGAAGCCCGCGACAACGGCGACCTTGAAGCCTTCGGCAAACTTCTGGTCGATGTTCTTCCTGGGAATGTCTACGAAGCGCGCGGCCGAATAGGCGGCGGTCGTGTTGATCGGCACCTGCCAGCCCTGCCAGCTGCGCGCGGGCACGCCCAGTTCCTGAAGCGTCAGCGCCATCAGGCCGGCGGTCACGTTCTCGCCGGAACTGACGACCGCGTCGTATTCACGCGCGTCGAACAGCGGAGAGGTCTGCTCGACCCAGCCCACCAGCTCGTTGGTCTTGCCCGACATGGCGCTGACGATGACGATGACGTCATAGCCGCGCTCGACCTCGCGCTGCACCTTCAGGGCGGCGTTCTTGATCCGGTCGGGATCGGCGACCGAGGTCCCGCCGAATTTCATCACCAGAAGCGGCATCACGGGCCTCCAGCCAGGGGTTTGGTGTCGGCGGGGCTTCTATGGGCTGCCGCGTCAAAGAGCAAGAGGCCGCAACGGCTTGCGCGCGGTCGGGCTCAGTTGGCCTGGCGCCGGGGAATGAAGGGCAGGGGGGCGATGGGCACGCCGTCCTCGATCAGCTTGCGGGCTTCCTCAGGCCGGGCCTCACCGTGAATAGCGCGGGACGGGCGGTCGCCGTCATGCATGGCGCGTGCCTCCTCGGCGAAGCGCAGGCCGACGTAGTCTGAACTCTCTTCGACCTTGCGGCGCAGCGCCTCCAGCGCGGCCTCGGCCTTGTTCCGCGGGGAGTTCAGGGGTGCGCGCTTTTCGGTGACGGCAGGCGCCATCAGGGCGCGGTCCACCTGGCTCGACCCGCATTCCGCACAAGTGACCTGACCCGCATCGCGCATGGTCTCGAACCCGCCGGACGAGCGGAACCAGCCGTCGAAGTCATGTCCCCTGTCGCAGCGCAAGGCATAGCGGATCATCGAAACGCTCCTGTCATCTCTCCTTCATATCGGGCCTGGCGCGGCCCTGCGCAAGATCGTCCAGCCGGGCGATCAGCGCTGCCGGATCGCCCGCGCGCGCCTGCAACACCTCGCGGGCCCGCAGGCCCATGTCACGCGCCAGCGTCGTGTTGTCGATCAGCCGGGCCAGCGCATCCGCCAGCGTGTCGACATCGACCGCCTGCACCGCGCCCGCTGCCTGAAGCGCATCGAAGGCCTCGACGAAATTACCGTGATGCGGGCCGCGCAGCAGGGCGCAGCAACGGGCCGCAGGCTCCCACGGGGTATGGCCACCATGATCGGTCAGGCTGCCGCCCACCAGGCAGATCCCGGCACCGGCATACCAGAGGGGCATCTCGCCCAGGGTGTCGGCCAAAAGAACCATGCCATCAGCGGCGCCGGCGGCACCCTGACTGCGCCGCGCGAAGGGCAGGCCGCGGTCGGCGATCAGCGCCGCGATCGCCTCGGCGCGCTGCGGATGGCGGGGCGCAATGATCAGGCGCAGGTCGGGGTGCTTTCCGCGCAGATGCGCGAAGGCGTCGAGGATCGGCGCATCCTCGCCCTCGTGGGTCGAGGCTGCGAGGATCGTCCGGTCGTGCAACGGGTCCTCGTCGGGCGCCTGTTCGGCGGCAGGCGCCAGGAGCTTCAGGTCCAGCCTCGGCAGCAGGGCCCGCGACGGCAGGCCCAGGGTCAGCAGTCGCGCCTCGCTGGCCTGATCCTGCGCCGACAGTGCGTCGATGCGGCCCAGCATCGGCCCGATGACGCCCGGCAGCCGGCCCCATGTCCCGGCAGAGCGTTCCGACATCCGCGCTCCGATCATCGCCTGCGCCACGCCGCGTTCGGCCAGTCTGCGCGACCGCAGCGGCCAATACTCGCCCTCGATCGTCAGGGCCAGCTGCGGTTCGGTCGCGGCCAGGAAGCGGTCAAGTGCGCCCGGCAGGTCCAAGGGCGCCAGTCGCGCGGGCAGCCCCCAGCTCTGGGCCAGCGCGCGCCCCGTCTCGCTGTTGGTGGTGACCTGCAGGGGGTGGCGGGCCGCCAGTGCCTCGACGACCACGCGGGCCGACGTCAGCTCGCCCACGGACGCGGCATGCAGCCAGATCCGTGCACGTCCGGGCCGGTCGCCGCGCACCAGCCGTTCGCTCAGCGCCGCCGAACCCCCCAGTCGCGCGCGACAGCGCAGCGCGGCCTCGGCAAGGCGGGTCGTGGCTTCATAGAGCATGCGGAAGACACCCTCGCATCGGTTTTGTTGGAGGTGGGTACCGGAATCGAACCGGTCTTCACGGATTTGCAATCCGGTGCGTAACCTCTCCGCCAACCCACCGCCGTCGAGAGTGGTAGGGTGATAATTGATCGCCGCGCCGCTTGCAAGACGCGATCCGCCAGATGCCCCGCAGATCCCCTGCCGGACGATGTCGACGTTGCCGGGGGTGGGAAAACATGGCAATAAGAATGCAAAGAGCTCGAGCAGAGGTTCCCCGAGAATGACCGATTTCGCCGCGCGACGCACGATGATGGTGGACACGCAGGTCCGGCCCGCCGACGTCACCAACCTTCCCGTGATCGAGGCGATGCTGACCATTCCGCGCGAGGATTTCGTGCCAGCGAACCGCCGGTCCGTCGCCTATTCCGGCGAGAACCTCGAGATCGGGCAGGGCCGGGTCATGTTGTCGCCCTGGACGCTGTCGAAGCTGGTCGACCGCCTGAACATCCAGCCTGACGAGCTGGTCCTGGACTTGGGATGCGGCTATGGATACTCGGCCGCGGTCATGGCCCGGATGGCCGAGGCGGTCGTCGCCATCGAGGATGACGCCGAGCTGGCGCAAGAGGCGGAACGCCGGTTGTCAGACGCGGGGATCTTCAACGTGGCCGTGCTGCAGGCCGCGCTGACCGAAGGCGCGCCCAAACAGGGGCCCTACGACGTGATCCTGATCGAGGGCGCCGTCGAGGAGGTGCCCCCGGCCATCATCGGCCAGTTACGGGAAGGCGGCCGCATCGCCGCGCTGTTCCGCGAAGGCTCGCTGGGTGTTGCGCGGATCGGCACGCTGTCTGGCGGGCATGTGACCTGGCGCTATGCCTTCAATGCCCATGCGCCGATGCTGCCGGGGTTCCAACGCGAACGCGGATTCTCGCTATGAACCGGCTGGCGCGCCTGGCCGGCCTGGCACTCCTGTCGCTGGCCGCGGCGCTGCCGGCGCGCGCCGAATCGCTGGCCGATACGATGGTCGCCGCCTACCGCCATTCCGCGCTGATCGAACAGAACCGCGCCGTGCTGCGTGCCGCAGACGAGGACGTGGCCGCATCGATTGCCGCGCTGCGCCCGGTCGTGGAGTGGGTCGCCCGCCACAGCGCGCAGCGGATCGAAGGGGGAAGCACCGTCCGCTCGACCTCGATGGCGCTGAACGCGTCGCTGACGCTCTTCGATTTCGGCCGATCGCAGCTGGCCATCGACGGCGCCAAGGAACAGGTGCTGGCCACCCGTCAGGCCCTGGTCGGGGTCGAGCAGGACGTCCTGCTGACCGCGACGCAGGCCTATTTCCGCATTCTCGAGGCGCTGGAGCAGGTTTCGCTGCAGCAGAACTCGGTCGAGGTGCTGGGCCGGACGCGCCAGGCGGCGCAGGACCGGTTCGACGTGGGCGAGATCACCGTGACCGACGTCGCACTGGCCGATTCGCAGCTGGCCGCTACGCGCGCGGCCCTGGCTGCCGCGAACGGCCAGCTCGAGATCGCCCGAGAGGCCTATCTGGCGATCACCGGACGCCGTGCGGGGACGCTGGACGCGCCGCCGCCGCTGCCCAGCCTGCCGCCGTCGGTGGACGAGGCGCGGATGATCGCGCAACGCAGCCACCCCGCGATTTTGCAGGCGCAGCGTCAGACCGCAGCGGCAGAGATCGCCGTGGCGGCCGCCGCGGCCGAGCGGAACCCGGTGCTGTCGGGCACCGCAGGCATCGGCATCGACCGTGCCCCGCGGGCCGTGCTGGGCGGCAATTCCAGCAATCAGAACACGGCCTCGGTGGGGCTGGAGCTGAGCCAGACGCTTTATTCTGGGGGCCGGCTCTCGGCGTCGCACCGCCGGGCGATGGCGCAGCGGGATCAGGCGCGGGCGGCGCTGCTGAACACGGCGCGCCAGATCAACCAGACGGTGGGCGAGGCCTGGGCCAATATCGGCGTGGCGCGCGCGCAGATCACCGCGTTGGACGAACAGGTCGGGGCGGCGCAGCAGGCTTATGAGGGCGTGCGCGAGGAGGCGCTGCTGGGTGCGCGTACCACGCTTGACGTGCTGGACGCCGAGCAGACGCTGCTCGAGGCGCGGGCGGACCGGGTGACGGCGCAAAGCAACCTCCAGTTAGCTCATTATCAACTTCTTTCGGCTATGGGTCTGTTAACGGTAGAAAACCTGAACCTGGGAATTCCGACCTATGACCCTTCGCAGTACTACAAGGCCGTGCGCAGCGCGCCCTACACCAGCAAGCAGGGCGAAAGCCTGGACCGCGTCCTTCGGGCCATCGGCCGCAACTGACGCCACGGCGGTGCGGCATGGCTAGGCCGCGCCGCAAGCCCGCGCTTGACGATGCCATGCGCCAGATGCCTGAAAGCTTCAGGGCCGCGCCGGAAGTTGCCCGGATCAACGCGACCCTGCAGGACATCCGCCGCCTGATCGACGACGCCCCTGCGACCGTGGTCGAGGAAAACGTCGAGACCTTCCTGTCGCGCCGTTTCGGATCGGGTCCGCTGCCGTTGAGCGATCTTCGCGACGAGCAGGTGGCCTTCGAAGTGCTTCCGCCGATCTCGCCCATCGTGCCCTATCGCGGCCCGGCCTCACGCGCGGCATCGCCGCATCCCGAACCCGCGCCCGCACCAGCCCCCGAGACTGCGCGATTGACTTTGGCATCGGTGATCGGCGGATGGTGGCAGTGGATCCTGTGGAAGCTGCAGGCCCCGCGCATTCCGACCAGCGCCGAACTTGCCGCCGCCGCCGTCCGCGCGTCGAGGGTCGATGCGCCGAAAGCCGTCCCTGCTGAGACGGTGACGCCTGCTGCCCCGCAGGTAGAGCCCGAAGCAGCC
This sequence comes from Pseudomonadota bacterium, assembly GCA_036338635.1. Taxonomy (GTDB): domain Bacteria; phylum Pseudomonadota; class Alphaproteobacteria; order Rhodobacterales; family Rhodobacteraceae; genus Paracoccus. Next base: position 4,877 of record JAYZBS010000203.1, on the reverse strand, counting down.
GTGCCCGCAATACCCCGTGCCTGCCCGGAAGAGGCTGCCACACGCACCGTTCAGCGCATGCTGGACGAGGGAAGCCTTCGTGAGCGCCTCAACGAAATGATCCGGGAGGAGCTTCAGGGCGAGATGGGCGCCCGCTTCTCCAGCAACATCCGGGCCGTCATCCGGCGAGAGGTCGCGACGGCCGTCGACGACCGGCTGTGACGGCCGGGCGTCAGTTCAGCATGCTTTCCGGGTCGACGCTTTCGAAGCCGCGCCGCACCTCGAAATGCACGAAACCCCCTTCGCCGGCGGTACCCAGGCTTTCCCCCGGGCCTATGCTGTCGCCCTTGGACACGCTGACGTCATCGAGGCCGGCGTAGACCGTCATCAGGTCGCCGTCATGACGGACGACCACGATGGGCGTTCCGGCGGTGTCACGGGTGATCGCCGCGACGGTGCCGGAGCCTGCCGCATTCACCGGGGTTCCGCTGGGGGCGGCAATGTCGATGCCGTCATTCTCGCCCTTGTCATAGACGCGAATGATCGGACCGTTCACCGGCATCCGCAGCGCCCCACTCCTCGAGGCGGCGGTCCGGGTCGCTCCAAGGTCGGTGCTGGGCGCCGCGGGTGGGGCTGCCCCGACGGCGGGCGTTTCCTCGTTCGGCAGGGGTTCCGAGGCCGACGGCGGCTCTGGCGTCGGGCTGCCGGTGCCGGGGGCCGTGGTGGCCAGCCGGTCCGGCCGCTGGCCCGGCTGCGGGACGATCAGCCGCTGGCCGACCCGCAGGCTCATGTCGCCGGGTAGGCCGTTCCAGGCCGCGAGGTCCTGGACGCTCACGCCATAACGGCGCGCGATGGACCATGCCGTCTCGCCCGAGACCACGACATGTTCGCGCGGATCTGCCGGGGCAGGCGCGCTGTCCGGGGCGCCCGTGGGGGCGACCGTCTGCGGCGCGCCCTGATTTGCGAACGGGTCTGTCACGACCGATGCGCCCGGTGTGGCAACAGCGGCCACCTGCTGCGGCAGGACCAGCACCGCCCCCGCCCGCAGCGGCGCATCCGGCGGCAGGGCGTTATGCGACGCCAGCGCATCCGGCTGCAGGCCAAGCCGTGCCGCCACCGTTGCCGGCGTGTCGCCCGCCTGCGCCACCGCCACCTGGCCCGAGGGGAAGGTGATGACGCCGCGCGCATCCGGCTGGGGGCGCGGTCCGGCCGAGGCCGCCGCGGGGGCTGTGTCCAGCCCGCCCATCAGCCCGCGCAGATCGGGATCGAAGACGCCGTTGGCGCCGCATCCGGCCAGTGCCAGCAGTGCCGCCAGCGCCACGGCCGTGCCGGGAAAACCTGTTCTCATGATCCTGTCCTCAGCCTGCCTCTGGACGGCCGGGGGTCATGTCTGGCCCAACCCCTCGACCAGCGGAACGAACCGCACCTGCCGGAGCTCGTCATAGTCGAACCCGTCCTCGGTCCGGGTCACACGGATCAGCGTCTGCACCGCGTCCGACTGCCCGACAGGCACCACCATTATACCGCCGATCTTCAGCTGTGCCAACAGCGGGCCCGGGGGATCCTCGGCCGCGGCGGTCACCAGGATCCGGTCGAAGGGCGCCTGGTCCGGCAACCCGCGAGAGCCGTCGGCGACCTGCGCGATGATGTTGTAGAGCCCCAGATCGCTGAAGATCCTTTCGGCCTCTTGCACCAGCCGGCGATGTCGGTCGACGGTATAGACGCGCCGGCACAGGCCCGACAGGATCGCCGCCTGATAGCCCGAGCCGGTGCCCACTTCCAGCACGGTGTCCCGCGCACCGACGTCCAGCGCCTGCGTCATCAGCCCAACGACCGAGGGCTGGCTGATCGTCTGGCCGCAGGGAATCGGCAGGGGCGTATCCTCATAGGCGCGGTCGGCAAACTGGCCACGCACAAAAAGGCCGCGGTCGATCGCTTCCATCGATTCCAGTACGCGCGGATCGGTGACACCCCGCGACCGCAGCTGGAAGAGGAAGCGCATCTTGCGCTCGGCGGGGCTGTCCTCGTCGCTCATTCTGCGGCCCTGGCCGTCAGGTCCGTGTCGTCCAGCGCGGCAGCAAGGTCGCCAAGCGAGGCATGGCAGGTCAGGTCGGCCCGCATCGGCGTGACCGAAATGAAGCCGTCGAGGTTTGCGGCCACGTCGGTGCCATCGCGCGCCGGCGCCTGCTGAGAGCCGCCGGACACCCACATGAAGCGCCGCCCGTTGGGCGCGGTATAGGGAATGACGCCGAATCGCGACCCCTGCCGCTTGCCCTGCGGGACGACGCGGACGCCGCGCACGTCGGCTGCCGCAAGCGGCGGGAAGTTCACGTTGTAGAACAGTCGGAAGTCGGCGTCCGACGTCCAGTCCCCATGGTCCAGCAACTGCCGGATGACTGTGGCGCCGTGGCGGCGCGCACCTTCGAACGGATCGGCCAGATCGGCCGTCTGCGGCCCAAGGTATTGCGACAGGGCAATGGCGGGCAGGCCCTGCAGCGCCGCCTCCATCGCGCCGCCGATGGTGCCGGAATACATCGCGTTCTCGCCGGCATTGTTGCCGCGGTTTACCCCGGACAGGACCAGGTCGGGTGGGGCATCAGCCATCAGGTCGCCCAGGGCGGCCAGAACGCAGTCGGCGGGGCTGCCCTCGGCGGCATAGCGACGCAGGGCCAGGCGGGCGATCATCGTCGGATGCGAATAGCTGATGCAATGCGCGACGCCGGATTGCTCGAAAGCAGGGGCGACGGTCCATACCTCGCCCTCGGGGCCGGCGAGGTCTGTCGCGATTTCGTGCAGGACCTCCAGGCCCGGTGCGTTGATGCCGTCGTCATTGGTGATGAGAATGCGCATCAGGCCCCCTTGGTGGATCGCTGCCGCGGCCCTGGGCGGAGGTCCGCCCTGCACGCGGTCGTGACCTGACTTGCTTAGCGGTGCCCCGGCTTCGCTTCAACCCGTTCATGTCGCGTGATCCGCGTCCAAAGCGGTTTGACGCGGGCCCGGTCCGCGTTGCATGCTGACGGCAACGACACGGGCCGCGCCGAGATGCAAATCTATCTTCCGATCGCCGAGGTTTCGGTCAATGCCTTCACCCTCATGGGACTGGGCGGCATCGTCGGCATCATGAGCGGGCTTTTCGGGGTCGGCGGCGGCTTCCTGATCACGCCGCTTCTGTTCTTCATCGGCATTCCCCCGGCCATCGCGGTGGCCACCGGCGCGAACCAGGTCGTTGCGTCCTCGGTATCCGGTGTACTGGCGCACATGAAGCGCCGCACCGTCGACTTCAGGATGGGAGGTGTCCTGTTGGCCGGCGGTTTCGTCGGATCGGGCCTGGGCATCATCGTCTTCAACCTGCTGCAGAGCATCGGCCAGGTCGAGCTTGTCGTCCAGCTCTGCTATGTCGTCTTCCTGGGGCTGATCGGCGCGATGATGCTGCAGGAGAGCGTCAGGGCGCTGATGCGGTCGCGCAAGGCGACGACGCGGCGGCGGTCGCACCAGCACAGCTGGGCGCACCGGCTGCCTCTTAAGGTCAAGTTCCGCGTCTCGGGCCTTTACATCAGCGTCATCCCGCCGATCAGGCCCAGAAAGACGACATAGCACAGCTGAACGACCAGCTCGACCTGGCCCAGCCGCTGCAGGATGTTGAAGACCAGAACGCCCAGACCGGACCCGATCAGCCCGCCCGCCAGCAGCACGCCCCCCATGCGGAAATCGACGGTCTTGCGCTTCATATGCGCCAGAACCCCCGATACCGAGGACGCCACCACCTGGTTCGCACCGGTCGCAACGGCGATGGCCGGGGGAATGCCGATGAAGAACAGCAGGGGCGTGATCAGGAAACCGCCGCCGACACCGAAAAGCCCGCTCATGACGCCGACAAGGCCGCCCAACCCCATCAGGGTGAAGGCATTGACCGAGACCTCGGCGATGGGAAGGTATATCTGCATACGCGTCGCGGCCCGTTTCGTTGCGTCAAGGATGCATCGCCCCGCAGGTCAGGTCAAACCGCTTTCCGCCCGCCGCCATCACGCTTGCGCATGTTCGGGTTGAAGCGCGACCATGCGACGGCTAAGCAAAGGCAAGGTCACATCCGCGTGCACCGGCAGAATCCCGCCGGTGCCGGACATGCAGGGCCTGATCACAAGGGGGCATGATGCGCATTCTCATCACCAATGACGACGGCATCAACGCACCGGGCCTCGAGGTGCTGCACCAGATCGCGACGCAGCTTGCCGGCCCCGACGGGCAGGTCTGGACCGTGGCCCCGGCTTTCGAGCAATCGGGCGTCGGGCATTGCATCAGCTATTCCCACCCCACCATGGTCGCCGAACTGGCCCCCCGCCGCTTTGCTGCCGAGGGCACCCCCCCCGAGTGCGTGCTGGCGGCCGTCGGCGACATCATGGTCGACGCCCTGCCCGACCTGGTGCTGTCGGGCGTCAACCGCGGCAACAATGCCGGCGAGAACGCGATGTATTCCGGCACCATCGGCGGCGCGATGGAGGCAGCCCTGCAGGGTCTTCCCGCCATCGCCCTGTCGCAATATCTGGGCCCGGAAACCGCCAAGCTGGACGATCCCTTCGAGGCCGCGCGTCTGCACGGCGCAACGGTGATCCGGCGATTGCTGGAGCATGGCGACTGGACCTCGGACGCGGATTTCCGGCTGTTCTACAACATCAACTTCCCGCCCGTCGCCGCCGCGGCCGTGCAGGGCATCCGCGTCGCCCGCCAGGGCAAGCGCCACGGCAGCAGCTTCGGCGTCGTGCCGCAGACCGCGCCGAACGGGCGGCGCTTCATGTGGATCGCGGGCGGATCGCAGCAGGCGCCCGCGCAGGACGGCACCGATGTCGCGGTGAACCTGGAAGGCTATGTCTCGGTCACGCCGATGCGCGCCGATCTGACCT
>JAYZBS010000202.1:0-9131 GCA_036338635.1 Pseudomonadota bacterium | reverse complement strand
CGTCATTTCCGCCGACCGCGCCCCGGCCGAGATCAAGGGCCTGGAGGAACGCATCAAGTCGCGCCTGTCCTGCGGCCTGATCGTGGATCTGCACCCGACCACCTACGAGCTGCGCCTCGGCATTTTGCAGTCCAAGACCGATGTCTTCCGCGCCCAGCAGCCCGATCTCGAGATCGGCGCCGGCGTGCTGGAGTTCCTGGCCCATCGCATCACCACGAACGTCCGCGTGCTGGAAGGCGCGCTGCAGCGCCTGTTCGCCCATGCCAGCCTTCTGCGCCGCGAGATCACGCTGGAGGTCGCGCAGGAATGCCTGGCCGACATCCTGCGCACCAATGACCGCAAGATCAACATCGACGACATCCAGCGCCGGGTGGCGGAACATTACAACATCCGCCTGGCCGACATGATCGGCCCCAAGCGCGCCCGCAATGTCGCCCGTCCCCGACAGATCGCCATGTACCTGTCCAAGCAACTGACCAGCCGCAGCCTTCCGGAAATCGGCCGCCGTTTCGGGGGACGCGACCACACCACGATCATGCACGGCGTCCGCAAGATCGAGGAACTGCTGGTCGAGGACAGCAGCATGGTCGAGGATATCGCCGTCCTCAAGCGCATGCTGGAAGCCTGATCACGAAAATCTTGTGACCGCCTGCGCACGCGGTTACACATCAGGTCCGACAAACGGGCCGAAGGCCCTATGGGACAGGGAAAACCGATGAAATTCTCGATCGAACGCGCCGTTCTGGTCAAGGCCGTGTCGCAGGCCCAGTCCGTTGTCGAGCGTCGCAACACCATTCCGATCCTGGCCAACGTCCTGATCGAGGCGTCGGCCGAGGGCGTCAGCTTCCGCGCGACCGACCTGGATACCGAGGTGGTGGACAGCGCCGCGGCGCAGGTCGACCGTCCCGGGGCAACCACCGTCAGTGCCGTCATGCTGAACGAGATCGCGCGCAAGCTGCCAGACGGTGCGCTGGTGCAGATCGCCAGCGACGACGCGGCCGGGCGCCTGTCGGTGCAGGCCGGCCGGTCGTCCTTCAGCCTGGCGACGCTCCCGCGGGAGGATTTCCCGGTCATGGCCTCCAGCGAATACAGCGCCAACTTCCGGGCACCGGCGGGCGTATTGCGGCGGCTATTCGACAAGTCCAAGTTCGCGATCTCGACCGAGGAAACGCGCTATTACCTGAACGGCGTCTACATGCATGTCGCCAAGGCCGAGGACGGGCCGATGCTGCGCTGCGTGGCGACCGACGGCCACCGTCTGGCGCGCATCGACGCGCCCCTGCCCGTCGGCGCCGACGACATGCCGGGCGTCATCGTCCCGCGCAAGACCGTCGGGGAATTGCGCAAGCTTCTGGACGACGACGAGGCCGAGATCGCCGTGTCCGTCAGCGAAACCAAGGTCCGCTTCGCCACGCCGACGATCACGCTGACTTCGAAGGTGATCGACGGGACCTTCCCCGACTACAGCCGCGTGATCCCGCAGGGCAATGCCCGCAAGCTTGAGGTGGACGCCACCGACTTCGCCCGTGCCGTGGACCGTGTCGCCACCGTCAGCAGCGAACGGTCCCGCGCCGTCAAGCTGTCGCTGGACCAGGACCGGCTGGTCCTGTCGGTGAACGCCCCTGATGCCGGCGCCGCCGAGGAGGAGCTGATCGTGGCCTATGCCGACGATCCGCTGGAGATCGGCTTCAACGCCAAGTACCTGCAGGAAATTGCCAGCCAGGTCGACCGCGACAATGCGGTCTTCATGTTCAACGGCTCGGGCGATGCGGCGCTGATCCGTGAGGGCAGCGACCAGACGGCGGTCTATGTCGTCATGCCGATGCGCGTGTGACGCTGACGTCGCTGCGGCTGGCGCAGTTCAGGTCCTGGCCTCGGTTGGAGCTTGGGCTGGACGCGCGGCCGCTGGCGATCTTCGGGCCGAACGGGTCCGGCAAGACCAACATCCTGGAGGCCGTGTCGATGCTGGCACCGGGCCGCGGGCTCCGCGCGGCACCGGCGGTCGAACAGGCGCGGCAGGGCCCCGCTGCCGGCTGGCGCATCCGCGCCACGCTTGGCGATCACGCGATCGAAACAGCCGCGCCGCCGGGGCAGACCCGCGGCGTGATCATCGACGACAAGCCCGCCCCCCAGACGCAGCTGGCACGCCTGGTGCGGGTCATCTGGCTGGTTCCCGCCATGGACCGGCTGTGGTCCGAGGCCCCCGAGGCGCGGCGGCGCTTCCTGGATCGCGTGACCCTGTCGCTGATGCCGGACCATGCCGACCTGGCGTTGGCCTATGACAAGGCCATGCGTGAACGGAACCGCCTGCTGCGGGACCAGATCCACGACGCCGGCTGGTACCGCGCTTTGGAGGGGCAGATGGCCGAGGCCGGCAGCGCCTTGACACGCAATCGCCTCGCGGCGCTGGAGGCGATCACCGCCGCCCAGGATGGCGGCGATTTTCCGGCCGCGCGGCTGGCCCTGCTGCCCGGCGAAGGCGCGGCTGACGACACCGACGCCGACAGCATCGCGGACCGGATGGCCGCCACGCGGCACCGCGATCTGGTGGCGGGGCGAACGCTGACAGGCCCGCATCGCGCCGATCTTGGCGCGACCTGGGGGCCGCAGGACATGCCGGCGGCCCTCTCCTCGACCGGAGAGCAGAAGGCGCTGCTGCTGTCCCTGATCCTGGCCAATGCCCGCGCGCTGTCCGACCAGCCGGTCCTGCTGCTGCTGGATGAGGTCGCCGCCCATCTGGATGCCGATCGCCGGGCCGCGCTCTATGACCGGATCATCGCCCTGCCCGCCCAGAGCCTGCTGACCGGCACCGGTGCGGAACTTTTTACCGCCTTCGGGCCTCGCGCCCGCCTGCTGTCCGTCACCAAGAACGACAATCTTTCAACTGCCGATGAAGTCGCATGACCCCCAGCGGCGCGGGACTGGCCGCGCCTGCCGGTCTGCAACGGCTAGGCCTGTGCCATGGGCCATCGCAGACCAGCGGCCGACTTGGCAGAAAACCCCTGCCGACAGGCGAAAAACCCAGTCAATGCCGTGACTTTGCCCGCCCGAGAGCCTATATCGGGACAGTATGAACAGGAACCCCGAAGCATGACCGACACCGCGCAGCAGCCCGTTGAATACGGCGCCTCTTCCATCAAGGTTCTCAAGGGCTTGGAGGCAGTGCGCAAACGGCCCGGCATGTATATCGGCGACACCGATGACGGATCCGGCCTGCACCACATGGTCTACGAGGTCGTCGACAATGGCATTGACGAGGCTTTGGCCGGTCATGCCGACTTCGTCCAGGTCAAGATCCACGCCGACAGCAGCGTCAGCGTGCGCGACAATGGCCGCGGCATCCCGGTGGACATGCACGCATCCGAGGGCGTCAGCGCGGCCGAGGTCATCATGACCCAGCTGCATGCTGGCGGCAAGTTCGACCAGAACAGCTACAAGGTGTCCGGCGGCCTGCACGGCGTGGGCGTTTCGGTGGTGAACGCGTTGTCGGACTGGCTGGAGTTGCGGATCTGGCGCAACGGCAAAGAGCACTTCGTTCGCTTCGAGCATGGCGACACGGTCGAACACCTGCGCGTGGTGGGCGATGCCCCAGGCGAGACCGGCACCGAAGTGCGCTTTATGGCCTCGGCCAAGACGAACCACCCGGACGGCACGTTCTCGAACCTGGAATACAGCTTCAAGACGCTCGAGAACCGGCTGCGGGAACTGGCCTTCCTGAACAGCGGCGTCCGCATCATCCTCGAGGATGCGCGCCACGCCGAGGTCCAGCAAACCGAGCTTTTCTACGAAGGCGGCGTGCGCGAATTCGTGAAGTATCTCGACCGCTCGAAGACCGCCGTCATGCCCGAGCCGATCTTCATGACCGGCGAACGGAACGGCATCGGGGTCGAGGTCGCGATGTGGTGGAACGACAGCTATCACGAGACCGTCCTTCCCTTCACCAACAACATCCCGCAGCGCGACGGTGGAACGCATATGGCCGGTTTCCGCGGCGCGCTGACCCGCGTGATCGGAAAATACGCGCAGGACAGCGGCATCGCCAAGAAGGAGAAGGTCGATTTCACTGGCGACGACGCGCGCGAGGGCCTGACCTGCGTGCTGTCCGTGAAGGTGCCCGACCCGAAATTCTCCAGCCAAACCAAGGACAAGCTGGTGTCCTCCGAGGTGCGCCCCGCGGTCGAGGGTCTGGTGGGCGAAAAGCTGGCCGAGTGGTTCGAGGAGAACCCGACCGAGGCCCGCCAGATCGTGGGCAAGATCATCGAGGCCGCTCTGGCGCGCGAGGCTGCACGAAAGGCCCGCGAACTGACGCGGCGCAAGACGGCGATGGATGTGGCCTCGCTGCCCGGCAAGCTGGCCGATTGCCAGGAAAAGGACCCGGCGCTCAGCGAGCTGTTCATTGTCGAGGGTGACAGCGCCGGTGGCTCCGCCAAACAGGGCCGCTCGCGCCAGAACCAGGCCGTTCTGCCCCTGCGCGGCAAGATCCTGAACGTGGAGCGTGCGCGCTTTGACCGGATGCTGTCCAGCGACCAGATCGGTACGCTCATCACCGCGCTCGGCACCGGGATCGGGCGGGACGAATTCAGCCTGAAGAAGCTGCGCTACCACAAGATCGTCATCATGACCGATGCCGATGTGGACGGCGCGCATATCCGCACGTTGCTGCTGACCTTCTTCTTCCGCCAGATGCCCGACCTGATCGAGGCGGGGCACCTCTATATCGCGCAGCCGCCGCTCTACAAGGTCGGGCGCGGCCGGTCCGAGGTCTATCTGAAGAACGAGGCCGCGCTGGAGGATTACCTGATCCAGCAAGGCGTCGAAGGCGCGACGCTGCGCTTGGCCGACGGCCAGCAGATCACCGGAAACGACCTTGCGCGGGTGGTCGAGGAGGCGCGCGTGGCGCGGCGCGTCCTGCGCGCCTATCCCACGCATTACCCGCCCCATATCACCGAACAGGCGGCCATTGCCGGGGCGCTGCTGCCCGGCCGGATCGACCGTGATGCGCAAGGCGCCGCCGATGAGGTGGCCGCCCGCCTGGATCTGATCGCCGAGGAGTACGAGCGCGGCTGGCAGGGCCGTCCGACGCAGGATGCCGGCATCCGCTTGTCGCGCACCCTCCGCGGGGTCGAGGAAAACCGGACATTGGACGGCCAGATGCTGCGCAGCGCCGAAAGCCGCCGCTTGGGAGAGATGACGCAGGCGCTGCAGGACATCTATGGCCAGCCGGCGCGCCTTGTCCGAAAGGATCGCGATCAGCCGATCCATGGTCCCCTCGGCCTGCTGCAGGCGGTGTTCCTCGAGGGTGAGAAGGGCCTCTCGCTCCAACGCTACAAGGGTCTGGGCGAGATGAACCCCGAGCAATTATGGGAAACTACGCTGGACCCTGTTGCACGCACCATGCTCCAGGTCCGGATCGAGGACGTCGCCGAGGCCGAGGATCTGTTCACCAAGCTGATGGGCGATGTGGTCGAACCCCGGCGCGAATTCATCCAGCAGAACGCTCTGAACGTCGCGAATCTGGACACCTGACCGGCACTTCGACAGGCGCGCGATATCCCGCGCGCCTGGAGGGTGGAGGGGATCTTCTGACAGTCTGACGATGCTGAGCTGAAACCCTGGGCCGATCCCCGCCCCCGGGCCACTTCCCTCTGGTTGCAAGAACCATCGCGGCCGCCCGCGCAGGGCAACGCCTGCACGTTTCAGCCTGATACGCCCCCGCACTGGCGGCGAGTGGTGACATGCAGGATAAAGAGCATGACTGATACGCATCAAGATGCAGAAGTTCTGAAGGATGCCGTGATCGTCTGGGTTCCGAGGCGGGGTTGCCCTAAGCACAGCCGATGCGCCCTTGGGGCAAAAGGCCCGAGACGAGGAAGCTGCCCGCACCAACACAGCTTCAGGTTGTTGCAGAAAGACCACGGCCGGCCCGACAATGGCCGGATCTGTCGTCCATTCCGTCCTTTCATTTGATCCGTCCCCCTCGTTCTGCATTAGCTAAAGGAAGCATTTGCCTTCCAGGCCGCCCTCCGGCCGCAGTCACCAGGAGTCCATCATGCACGCAGTTCGAATTGCGACCGCCCTTGCCGCCTCGTCAGCGGTCTTCATCGGCAGCCAAGCCGCGTTTGCAGGGGAACCCGTCGTCGCGCCCGTGGTCGACGTGGCGCCCGTCGTGGTTGCGCCCGTGGCGGTCAGCAACTGGGCCGGCGGCTATGTCGGCGGATCGCTGGGGTATTCCTTCAGTGGCGACGACGAGATCGGGCTTGAGGGGCTGTCCGGCGGTGCGACCATCGGTCGGGCAAACGGCTTGGGCGAGGCGGACATCAAGGGCATCACCGGCGGTCTGCATGTCGGCTATCGCTGGCAGCGCAGCAAGTGGGTCTTCGGACCCGAGTTGGGCATCGAGGGCGGCAGCGTCGACGGCAGCGATCCTGTCGCCGCGTTCGGTTTCGACGGTACACTTGAAAGCGAGGTCAAGTATGTGGCCACGCTGGTCATGAAGACCGGATACGAGGTTTCGCCCGGCACGCTGGTCTACGGCACCGCCGGCGTCGCGCATGGCGAATTCGACTATATCGGCAATCAGGAGGAAAGCTCGCAGACCGTCGGCTATTCGAACACCGGCTATGCCGTCGGCCTTGGGCTGGAGCGCCAGGTGTCGGCACGGATGTCGGTCTTTGCGGAATACCAGTACCGCGACTTTGGCGATACCACGATCGAATTCGACACGGGCGATGACACGTCGGTCGCCACGCGCGCAACGCCGACGCACAGCAACGTCAAGGTCGGCGTGAACTTCCGGTTCTGAACCGTCTTGCAGTCTTCAGAAGGGCCGGCGCGATCCGCCGGCCCTTTTCCGTGGCTGGCGTGGAAGGCCCACCGGCAGCACGAAGGGCCGACCGCCACAGGCGATGGCGATCCCCTGCGGCACAAGCCGCGCCAACGCCGCATCCGTCACCGGCAATCCGCCTGTATAGGTTCCGAAGGCGGGCAGGATCAGGTGATCCCGCCCGACCAGAAAGCAGCGCAGCCGCTGCCCTGCCAGCGTCACGCAGGGGTGGTAATGCCCCGACACGTCAGGACCCTGCCCGGCCTCGTGCCGCAGGACCAGCCCATCATGCAGCGCATCCACCGACTGTCCCGGCATCCTGGGGCAGATCGCGCCGGGGTCGTGGTTGCCGCTGATCCAGATCCAGCGCCGTCCTGCCGCCATATTGCGCAGGCGCTGGCAGACGGCATCGGGCAAGCCACGTCCCGCCGCATCATCGTCGAACCCGTCGCCCAGGCTGACGACGGTGTCGGGATCGGTTGCAGCAATTTCTGCCTCGATCCTGTCCAGGGTCGCCTCGGTCTCGTATGGCGGCAGCAGGGCACCGCCGCGCCGTGCCATCCGCTCGGACTTGCCCAAATGCAGGTCAGACATGACCAGCCAGCGCCGCGCCGGCCAATAAAGCGCGCCCGAGGCCCGCGCGTCGAGACGCTGGCCGCCGAAGTCGAAGGAATGGGCCGTCACGTCGTCAATCCCGCCTCTGCCATCAATGCCGCCGCTTCGGCCTCGGCCATCCGCTCGCGGCCCTGGCCGGCGATGGGCACGCGGCCCATCTCCAGCAGCAGCGGCGCGGCCAGCGGCGACACGCGGTCCAGCATCCGGTGGTCGATGCGGTCGGTGCGCGCCAGCATCTCCTCGATTCGGTCGAAATCCACAAGCCCCCGGCGCGCCTCGTCCGCAGTGATGCGCAGCATCAGGTGGTCGGGATCATATCGGCGCAGCGTGTCATAGAGAATGTCGCTGGAAAACGTCGCCTGCCGTCCAGATTTGCGCTGACCCGGCAAGTTGCGCTGGATCAGCCCGGCGATGGTCGCCACGTTCCGAAAGCTGCGCTTCATGACGGCGTTGCTGCCCAGCCAGTCGCCTAAGCCCTCGCGCAGGCCCGCCGGGTCCAGCAGCGGCAGGGGATCGGTGATCGGGTCCAGTGACCAGACCAGCAGCGCATAGTCGGTCGAGAGGAACCCGAGCGGCCCCAGCCCTGCCTCCTCCATCATCCGTGTCATCAGCAGGCCAAGCGTCTGCAGCGCGTTCCGCCCGGCAAAGCCGTACATCGCGAAATGCCACCGCCCCTGGTGGGGGAAGCTTTCGCTGACCAGGACGCCCGGCCGTGGCAGCGCGCTGACCCGCGCCTGCAGCGCCAGCCAGTCGCGCGTGTCGGGCGGCAGGCGGTCATGCGCGGCAGGATCGCCGATCAGCGCCTGCACCCTGTGCGACAGCTGGGTCGAGGTCGCCAGCTTGAGCCCCGAAAACACTGCGATTCTTGGTTCTTTTGCTGGCTGTTTCGTCACCTCGACCACCATCTCGCGCAGCCCGTCATAGCGCACCGTCTGCCCGCCGATCAGGAAGGTGTCGCCCGGCACCAGGGTCGAGGCGAAGCTCTCCTCGACCTCGCCCAGCAGGTTGCCGCCACGGCCACGGAAGCGGACCTTCAGCATCTCGGCCTCGACGATGGTGCCAATGTTCATGCGCAGGTCGCGCGCGGCCCGCGGGTCCCGCAGCCGCCACAACCCGTCCCGCAGCATCAGCCGCTGCCAGCGGTCATAAGCCCGCAGCGCATAGCCACCAGTGGCCGCAAAATCCATGCAGGCGTCGAAATCCTCCCGATCCAGGTTCCGATAAGGCCCGGCCTCGCGCACCTCTCTGAACAGGTCGTCGGCATCGAAGGGGCCTGCGCAGGCGGTCAGCAGGATATGTTGGCACAGCACGTCCAGCGGCCCGGGCCCGCGGTCGTCACCATCAAGGTCGCGCTCGCGCACGGCCTGCAAAGCCGCGACGCATTCGATGACCTCGAACCGGTTCGCAGGCACGATCCGCGCACGGCTGGGGGCGTTGTAGCGGTGGTTGGCCCGCCCGATCCGCTGGACAAGGCGCTTGACGTTCTTGGGTGCGCCGACCTGGATCACCAGATCGACCGATCCCCAGTCGATGCCAAGATCAAGGCTGCCGGTGGCCACCACGGCCCGCAGTTCACCCGCGGCCATGGCGCCCTCGACCCGCTGACGCGCCTCTCTCGAGAGGCTGCCGTGATGCAGGCCGATGGGCAGGTTCGCGTCGTTCGCGGCCCAGATCGCTTGGAAGAACAGCTCGG
>JAYZBS010000201.1:0-6524 GCA_036338635.1 Pseudomonadota bacterium | reverse complement strand
CGGCAATCAGGAGGAAAGCTCGCAGACCGTCGGCTATTCGAACACCGGCTATGCCGTCGGCCTGGGGCTGGAGCGCCAGGTGTCGGCACGGATGTCGGTCTTTGCGGAATACCAGTACCGCGACTTTGGCGATACCACGATCGAATTCGACACGGGCGACGACACGTCGGTCGCCACGCGCGCAACGCCGACGCACAGCAACGTCAAGGTCGGCGTGAACTTCCGGTTCTGAACCGTCTTGCAGTCTTCAGAAGGGCCGGCGCGATCCGCCGGCCCTTTTGCGTGTCTGACGGGGAAGGCCCACCGGCAGCACGAAGGGCCGACCGCCACAGGCGATGGCGATGCCCTGCGGCACAAGCCGCGCCAACGCCGCATCCGTCACCGGCAATCCGCCTGTATAGGTTCCGAAGGCGGGCAGGATCAGGTGATCCCGACCGACCAGGAAGCAACGCAGCCGCTGCCCTGCCAGCGTCACGCAGGGGTGGTAATGCCCCGACACGTCAGGCCCCTGCCCGGCCTCGTGCCGCAGGATCAGCCCATCGTGCAGCGCATCCACCGACTGTCCCGGCATCCTGGGGCAGATCGCGCCGGGGTCGTGATTGCCGCTGATCCAGATCCAGCGCCGTCCTGCCGCCATATTGCGCAGGCGCTGGCAGACGGCATCGGACAAGCCCCGTCCCGCCGCATCGTCGTCGAACCCGTCGCCCAGGCTAACGACGGTGTCGGGATCGGTCGCAGCGATCTCTGCCTCGAGCCTGTCCAGGGTCGCTTCTGTCTCGTATGGCGGCAGCAGGGCACCGCCGCGCCGCGCCATCCGCTCGGACTTGCCCAGGTGCAGGTCGGACACAACCAGCCAGCGCCGCGCTGGCCAATAAAGCGCGCCCGAGGCCCGCGCGACGAGGCGCTGGCCGCCGAAGTCGAAGGAATGGGCCGTCACGTCGTCAATCCCGCCTCTGCCATTAATGCCGCCGCTTCGGCCTCGGCCATTCGCTCTTGCGCCTGGCCGGCAATGGGAACGCGTCCTTTCTCGAGCATCAGCGGCGCGGCGAGGGGCGAAACGCGGTCCAGCATCCGGTGGTCGATGCGGTCGGTGCGGCCCAGCATTTCTTCGATCCGGTCGAAATCCACAAGCCCCCGCCGCGCTTCATCGGCGGTGATGCGCAGCAGCAGATGGTCGGGATCATACCTGCGCAAAGTGTCATACAAGATGTCGCTGGAAAACGTCGCCTGCCGCCCGGATTTCCGCTGGCCTGGAAGGTTGCGCTGGATCAGACCGGATATGACCGCCACGTTGCGGAACGTGCGCTTCATGACCGCATTGCTGGCCAGCCAGTCGCCGAGGCCTCC
The DNA here is from genome assembly GCA_036338635.1 of Pseudomonadota bacterium. GTDB lineage: Bacteria > Pseudomonadota > Alphaproteobacteria > Rhodobacterales > Rhodobacteraceae > Paracoccus. The sequence goes on along the minus strand of JAYZBS010000201.1, from coordinate 5,177 downwards.
GCGCAGCCCGTCCACGTCCATAAGCGGCGCAGGATCGGTGACCGGGTCCAACGACGTGATCAGCAGCGCATAGTCGGTCGCGAGGAAGCCGACTGGGCCCAGCCCGCCGATCTCCATCGTCCTGGTCATCAGAAGCCCCAGGGTCTGCAGTGCATGCCGGCCGGCAAAGCCATAGAGAACGAAGTGCCAGCGGCCGTGATGCTCGAAGCTTTCGGTCACCAGCACTCCGGGGCGCGGCAATGTACTGACTCCGGCCTGCAGGGCAAGCCAGCGGCGCGTGTCCTCGGGTAATCCCGTATGCGCCGCCGGATCGCCGACCAGCGCCAGCACCCTGTGCGAGAGCTGGGTCGAGGTTGCAAGCTTCAACCCTGAGTAGACGGCGATCCGAGGTTCCCTCGTCGGCTGCTTAGTTACCTCGACCACCATCTCTCTCAGCGCATCGTAGCGGACAGTCTGCCCACCGATCAGGAAGGTGTCGCCACGAACCAGAGTCGAAGCAAAGCTCTCTTCCACCTCGCCCAAGGGCGTGCCGCCGCGGCCGCGCAGGCGAACCTTCAGCATTTCGGCTTCGACAATGGTGCCGATGTTCATGCGCAGGTCGCGCGCGGCCCGCGGGTCGCGCAGCCGCCACAGCCCGTCCCGCAGCATCAGCCGCTGCCAGCGGTCATAGGCCCGCAGCGCATACCCGCCAGTGGCCGCGAAATCCAGGCAGGCATCGAAATCTTCCCGGCCCAGAGTTCGATAAGGTCCGGCCTCGCGCACCTCGCTGAAAAGGTCATCGGCATCGAAGGGGCCCGCGCAGGCGGTCAAAAGGATATGCTGGCAGAGGACGTCCAGCGGCCCCGGCTCACGGTCGTCACCATCAAGGTCGCGCTCGCGCACGGCCTGCAGGGCCGCGACGCATTCGATAACCTCAAATCGGTTCGCGGGGACGATGCGGGCGCGGCTGGGGGCATTGTAGCGGTGGTTGGCGCGCCCGATCCGCTGGACAAGGCGCTTGACGTTCTTGGGCGCGCCGACCTGGATCACCAGATCGACCGATCCCCAGTCGATGCCAAGATCAAGGCTGCCGGTGGCCACCACGGCCCGCAGTTCGCCCGCGGCCATGGCGCCTTCGACCCGCTGACGCGCCTCTCTCGAGAGGCTGCCGTGATGCAGGCCGATGGGCAGGTTCGCGTCGTTCGCGGCCCAGATCGCCTGGAAGAACAGCTCGGCCTGTGCGCGGGTGTTGATGAAGATGATGGTCGTGTTGGCGCGCGCCACCTCGGCCAGGACGTCCGGCACTGCGTAATGTCCGCCGCCCCCCGCCCAGGGCGCCGGCCGCGCGGTCGGCAGCATCGCGATGTCGGGATCTGGGCCGGGGTCGGCATGGATCACCGCCGCACCGCCCATGAAGCGGGCCAGGCGGTCCGGATCCTCGACCGTGGCCGACAGGCCGGTGACGATCAGCCGGGGAGCCAGCGCCTTCAGCCGCGACAGGCACAGCATCAGCTGGTCGCCGCGCTTGTTTTCAGCCAGTGCATGCAGCTCGTCCAGGACCACGCGGCGCAGGCTGCCGAAGATCGCCGGCGCCTGTTCATAGGACAGCATCAGTGCCAGGGATTCGGGCGTCGTCAGCAGGATGTCGGGCGGATCGACGCGCTGCCGCGCCCGCTGGCTTGACCGGGTGTCGCCGGTCCGGTCCTCGATCCGGATCTTCAGCCCCAGATCTGCCACCGGACGCGACAGGTTGCGCGCGATATCCGCCGTCAGCGCCTTGAGAGGCGAGACATAGAGCGTGTGCAGCCCGCCCGGCGGATCGCGCAGCTCGACCAGGCTGGGCAGGAAGCCGGCCAGCGTCTTGCCGCCACCGGTCGGCGCGATCAGCAGGCTGTCGCCCGTGGCGTTCAGCAGGTCGATCTGGTGGGGATGCGGCTGCCAGCCCTGCGCGGCAAACCAGTCCTGGAAGTCCTGCGGCAGGTTCACGGGATCATGTCTTTCAGCGTGTCCAGCCGGTCGGCCTCGGCCACCGGCTTGTCCCAGCGGATGCGGCTGATGCGCGGGAACCGCATCGCGATGCCCGACTTGTGCCGGGGCGAGGCGTTCAGCCCCTCGAACGCAACCTCGAGCACGAGCTTGGGCGCAACGGCGCGCACGGGGCCGAAGCGTTCGGTTGTGTTGTTCCTGACGAAGCGGTCCAGCTCGCGCAGTTCCTCGTCGGTGAAGCCGAAATAGGCCTTGCCCACCGGCACCAGCTGCGGACCGTCCCACAGGCCGAAGGTGAAGTCGCTGTAGAACCCCGACCGCTTGCCGTGACCGCGCTGCGCATAGAGCATCACGGCATCGACCACCATCGGGTCGCGTTTCCACTTGAACCAGGGGCCGCGCGGCCGGCCGCCGACATACGGGCAGTCGCGGCGCTTGATCATCACGCCCTCGATGACGACGCTTGGCGGGTCGGCGCGAAGAGCGGCAAGGTCGTCCCAGGTCGCAAACGGCAACAGCGGCGACAGGTCGATCCGGTCGCTGCCGAAATCCGCGGCCTCGAGCACGGCGCGGCGGTCCTGGTGTGGCAGCTCGCGCAGGTCGCGGCCCTGCCAGATCATCGCGTCATAGACCCGAAGCCCGGCCGGATGGCTCTCCAGCATGGCGCGGCCCACGGCCTTGCGGCCAAGGCGCTTCTGCAGGTCGCCAAAGGGTGCCACCTCTGGCCCGCGCCGCACCAGAAGCTCTCCGTCCAGAGCGCCGTCGAAGTTCAACGCGTCCAGCAGGTCCGGGAAGGCCGCGCCGATGTCCTCTCCGGTCCGGGAATAGAGCCTGCGCGTGCCATCATCGTTGATGGCCTGCACGCGGATGCCGTCCCATTTCCACTCGGCGGTATAGTCCGTGGGGTCGAAGGCCCGCAGCTGGTCCAGATCGACCGGCGTCGACAGCATCACCGGGCGGAACGGCGCGCGTGCGGCATGTTCGGGGCGCGTACCACCGCCGATCCAGTCGAACAGCGGCTGATAGGGGGGCGTCAGACCATGCCAGATCTCCTCAATGTCCTTGACCTCGGGCAGACCCATGTCGGCCAGCGCGATGCGGGCCATGCGCGCAGACAGCCCGACGCGCATGTTGCCGGTCGCCAGCTTCAGGAACGCCAGCCGCTGCGACGGACCCAGCCTGTCCAGCATGTCGGCGATCGCCGCAGGCAGCCCCGCCTTGCCCGTGTTCGACAAAAGCGCCACGGCCTGGTGCAACGGCACGTCCTGATCCTGGTCCGTGTCCCACAAAAGGGCGATCGTTTCAGCCAGATCGCCCACGAAATCATAGGACAGCGCGAACAGCTGCGCGTCCACACGTTCGGCCATCAGGCCGCGCAGCAAGGCCGGCGTGACCGCGCGCAGCTTCAGATCGCCGGTCAAGGCTGCCAAGGCATAGCCGCGGTCGGGGTCAGGGGTCTGTTCCAGGTAATGCCTCAGCAGGCGCAGCTTGGCATTGCGCGCGGCGGTGAAGGCCAGCCGTTCCAGCAGATGGGCGAAGGCCTTCATTCGGGCTCGTCCTCGTAGCCGACAAGGCGCAGGGGACGGGCCGCAAAGTTGTTCAGCTCGCACCAGCGCATCAGCCCGTCCTCGGTCCCGTGGGTAATCCAGACCTCCTCGGGGGACAGTTCGCCGATCGTCTGGGTGACCTGCGGCCAGTCCACGTGGTCGCTGATGACCAGCGGCAGTTCGACCCCGCGCTGTCGGGCGCGGGCACGGACGGCCATCCACCCCGAGGCGAAGCCGATCACCGGGTCCTGGAACCGCTGCACCCAGGCGCTGGCGAAGGCCGAGGGCGGCGCGATGACCAGCTGCGCGTCCACCTGCTTTGCGGTGGCGGGAACCAGGGGGCCAAGGTCGATCCCCTGTTCCACGTGAAAGTCGCACAGCCGCTGAAGCGCGCCATGAATGGCAATAGGCCCATCGATCCCCGCCTGCCGCGCCAGCGCGATGACACGCTGCGCCTTGCCCAAGGCATAGGCGCCGATCAGGTGCGGCCGTTCCGGAAACTCGGCCATGCTGGCGATCAGGCGCGTCATCTCGGCCAGTGGGTCGGGGTGGCGGAAGACCGGCAGGCCGAAGGTCGCCTCGGTCACGAAGACATCGCAGGGTACGGGTTCATAGGACGCGCAAACCGGATTCGGCGCGCGGCAATAGTCGCCGGACACGACGATCTTCGGCCCCTCGTCGGGCGTGATCGCGATCTGGGCCGATCCCAGAATGTGCCCGGCGGGGTGGAAGCTGACGTTGACATTCCCGACCCGGGTGACGCCATCGGCCGCCTGGCGGGCTTCGGTGAAGTCGTCGCCATAGCGGATCGCCATGATGTCCAGCGTCTGCTGCGTGGCCATGACCGCGCCATGGCCCGCACGGGCATGATCGCCATGCCCGTGCGTGATCAGCGCGCGGGGAACCGGGCGGATCGGGTCGATATGGAAATCTCCGGGCGGGCAATAAAGTCCAGCCTCGGTCGGGTGCAGGATCTGGTCGGCGCGCATGGAACCAAGATGGCGAACGTTTCGTGAAAAGCAACGACGGCAAGGCGTCGCGGAGCGTTCACTTCAAACGCGGCAGGGCGCGCGCAGGATCCCCTCAACTGGGCGGCGGGCGCTTGACCGGAAGCGGGGCCTTGGACAACTGCACCGCCAGAATGCCGACCATGATGATCGCGACCCCGATCACGTCACCCGCGCCCAGATCCTCGCCCAGAAGAAGGGCCGCGACTGCCACGCCGAAGAACGGCGTCAGGAAATGGAAGGTCGCCGCACGGACCGCCCCGATGCGGCCGACCAGCAGGAACCAGACCCAGGTCGCGGCCAGTCCCGGCACGATCACGGTATAGAGGAACGCCCAGACCAGGCGCGGGCTATAGGTGACGTCCCAGGTCTCGAACAAGGGGGCGATCAGGCCCAGCGTCAACGAGCCCACCAGCATCTGCAGGCCCACGACCATCATGACGTTGCCGCCCGAACTGGCGCCGCGCACGGTCAGCGTTGCGACGGCCAGGGCCAGAGCCGCGACAAAGCACATGGCGATCCCGGTGAGGTCGCTGCCGCCCTGCAGCCGCGCGCCCATGATGATCCCGACCCCGAGGATGCCCAGGAACAGGCCCGCGACGCCCATGCGGCGCAGGCGTTCCCCCATCAGCGTCCAGCCGAGGAAGGCGACCATCAG
>JAYZBS010000200.1:0-20603 GCA_036338635.1 Pseudomonadota bacterium | reverse complement strand
AGCCGGTCGTGGCGATGGCCGTCGCGCGTCAGCAGGAAATCCAGCGCTGTCGCGATGTTGTCCTCGTCCTCGATGACCAGGATGTCAGCCATCGTCGCCTCCGCCGTCGCAGACCGCGGCGAATGCCGGATCACCCGTCGCCGCCGTCCAGTCGCCGCGTGCGGGGCGGATCCGCCCGCCGGCGCAGTCGAATTCCTGCGGGACGATCACGGTCTGGCCGCGGCGTTCGATCAGCATGATCGGGGCGCGGCGGGTGCCGCCCTCGGCCTGGGTGATCTGGCCGGGGTCCATGGCGGCAAAGCGCACCGGCACCGGCGCCAGATAGGTCCAGGGCGCCCATGGCTGGCTGTCGCGCCCTACGACCAGCACCTGCGCCCCCTGCGGCAGCGCGTCCCGCGCCCGACCGAACCACGCATAATCCGCCCAGACCGAATAGCAGACCATTGCCAGGCCGATCCCTGCCGGCAGCAGCCACGGCGCGGGCCGCAGCCCCGCTTTGCGTGACGCATGCAGCGCGGCGTAAAGCACCGCCGCCGCCCCGACGCCAACGGCGATGACGCCCAGCAGGTCGGTTCCGATTCCCGTCATCCCAGCATTCCCTTTCCGTGTCCCACCGCCGACTGCATGCCGCGCACGACGACGAAGGCGTCGCGCAGGTGGCTGCGTTCGAATGCCGAGAGGTCGGCCGGCGAGAGATAGTTGTCGGGCTTGCGCCCCGCCTTGACCAGATGCGCCTGGTTTTCCAGCCGCGCCGTCTGGATCATGTCATAGGCGGCGATCAGGTCTCGCGCGCCACCGGCCGAGATCACGCCCCGCGTCTCGGCCTCTTCCAGCCTGGCGCGGGTGTTGACCGTGCCGATCCGACCCTGAAGCGCATAGACCCGCGCCAGGTCGGTGACTGGGACGACGCCGTTGTGCTTCATATCGATGTGGTGGCGGTATTCCCCCGACCGGATCGTCGCGAATCCGCCGATCAGACCCAGTGGCGGGCGGTGCTTGAGGCTGTTGGCCACCATATGCGCCACGAAGATCGAGTTTTTCGACGCGGCTAGCAGCGTCTCGCGCTGCAGCTCGTCCAGCAGCGCCCGGTCCCCGCCGATGGCGCGCAGGTCGAACATGACCGAGGCCAGCATCTGCGCCTCGGGGCTGGGATGGGCAATCCAGTCGCGGAAATAGCTGCGCCAGACGGGCACGGGCTGGCACCAGCGCGGGTTCGTGGCCATCATGTCGCCGGGGCAGTGGACATAGCCGCAATCGTGCAGCCCGTCGGTGACGCGCCGCGCCAGCGACCGGAACCACGGGTGCTGCGGATCGGCGCCGGGCGCCAGGATCAGGCAGTTGTCCTGATCGCTGGTGCCGGTCTGTTCCTGCCGCCCCTGGCTGCCGCAGGCGGCCCAGAGCCAGGGCGCGGGTGCCGGGCCCAGATCGTCGGCGGCCAGGTCCAGCAGCCGCCGGGTCGCCGCATCGGCGATGTCGGTGATCATCCGGGTGATGATCTCGTGCCGCTGGCCGGCCTGCACAAGCTGCACCAGCAGTTCGGGAATGCGGGCTGTGGCACGGGCCATCTGCGCGGTATCGTCGGCCTGCGCGACGTCGTGGATCAGGCCCGCGGCCGAAATCGCCTGCACCCGCGTCAGATCGGTCTGGCTGATCATCCCGACGAAGCGCCCGTCATCGACCACCGGCAGGTGACCGACACGCCGTTCCAGCATGATGTTCAGCACGTCATAGCCAAGCGCCGAGGGGGCCAGCGTGACCGGATCGGCGGTCATGACCTGCGACACGGGCTGGCGCATGTCGCGCCCCTCGGCCACGACCCGCGTGGTCATGTCGCGGATGGTGACAAGTCCGATCAGCCGTCCTTGGTCGGTGATGCCCAGGCTGCTGATGCGGGCGTCGCGCATCAGGCGCGCGGCTTCGAGGATGGGGGTGTCGGGGGGGCAGCTGACGGGGCGGTGGGACAGAAGCTCTCCGACCTTCAGCATGGCGACGTCGGCGCCGCGGTCGACGGGGCCGCGCCCGCGGTCGAAGAACCGCGCGACGCTGCGGTGATCGGCCATCAGCCGGTTCACCTCGGCCCGGGGCAGCATCAGGACAACGGCGTCGTCCAGCGCCCTTGCGGTGGTGACGGCGACGCCATCCCGCAGCAGGCCGCGTTCGCCGAAGCTGTTGCGCGGCCCCAGCTGGGACACGCTGTCGCCATTGCGGTCGGTAACGGCGACGCGACCGCTTTCGATTAGATAAAGACCCGGAAGTCGGTGGCCGTATTCGTAGATCACGTCGCCCGGCGCAAACTGCCTGCGGCTGAAGGAACCGGCGACCCGCGCCAGCTCGTCCCGCTTCAGGCTGTCATAGGGGTGGACGGTGGCGATGAAGCCCAGGATGCTGTCGGACATCGCCTGCAAGACCTCTGCCAGGGGGATGCCGCGCCCCCAGGGGGACGCGGCGTTCGGATCAGTGGGCGACCGCGTCGCCGGCACCGCGCGGGACGCGGATCGATTCGACCAGCTCCTGAACGTGGGCGGGCGGGCGCTGCGTCGCCTGCGACACAACATAGGCGACGACGAAGTTGATCAGCGCGCCGACGGTCCCGAAGGACGCGGGCGAGATGCCGAACAGCCACGCGTCGGGCGTGTCGGGCAGCATGTTGGTGCCCGCAACGAAGAACCAGCCCTTGTAGGTGAAGATGTAGAGGATCGTCACCGCCATGCCCGATACCATGCCTGCGATGGCCCCCTCACGCGTGACGCGCTTCGAGAAGATGCCCATCATCAGCACCGGGAAAATCGAGCTTGCCGCAAGGCCGAAGGCCAGCGCCACGGTCTGCGCGGCAAAGCCCGGCGGGTTCAGGCCCAGGATCGTCGCCACCAGGATCGAGATCGCCATCGACACGCGGGCGGCCATCAACTCACCCTTCTCGCTGATGTTCGGGCGCAGCGTGCCCTTGATCAGGTCGTGCGATACCGCGCCCGAGATCGCCAGCAGAAGGCCGGCAGCCGTGGACAGCGCCGCCGCAAGGCCGCCCGCCGCGACAACGGCGATGACCCAACCCGGCAGGTTGGCGATTTCGGGGTTGGCCAGCACCATGATGTCGTTGTTCACGGTGGTCAGCTCGTTCCCGGCCAGATCACGCTCGACCGCGACGGCGGCTGCCGGGCTGTCGGGGTTCGCGTCGTTGTAGTACTGGATGCGGCCGTCGCCGTTCTTGTCTTCCCAGTTCAGCAGGCCGGTGGTCTGCCAGTTGCGCATCCAAGCGAGTTCCGGCGCGGTCTCGATGGCTTCCAGAGACACGGCAGGTTCGCTGAACGTGTCGCCCGCCTGCGCGCCCGGCCACATGGTGGCGGTCAGGTTGAAGCGCGCCATCGCGCCGACGGCCGGGGCCACAGTATAGAGAAGCGCGATGAAGACCAGCGCCCAGCCCGCCGATTTCCGCGCATCCGACACCTTCGGCACCGTGAAGAAGCGGATGATGACATGCGGCAGGCCCGCCGTGCCGATCATCAGCGCCAGCGTGAAGAGCACCATGTCCAGCGTGGAGTTATGATGCGCCGTGTATTCGCGGAAACCCAGGTCCGTCACGATCTGGTTCAGCTTGGTCAGGAAGGACACGCCCGTCGCGTCATGGGTGCCGAACAGGCCCAGCTGCGGCAGGAAGTTCCCCGTCAGCTGCAGCGAGATGAAGATCGCCGGGATGGTGTAGGCGGTGATCAGCACGATGTACTGCGCCACCTGCGTATAGGTGATGCCCTTCATGCCGCCCAGAACGGCGTAGCAGAAGACCAGTGCCGCCCCGATCCAGAGACCGGTCGAGTTCGACACCTCGAGATAGCGCGAGAAGGTGACGCCGACGCCGGTCATCTGGCCGATCACGTAGGTGATCGAGACGATCAGCAGGCAGATCACGCCGATGATCCGGGCGGTCGGCGAATAGAAGCGGTCGCCGATGAATTCCGGCACGGTGAACTTGCCGAACTTGCGCAGATACGGCGCCAGCAGCAGCGCCAGCAGCACGTAGCCGCCGGTCCAGCCCATCAGGTAGGTCGAGTTGTCGTATCCGGTGAAGGCGATCAGGCCCGCCATCGAGATGAAGGACGCCGCCGACATCCAGTCGGCGGCCGTCGCCATGCCGTTCATGACCGGGCTGACGCCACGGTTGGCGGCATAGAATTCCGCCGTCGAACCTGCGCGGGCCCAGATGGCGATGCCGATATACAGTGCGAAGGACGCACCGATGACCAGCAGGTTCAGGGTAAACTGGCTCATCTGCTTCCCCTCACTCGTCCACGCCGTATTCGGCGTCCAGCTTGTTCATGCGCGCCGCGTACCAGAAGATCAGAACGATGAAGACCAGGATCGAACCCTGCTGAGCGAACCAGAACCCCAAGTCTGCTCCGCCCACCGGGATCATCGAGATCAGCGGCCGCAGGATGATGGCGAAGCCATAGGAAACCAGGGCCCATATCGCCAGGCAGATATAGATGATGCGCAGGTTCGCCTGCCAATAGGCGTTGGAAGATTGTCTGTCACTCATGTCCTTCGGTCCCTCCCTGTTCAGACATGTCGGTGGCTCCGCCATTGTCTTGGTCCTGCACGGCGCCGGCGGATGGCGGGGCAGGCTTTGCGGGGGACCGGCGTGGCCCCCCGGCACGTCTCAGCCGCGATTCATGCGGTTCGCGATCAGGTCGTCCACGACCTCCGGCTCGGCCAGGGTCGAGGTGTCGCCCAGGGCGCCATAGTCGTTCTCGGCGATCTTGCGCAGGATACGGCGCATGATCTTGCCCGACCGGGTCTTGGGCATGCCCGGCGCCCATTGGATCAGGTCGGGCTTGGCGATGGGGCCGATCTCGGTGCGGACCCACTTCTCGAGGTCGGCGCGCAGGTCCTCGGACGGCTCGACTCCGTTCATCAGGGTGACGTAGGCATAGATGCCCTGCCCCTTCAGCGGATGCGGATAGCCGACGACGGCGGCCTCGGCGACCTTCTCATGGGCGACGAGGGCGGACTCGACCTCGGCCGTGCCCATCCGGTGGCCGCTGACGTTGATGACGTCATCGACGCGGCCGGTGATCCAGTAGTATCCGTCCTCGTCCCGGCGGCAGCCGTCGCCAGTGAAGTAGTACCCTGGATACTGTTGGAAATAGGCCTCCTCGAAGCGGGCGTGGTCACCCCACAGGGTGCGCATCTGCCCCGGCCAGCTGTCGGCGATGCACAGAACGCCCTCGGCCGGATCGCCGTCCTGCACCTCGGCGCTGGCGGCGTCCAGGATCACCGGCTTGACGCCGAAGAACGGCACCGTCGCCGATCCGGGCTTGGTTTCCGTCGCGCCGGGAAGCGGCGTGATCAGGTGGCCGCCGGTCTCGGTCTGCCACCAGGTGTCGACGATCGGGCAGCGGCCCTTGCCGACATGTTCGTTGTACCAGTTCCAGGCCTCAGGATTGATGGGTTCGCCCACCGTGCCCAGGATCCGCAACGACGACAGGTCGTGCGCTTCGACCGGTTCCGGCCCCTTGGCCATCAGGCTGCGAATGGCGGTGGGGGCGGTGTAGAACTGGGTGACCTTGTGCTTGGCGCACACTTCCCAGAAGCGGCCGGCGTCGGGCCAGGTGGGCACGCCTTCAAACATCAGCGTGGTCGCGCCGTTGGCCAGGGGGCCGTAGACGATATAGCTGTGGCCCGTCACCCAACCCACATCGGCGGTGCACCAGAAGATGTCGCCGTCGTGATAGTCGAAGGTGTACTGGTGTGTCATCGATGCATAGACAAGGTAGCCGCCGGTTGTATGCACGACCCCCTTCGGCTTGCCGGTCGAGCCCGAGGTATAGAGGATGAACAGTGGGTCTTCGGCCCCCATCGGGCGGGGCGGGCAGTCCGGCGCGACCTGCGCCATCTGCGCCTTGACGTCGACGTCGCGACCCTCGATCCAGGTGGTCTGGTCGCCGGTGTGCTTGACCACCAGGCAGCGCACCTTGTCGGAACAGTGCAGCAGCGCGGCATCGGCGTTCGACTTCAGTGCGGTCTTGCGGCCGCCGCGGGGCGCGGTGTCGGCGGTGATCAGGACCTTGGCACCGCAATCGTTGATCCGGTTGGCCAGCGCATCCGGCGAAAAGCCCGCGAAGACGATGGAATGGATCGCGCCGATCCGCGCGCAGGCCAGCATCGCATAAGCGGCCTCGGGGATCATCGGCAGATAGATCACCACCCGGTCGCCCCGCATGACGCCCTGGCTCAGCAGGACGTTGGCGAACCGATTAACCTTCTCGGACAGCTGGGCATAGGTGATATGCTGCGCGGGCGTCTTGGGATCGTCGGGTTCGAAGATGATCGCCGTCTGATCCGCGCGGTCGGGCAGGTGGCGGTCGATGCAATTGACGCTGGCGTTCAGCACGCCGTCCTCGAACCACTTGATGCTGACTTGGCCCAAGGTGAAGTCCGCATCTTTCACCTTGGTGAACGGCGTGATCCAGTCCAGGCGCTTGCCTTCGCGCGCCCAGAACGCTTCTGGATCGGCCATCGATTCGTCATAGAGACGCTGGTAATCCTCAGGCCCCACATGAGCGCCTTCGAGCCCGGCGGGAATCGCGTATTTCTGCACCTGTTCAGCCGTCATGGCACCCCCCTTCTTGCAGCCATGGCGCAGCGCGGGCGGGACGGACCGGATGAGGCCGAAGGCGCGGCTGCGTTCCGGACGATGTTAACCACAGGCATTGTAAAAAGTTAAGGTATTTTTATAAAATGATTATTTTGTAAATTATTTGACTGCCAAAGGATGATATTGTGAAAAATTGACAGGCGCGGCGCCGGATATTCGGCGCCGCGCGTTACGATCGTTACTGCGGCCGATCCATCCTGGCATAGATGCAAACCCTGCCCCGAAGCGGCTGCGCCCAGGACAGGCGGATCTGCCTTCGCGTGCTGCCGACCTCGGTGCTGACCGCGGGGGCGGCGTCCACCCGTGTGCCGTCCGCCGTCAGCAGGGCCGCTTCGGTGATGACCGACTGCACCGACTTGGCCCAGCCTTGGAACGGCAGCCCCTGGATCACCGGAAGGGTCCAGTTGGCCGACGCGTTGTTCTGGTTGTACTGGATCATGAGCGGGTTCGAGACATAGGTGTTGATCCCGTTGAAGGTATTCGCCTCGAACTGGACGTTGCGCATGCCGTTGTAGTCCAGGTCCGCGATGGACGTGTCGACGCGGTCGATCCGTTCCACGTTGCCATAGAGCGCCTTGAACACGTTACCGACCACATTCAGGCCCTGGATGAAGTGGCCGGATCCGTGCGGCTTGATCGTGATCCAGGTGAACCAGGAAACGGTGTTCGAACACAGGAAGGTGTTGCCGGTCAGCGTCAGCCCGCCGAAGCTGAACTCGCTTCCTGTGAAGGTCGGAACGGCGCTGTGCTCGTTCGTCCACTCGATCGAGGCGTTGTCGATATAGTTCGCCGACACGGTCGTCTGCACGTTCGGTTGCGTCAGGACCAGGCCCGCATAGCGCAACCCCTGCCCCGACCCGTCACCCTGGAACCAGTGGTTTCCCGTGATGATGTGCCCGCCCCCGCAGGCCACCATAAAATGCGCGAACCTGACGAAGCGGTTGTTGCGGATCTTGACGTCGTTGGCGTTGACGTTGATGGCGATGGTGGTTCGGCTTTGGGCGGGCAGGTCCATGTCGTTCGACAGGAACTGGCAGTGATCGACCAGCAGGTCCTGGCACCCCCGCCCGATCGAGGTGATGCCGCGGTCCTTCGGCCGGGTGACATAGCAGTCGCGCAGCTGGATCATCTCGCCTTTGGGGGCCAGCATCACGGCGCTGGCAATGCCCTCGCACCCAAAGTCGATGTCGACGAAGTTCAGCCGGTCCAGCTGACGCATGCCCGAGAAGTCGAACAGATATCGATAACGCTCGAACGAGTATGTCCGCGTCGCCGCCCCACCATAGAGCGGCTGCGACAGCGTCAGCGTGCCCTGTGCGATGTTTCGGGCGTTGACATACACCTCGCGCCCGACGCCGTTGCCGATGACGCGGCTGCCGACCTCAATTTGCGCCACGTTCGCGACATTGGTCAGCACCAGCGGATTGTTCGGATGATAGGTGGCGACGCTGGACCACTGACCCGTCGTCCAGGCCGGGCCGGGCTTCGCCTGGATGCCGCCATTGCGGATCACCCGGCGATTCGAGAAGGCGTCAGTCGTGGGCGCCAGCTGCTCGATCATCAGCGGCTCGTCCAGGTCGACCCGACGCCCGCACAGGTCCAGCGACAGATGGTCGGTATAGCCCAGAAGCGCCTGCAGCGCCTTCTTCATCCCAAGCGTCTCGTCGCCGAAGGCGTCAGCATAGGTTGGAAAATCGAAGCTGCTGAGGAACGAGACGCGGGTCGCCGCGGACGTGATGATCCGCCCCTTGAAGCGGATCGGGCTGTTGATCGACAAATCGCCCGAGATGAAGAAGTTCCCCTCGGGCACCACCACCGAGCCACCGTTGCTGGCCGCATCCGCGGCAAGGAACGCGTCGCGGTCGTTCGTGACCCCGTCGCCGACGGCGCCGAAATCGCGGACGTCGACCCAGTCCAGCAGCGATGGCACGAAAGCCGCGGTGATGTCGTCGATCCGGATCGATTCGATGCGAAAGGCGCCGCCATTCGCACCCACCAGGTCCAGACCGAAATGACCGAAGACGGGACGCGTCCCCCAGCCCATGTCCACGCCACGCCGCGACCCCACGCCGACGATGGCGCTGACCTCGACCACCTCGCCATAGTTGCGCAGGGCGACCGTCGTGCCGGTCTCGGCCAGTCCGGCTACGGGATTGCGGGCGCCGTCGCCGGCCCATCCGGCAATGCGCACGCTGGCCAGCGCGCCGGCCACCGCCTTGACGCGCGCCGAGATGCGCAGATAGACGCCGGGGATCATCGGTGTCTCGCCCATGAAGCGCAGGCTGGTCGTCGTCTGCTGCTTGACGATCTCAAGGCAGGCGCCGAAGTCCTGGTCCGCCGGAACCAGCGATGCGTTTCCCGCCATGGCCCAGGTGGGGCTGCCCGACCTGCCGTCGGTCTGCGACCAGACGTCCAGCCCGGACCGGAACGCCGGCGGCATCAGCAGAAGCCCGTTGGTGATCGCAATGTTCATCGGCTATTCCTCCAGATCGGCATGACGGTGGGACCCGGCAGGGGCCCGCGTGATGCCGACAGGAATAGTTGATGAAAGGTTAACGCGACCTGAAGGCGCCGCGCGGTGCAACCGCCGCCCGCGCAACGGTTGCCACCAGGCGTCAGCCGGCGATCAGCTTGCCGGCCAGCGCATCCTCTATCAGGCCCCGCGTCTCGTCGACGCCATAGAGCGCAATGAAGCCCCCGAAGCGCGGCCCCTGGTCGGCGCCCAAAAGAACTTGGTAGAGCGCGCTAAACCAGTCGCGCAGCGGCTCGAACCCGTGGTCCTTGCCGACGGCGAAGACCATCGACTGCAGCGCCTCGGGGTCGGCGGGCTGGTCCCAAGCGGCCAGGCGCGCCACCAGATCCTCCATCGCCCGGCGTTCGACATCGGTCGGCTCGCGGAAGGTGCGGGTCGGTGCGACGAAGTCCTCGAAGTACCGCAGTGCGAAACCTGCCGCCGCGTCCAGGCCCGGGTGCGTCTGGGGCGAGGCTTCGGGCGCGTACCGGCGGATGAAGCCCCACAGCCCGTCCTTGCCGGTGGCCCCCGCGACCGAGGCCAGGTTCAGCAGCATCTGGAACGGAACGACCAGACCGGACGCCGGCACATCGCCGCCGTGGATGTGCCACACCGGATTGGCCAGCTGCTGCTCGGGCGTCTGTTCCGGGAATGCGCGCAGCTGCTGGTGGTATTCATCGACGGCCTTGGGGATGACGTCGAAGTACATCCGCTTTGCCGTCTTGGGCTTTTGATACATGAAATAGGACAGGCTTTCGGTGGCCGCATAGGTCAGCCATTCGTCGATCGACAGACCATTGCCCTTGGACTTGCTGATTTTCTGCCCGTGCTGGTCGAGGAACAGCTCATAGGTGAAGTGTTCGGGCCTCCTGCCGCCCAAGATCTCGCAGATGCGGTCATAGATCGGCGTGTTGGTGCTGTGGTCCTTGCCGTACATCTCGAAATCGACATCCAGCGCGGCCCAACGTGCGCCGAAATCGGGCTTCCACTGCAGCTTCACGTTACCGCCGGTGACGGGCAGCGTGACCTCCTCGCCATCCTCGTCGAAGGTGATCGTGCCGGCCTTGGCATCCACGTTCTTGATCGGGACGTAAAGGACGCGACCCGTCTTGGGGCTGATCGGCAAGAAGCAGGAATAGGTCTGCTGGCGCTCCTCGCGCAAGGACGCCAGCATGACCTCCATGATCTCGTCATATTTCTCGGCAGCGCGCAGCAGCACGGCATCGAACTGGCCGGACTTGTAGTATTCGGTCGCGCTAACGAATTCGTAGTCGAAGCCAAAGGTGTCGAGGAAGCGACGCAGCATCGCGTTGTTGTGCCCGCCGAAGCTGTCATGGGTACCGAAGGGGTCAGGAACGGCGGTCAGCGGCAGCTGCAGGTGCTGCTTCAGCATGTCCTGCTGCGGGACGTTCTCGGGCACCTTCCGCATCCCGTCCATGTCATCCGAAAAGCAGATCAACCGCGTGGGGATGTCGCTGATCAGCTCGAATGCCCTGCGGATCATCGTGGTCCGCGCCACCTCGCCGAAGGTGCCGATGTGCGGCAGGCCCGAGGGGCCATAGCCCGTTTCGAACAGGACATAGCCCTTCTCGGGGTCCTTCTTTTCATAGCGCTTCAGCACCCGGCGCGCCTCTTCGAATGGCCAGGCCTTCGATTGCATTGCGGCGTCGCGCAAGGTGGTCATGTCGCTCTCTCCTGCTCAGGGTCCGGAAGGCTTATTGAATGCGCCGGGCATCGTCAATAATCTGCGCCCGAACCAGCCGGAGAGTGCCATGACCATCGATCTGCCTTCCTTCAGCCCTTGCGATGCGCTGGTCGCGGTGATGGTCGCCGTCTCGGCGTCCGACAGCACGATCCGCACGTCGGAACTGGTCGCGATTCAGCGCATGGTCGACCATGCCCCGGTTTTCGCATCCTATGACGACGACCGCATCCGCCCGGTCAGCCAGACCGTCATGACACTGTTCGACGAGGAGGACGGCGTGGACGCGCTCTTCGGCCTGATCCGCGATGCCCTGCCGGAAAAGCTCTACGAGACCGCCTATGCGCTGGCCTGCGATGTCGGCGCCGCCGACGGCCGGCTTTACGAGGGAGAGATCGTGATGCTGGCCGAAATTCGCGAGCAGTTGAACGTCAATCGGCTCCACGCCGCCGCCATCGAACTTTCGGCGCGGGTCCGGCACATGACCTTCTAACGGTCAAGATTGGCCGCGAATGCGCCCAGCAGGTCCTGCTGCAGCGCCTTCGCGGAAAGCGTCCAGGTGCCGACGCCGGCGGGGCGCTCGTCTCCGACCGTCGCTGCCCTGCGGGCGCCGTCGGTACACAGGATCGCAAAGGCCGCCTCGTTGCCCGCGGACGTCGAGACATAGCCCGCAAGGTTCGATACGAAGTTCAACGTCCCCGTTTTTGCCCGCACAGTATGTCCTGCAGGATCGGGACCAAGGTCCTCAGCCAGCGGCGCTGGCTTCAAGAGCGACGCAAGCCGAAGGTCACGCCCCGGCCCATCCAGGACGCTGGCAAGGCCAAAGGCCGACAGGCGGCTTTCCTCGGACAGGCCCGAGTGATCGGCCAGCCTCATCCCCTGGCCGACAGCGCCCAGCCAGCGGTGCATCCTTTCGGCCGACTCTGTCAGCGACCCGGCGCCGCTGGCATGCAAGCCCAGTGCCTCTGCAGTGATGTTGGTGGAATAGAGCAGCATGTCCCGCACAAGCGTCTGCAGCGCCGGGCTGTCATGCCGGGCGACGACCTCTCCGACCGGCAGATCGTCGACGACTTCGGGTGGGGGCAGCACGAAGCCCCGCGCCCGGCACAGGGTCTGGAAGACGTCACCTGCATAAAGCTCTGGCAGACGGACGGGCAGCCACCTGCTGCCGGAGCGGCCCATCGCGGCGCGAGAGATCGTCCAGTATTCGCGGGCGGTGTCGTGACGATAGGTGAACAGATCCGCATGTGTCGCAGGCATGGCGCTGATCGTGTAGGCGCGGGGCGACTGGGCAGCCGCGCGAGCCTCGAGGCTTAGTTGATGATCCACGCCGACCCTCCGCCAGCCCAGATGGACGCGGTTGAAGTTGAGGATCATCCCGGAGATTGTGGGGTTATATGCCAGGTGCAGCGCCTGCTCGGGCGCAACCTGCGCGATCGCGGGCAACGCCCCGCCCCACACGGCAAAGCGCGCCGGCGGCTGTTGACCGCTGCCGGCCAGAGCTGCGGCCAGGCTTGCCAGATCGTCGGTGGACAGCACCGGGTCGCCGCCGCCCGCCAGGATCAACATGTCGCCCGACCGGATCAGTCGCGTCTGAAACCGATGCTCTGGTCCCAGGCTGTCCAACGCATAGAGGGCAGTGATGACCTTCATCGTGCTTGCCGGCGCCATCGCCAGCGCGGCCTTCCCAAGCAATTGTGCCCGGCCGTCCAGCATCGCGAAGGCGATCCGGCCCGGCAGACCGCTGGCGGCAACAACGTCCCTCGGATCTGGCGCGGGCCGTTGCGGAGGACGCGTCCCGATGATACGGGCGCCGGCACCTGTCGGCAGCGCGGCTACGGTCAGTGCGGCAAGAAATTGGCGTCGGTCCAGCATCAAGCCACGCCCGTCCGCAGCATTGTGGAAGAGAGTGGCGACATTGGCAGGTTGAGAAGCGTCCAAGACGGAGTCTGCCGACCCACAAGCGTCACCGCGCGATCCTCGGCCACGCGGAACCGGCGCAGGATGGTCGCGGCGACCGAATGACGCGCCGCCATTCGGCTTCCCGGCCGCGCGAGGACCGCCATCGGCACCTGGTCTGCGATTTCCCGCCAGCGATCCCAACGGTGGAACTGGACCAGGTTGTCCGACCCCATCAGCCATACAAACCGGACATGAGGATAAAGCGCCCGCAGCGCCTGGATCGTGTCGGCGGTCTTGCGAAGCGCCAGCCTTGCTTCCAGATCCGTGACCACGATCCGCGGGTCAGCTACAAGCTTGCGCGCCGCACTCAGACGCTCATCAAGCGGAGCCGGTCCGTGCGCCTTCAGTGGGTTGCCCGGAGATACCAGCCACCAGACCCGATCCAGCCGCAGCTTCTGCATTGCGACCTTGCTGATCAGGACATGTCCGGGGTGCGGCGGATCGAACGACCCGCCGAGAATGCCGATCCGCTGACCAGGCTGCGCGATTGGGAAACCTGTCCGCATTCACACCGAGTAGCGCACTGTCGACGCCAAGCCAATGGTCCAGGTTGTACTGTTATTCGACGGTGATGCGGCCATCGGTATACGGCTCGTATCCGCCCTGCCGACTGCCAAGATACTCGGCGACGACCTCGGCCAGATCCGGCCCGAAGTCATAGGCGTTCTTCCCCTCGGACGCGAACATCGCATAGCCGTCGCCGCCACCGCGCATATAGTTGTTCGTCGCAACGTCATAGGTCGCGTCTTCGTCGATGGGGACCCACTCATTATCGTTCTGAACCATCACGTCGCTGATACGAGAGCCGACTTCAGCCGCCGGATCGACGGTGTACTTCAGGCCGGCGACCTGGGCGAAGCGCCCGGCCTGCTCATCGTACTGGCTGGCGCCATTCTCCAAGGCGGCGATGATCCCCGCGCCTGTCAGCTGGAAGGTGGCCAGCGTGTTCTGGAACGGCAGGACGGTGTAGACCTCGCCCATGGTCACCTCGCCCTCGTCAATCGAGGCCCTGAGGCCGCCGCCGTTTTGAATCGCGATCGTGACACCTTGATCCGCGGTGCGTTCCAACATCGCATCGGCGACGAGATTGCCCATCTGGCATTCCCTTGCCCGACAGTTCGCCCGATCGCCGTCGATCGGCGCCACGGCGTGGGCGACCACTTCTTCGCGAAGTTCGGCGATGGGTTCGGCCATCTCCTTCACGCGCGCGGCGATCGTTTCGTCCTGCGGGACCGACGCGTCAAGCAGGATCGGCTGCCCCTCGGCCTTCAGCAGGTTCCCCTGATCGTCGAAAGTCAGCGTCAGGTGGCCCAGATACTTTCCGTAGGCATAGGCCTGCGCGACCGGCACGTCACCACCTTCGGGTCCCTGCACCATCGTCGGATAGGCGCCGCTTGCACCTTCCATATCTCCCAAAAGGGTATGGGAATGGCCTCCGACGATCGCGTCCAGACCAGCAACCTCGGCGGCAAGTTCGCGGTCGCGGCCATAGCCGACATGGGTCAGGGCAATGATCTTGTTGACCCCCTCTGCCTGAAGTTCCTCGACAGAGGCCGCAAGGCTATCGGCATCATCCTGAAAAGCAATGCTCTTTCCGGGGGACGAAGTTTCGGGCGTATCAGTGGCCAGCGCCGAGACGATGCCGATCTTCTGCCCGCCGACATCCAGCACGACATTCTTGGAGACCTTGCCCGCCAACACGTTCGATTGCGACACATCGATATTCCCGGACAGCACAGGGAAATCGACGCCATCCGCAAGAACCGCCAAGCCCTCCGGACCGTCATCGAATTCATGGTTGCCGACCGCCATCGCATCATATTCGATGGCGTTCATGAACTCGACGACCTCCTTGCCTTTGTAGGTGGTGTAGAACAAGGACCCTTGATACTGGTCCCCTGCGTCCAGAACCAGAAGACCCTCGTCATCGGGGATCTGCTCGCGCAACTCGGCGATCTTGGCAGCAAGGCGGGCGATACCGCCAAAGCATTCACCGGCCGTCTCCTCCTCTGCACTGCAGGTGCTGTCCGAACCGTTAATCGGCTCGATCCGGCTGTGCATGTCGTTCGTGTGGAGGATGTGCAGAACAGTCTCGGCTTGCGCCGTTCCGGCGAAAAGCGCGATGGCAGAGGCGGCGGCAAGAAGACTTCTGGTCATGCTGGATCCCTTTCGGCCCTGACGTGGCCGGGACAACTTGGCGCAGCCGAAGCCATCGGTCAACACAGCCGCATCTTGACCGCAGCGCACCTGGCAAGGCAAATACGCCAATGATGATCTACAAGATACTTCGCGCGCCGGAATGGGCCGATCTTCGAGCGGAAGGCAGCAGCGCCGGCGCTCCGGTCGACGTGGCGGACGGCTTCGTCCACTTTTCGACTGCGGCGCAGGTGCAGGTCACGCTGGCCAAGCATTTCGCCGGTGAAGACGGCCTTGTGTTGCTGGCCTGCCAGTCAGACGACATGGCTGACGATCTGCGGTGGGAGCCGTCGCGGGGCGGCGAACTGTTCCCGCATCTCTATCGGAGGCTTCGGCTTTCAGACGTCCAATGGTCGCGCCCCGTCCAACTGACCGCCGCCGGTCACGTCACAGGATCGCTCGAATGACACTTGTCGAGAAAATAGGACTTGCCGCGCTTCATTGCCTCGAGCCGGAACGTGCGCATGACCTGTCGATCCGTGCATTGGAACTGGGGCTTGCACCGCTTCACGGGGCACCGGTGACGTCGGCGCGGTTGCGGACCAGACTGGCGGGGATGGACCTGCCGAACCCGATCGGACTGGCCGCAGGGTACGACAAGAATGCGCGCGTGGTCGCGCCGCTGATGCGTACCGGCTTCGGCTTCATCGAGGTCGGCGCCGCAACGCCGCGGCCGCAGCCGGGAAACGAAAAGCCTCGGCTTTTTCGACTGCGCGATCAGCAGGCGATCATTAACAGGTTCGGCTTCAACAACGAGGGGGCTGACAAGATCGGGCAGCGCTTGGCTGCCCGCCCGAACGGCATTCCCGTCGGCCTGAATCTTGGCGCGAACAAAGACAGCATTGATCGTGCCGAAGATTTCGTAAGCGTTCTTGAAGCGGCAGGAGTTTCGGCAGACTTCGTAACGGTAAATGTTTCGTCCCCTAACACCGAGAAGCTCCGTGACCTTCAGGGCGCGGATGCACTTTCGGCGCTTCTGAGGCGGGTCATCGCATCACGGGATGCATTGTCGCGCCGGATCCCGGTCTTCGTGAAGATCGCGCCCGACCTGACGGATGCCGAACTGTCGCAGATCGCAGCTGTCGCCCGCGACCTTTCGCTCGACGGCATCATCGCCACGAATACGACTCTGTCCCGCGATGGCCTTAGCGGACCGGATGCAAGCCAAGCTGGCGGCCTGTCAGGCCGGCCTCTCTTCCAGCGCTCTACGCGCGTCCTGGCGCTCTTGCATCACGACTTGAAGGGCGAGGTGCCGCTGATCGGCGTCGGGGGGATCTCGACCGTCGACGACGTCTGGGAAAAGTTACGGGCGGGCGCGACGGCGGTGCAGGTCTATTCGGCCATGATCTATCAAGGCCTTTCGCTGGCGCCGCGGCTTGCGCAGCAACTGGACGAGCGGCTGGAGCAGGCGAGGATCACACTGCCGGAACTGATCGGCAGCGGCACCGGAAAATGGATCTAGGTGTAGTCCTCGATCCCCAGCAGCTGGTTCATCGTCAGCGACGGATCGGTACATCCCGCATCGCCGATGACGCGTGCCGGCACACCGGCGACAGTCTTGCAGGATGGCACCTCGTGCAGGACGACCGACCCGGCTGCGATGCGGGAATGATGCCCGACACGGATGTTGCCCAGCACCTTCGCACCCGCGCCGATCAGGACGCCGTCGCCAATTTTCGGGTGACGGTCGCCGTCCTCCTTGCCGGTCCCGCCAAGCGTCACCGAGTGCAGCATCGACACGTCGTTTCCGACGGTTGCAGTCTCGCCGATGACAATCGAATGCGCATGGTCGATCATGACGCCCGTGCCAATTTTCGCGGCAGGATGAATGTCTACGCCAAAGCACTCGGAGCAGCGCATCTGCACGAAGTAGGCCATGTCGCGCCGATCCTGCTGCCACAGCCAATGCGCCATCCGATACGCCTGCAAGGCTTGGAAGCCTTTGAAGAACAGGATGGGCTGGATCAGCCGATGCGTTGCCGGATCGCGGTCATAGACGGCCATCAGGTCGGCGCGTGCCGCATCTCCAAGCTCGGGGGCCGATGCATAGGCCTGATCCGCGATCTCGCGCAGGATCTGCTCGCTCATCTCGCCAGAAGCGAGCTTCAGCGAAAAACGGTATGCCAAAGCGGCTTCCAAGCTCTGGTGGTGCAGCAACCCGGCATGTACCAGGGCCCCCAGCAGCGGCTCGCCCGCCACCGCATCTCGGGCCTCGTCACGCAACTGCGCCCAGATCGCGTCGCGATCCAGCGGCAGGGAAGACTTTTTGATATGCTGCATGTTCATCATGGGCCTGCCCGGACATCCTTCCACCCTCATAGCCTACATGGATGGATGAGAAAACCCGGGCAGTCGCCCGAAAATCACGCCGGCAGCCGAAGCTCCAGCCAGTGGACGGCAAGTCGGATCCGCCCCGAGGTGAAGGTGCCACCCTCGGCGGTCACGATCAGCGGCTCTGCCTGATAATAGGCCATCGGCGTCCCGAGCATCCCTCGTGCCCAGGATTCACGCTGCTTTCCAAGTCCCTTCCCAAAGCGGTCGGTCGCACCCATCGTGCCAAGCCTCCAGCCGGTCAGGGTGCCCGTGATGGCGTCGACAACGCGGGCCGTGGCTCCGATGACCAAAGCGCCGCTCGGAATGACGACATCCGTCATGACGCTCGACCCCGAAGCCAACGCGACCTCGCCCTCGCCAATTCCTGCGATCATTCCCGAACCTGAAGCGCCCATGCTGAGCGCGCCAACGGACCATGTTGTGCCGTCATGGATGGCCTCCAGGCCCCGATCGGCCACGAAGGCGCGCATGCCACGGGCCGGCGGAAGAAATATCCATCCGCCGTTGCTTCCCACCGCAATGCGGCCGCCATGTCCCGCCCAGATGCCTTGGGCCGCAGAGGGGACGCCCCAGCATTGCCCATCCAGAACCGCCTCGGGCGGTAGCGCGGTCGAGATGCTCTCAAGCACCAGGTTCACCATCCCGTCCAGCCGCATCAGCGCCTCGTTGACGGTGACATGTTTCTGCGCCTGCGCTGGCTGCAGCAGCGACATCTGCAGGCGGGAGGTTTCACTGGACATCAAAAGTTCTCCTTGCAAAAGGGCCGCGCCCGAAGGTTTGCGACAATTGCGCCACCTCGACGGTGGCGGCGCCGGGCTGCAGCTCTGCCCACAGCGTGTCAGGGATGGTCCAAGCCGGGGCGCCGCACTGAACCTCGGCGTGGATGCGGTCGTTCTGCGTCACGCGAAGCAGATACGTCTCACCCTCTTCTCCCAAGGGAATATCAGGCCCGTCCCATCCGTCACCATTGATCCGGCTGCGTCGGATCCATGTGATGCTCTTACCCTGCAGAGAGTGTCCGATCTTTTGTGTATGAGTGATCCGGTCCATGCTTCACCGAAAGGAAGCATGCATGACGATCTCCAAAGAACTTCTCGATGAACTGCTGAAGGGTGTTCAGCGCCCTGAGGATCTGCTTGGCGATGCCGGGCTGATGAAGGAACTGAAGATCCGGCTCATGGAGCGGATGCTGGGCGCCGAACTGACCGCGCATCTGGGCTATGAGGAGGGCCAGGACGCTCCGCCGGGCCAGGCCAACCGGCGGAATGGCTCGTCCACGAAGGTGCTGAAGGGTCAGGACGGCGAGCTGCCGGTGGCTGTGCCCCGTGACCGCGACAGCAGCTTCGAACCGGAGCTGGTGAAGAAGGGCCAGACCCGCATCGACGGGATGGATGACAAAATCATCGGGCTCTACGCCGCCGGGTTGACGGTCCGCGACATCCAGGCCCATCTGCTCGACCTTTATGGCCTGAAGGTCTCACCCGACCTGATCAGCCGCGTCACCGACGCCGTTCTGGACGAGGTCCGGGAATGGCAGAGCCGGGCTTTGGACCGGATGTATCCGATTGTGATCTTCGACGCGTTACGGGTGAAGATCCGGGATGCCGACAGTCGGACGGTCAAGAACAAGGCTGTCTACATCGCCCTGGGTGTCACCCGCGACGGCCTGCGCGAGGTCTTGGGCCTGTGGATCGCCGAGAACGAAGGCGCCAAGTTCTGGCTTTCGGTGATGAACGAGCTGAAGAACCGGGGTGTTCAGGACATCCTGATCGCGGTCGTCGACGGGCTGAAGGGCTTTCCCGAAGCGATCACTGCCGCCTTTCCCGAGACCATGGTTCAGACATGCATCGTGCATCTGGTGCGTCACAGCCTGAACTTCTGCTCCTGGAAGGACCGGAGGGCCGTCGCTGCCGATCTGCGCCGGATTTACAGCGCCCCCACCGCCGATCTGGCCGAGGCCGAACTCGATGCCTTCGAGGAGAAGTGGGCCGGGAAGTACGCCTCCATCGCGCCGGCCTGGCGGCGCGCATGGGCCGAGGTCATCCCATTCTTTGCCTTCGATCCAGCAATCCGCAAGATCATCTACACCACGAACGCCATAGAAAGTCTGAACCGCGTGATCCGGAAGTCGATCAAGACCCGCGGGTCATTCCCGACTGACGAGGCGGCGACCAAGCTGATCTACCTGGCGATCCGCAACTTCGAGAAAGACGGCCGAAACGTCCGGGAATGGTTTGCGGCCCGCAATCAGTTCGCCATAATGTTCGGCGAGCGCTTCGCCGCTTGAGTATCTGAAACCGCATGGGCCGGGCCAGATACACAGAGTTCATGACACTCCCGCTGATGTGCCTGTTCACAGATCCATCTGGCCTTGATAGCGGCGGCGAGCGCCTTGATCGGCGTGTCGTTTGGCAGGTTGGAGGCGTAGTATTTCCGCTCTCCGGTCGAACGACGTTCGCCAATCAGCCAGACTTCCTCATCGCCGGGCATGGCCTGCACACGGCCATCTGCCATGCGATGCCGGTGGCCATCGGAGATCCGGACACGGGTTGCGGCGAACTGGCAGCTCAGCTTGCCTTTGGTGCCACGTCGCCAGCTGATCTTCCTCCATTTCCCAGCCTCCAGCATCCGTTCGGCGGAAACGGCCACGCAGTCCGGGAGGTGATATTTCCGCCGCCGCCCTCTGGCCGCTTCAGGAAAGACTAACCCGACATCTGCCGGATAGACGTTCTGGCGTCGAGACAGGCCGACCGCCCAGCTCAGGCCGCGCGCGCTCAGCGCTTGGCGGAAAGGCCCGCTCGACCCGTATCCCGCATCGGCCAGCACACAGCCAAAGCGGACACCCGCAGTCGTTACCCGGTCAATCTCAAGGATGGCGATCTCGGGTTTGCTGAGAGAAACCTGCCGATCTTCGGGAATGCGGGCGCGGGCCATCCGGTCGGAATCGCCCGTCCAGATCTCGGGCAGAAACAGCCGCAACCCCACCATCACCGGCACCTCACGTGATGCCAGCGTCACAGAAACCAGTGCCTGGCAATTCGCGGTCTTGCCCAGTGCGGACGCATATTGCGGCGCAACCCCGACCGAATGGTCCCCCTTCTTCGGAAGGCAGGTATCATCAATGACCAGAAAGGCATCTTCGCCGCCGACCAGCCTGTCGGCCTCGGCCAGAAGCGTCGCCTCCAGCGGCGTGCGGTCCCAGACTCCGTCTGCGATAAAGTGATGCAGTTGATCATAACTGACCGCCC
>JAYZBS010000199.1:0-3403 GCA_036338635.1 Pseudomonadota bacterium | reverse complement strand
CTTGATAAGAATTCCCTATCACAATCCAAGACCAGCCATGATCGCCAAACTCGAAATGCTCATCGCCCTCGCCCAGGAACGCCACTTCGGACGCGCGGCCGAGTCGCTTGGCATCACGCAGCCGACCCTGTCCGCCGGGATCAAGCAGCTTGAGGATCACCTGGGCGTCAAGCTGGTGGAACGCGGATCTCGGTTCGGCGGGCTGACCCCCGAAGGCCAGCGCGCCCTTGTCATGGCCCGGCGCATCGTCGGCGACAGCCGCCGCCTGCGCGACGAAATGCGGACGAAACGCGACGGGCTGACCGGCAAGATCCGCCTGGGCGTGATCCCCACGGCGCTGACTTGGGCGTCGCACCTGGCGGCCGAGATGACGGTGAAACACCCCGGCGTCAGCTTTCAGATCACCTCGACCACATCGCAGAACATCAAGACATTGCTGGACAATCTCGAAATCGACGCAGGCCTGACCTATCTGGACAACGAACCCCTTGGCCGGGTGTCGACCGTGCAGCTTTACACCGAGGCCTATCACCTGGTCTGTCACCGCGATCACCCCCTGGCCGGGCGCGATCAGGTCACCTGGGGCGATCTGGGGGCGCAGAACCTCTGCCTGCTGACGCCCGACATGCAGAACCGCCGGATCATCAACCGCAATTTCCACGAGGCCGGGGTCACCCCCATGGCCACGATCGAAAGCAATTCCACGGTGGTTCTGGCGGCAACCGTGGCGCGCGGCGGATGGGTCACGATCCTGCCCGGCGACATGGCGGATTTCCTGGTGGCGGGCCGGGCCACCGTGGCCGTGCCGATCGCCGGGGCCGCGCTAAGCCATCGCGTCGGCCTGGTGACCGAATTTCAGGAACCCCACACCCCCGTCCTTGCCGCGCTGATGCAGACGGCCAAGGACATTGCGTCCCGGATCACGTGATAGAAGATCCCTATCGCTCAACGGATCTGCGATATTGATTTCCCCATGACGCGCTGGCACGCCCGGGGGAACATATAGATCGGACGCCAGATGCAGACCACCCAGCCACCGATGCGCCCCGCCCGGGCCGCCCCCACGGACGACGACATCCGCGACATCATCGCGGCCGAAAAGCACCGCGACGGCCCGCTGTTGCCGATCCTGCACGGGCTTCAGGCGCGCTTTGACCATATCCCCGAGGCGGCCGTGCCCCTGATCGCCGAGGCGCTGAACCTGACCCGGGCCGAGGTGCACGGCGTCGTCAGCTTCTATCATGACTTCCGCTCGGCCCCTGCGGGCCGCCACGTGCTGAAGCTCTGCCGGGCCGAGGCCTGTCAATCGGTCGGGGCCGACGCCACCATCCAGCAGGTGCTGGCGCACTTCGGCCTCGACGCCTTCGGCACCACCCAGGACGGCCACCTGACGATCGAACCGGTCTATTGCCTTGGCCTCTGCGCCTGTGGCCCGGCCGCGATGATCGACGGCAAGGTGCTGGGCCGGGCCGACGCCCCCCGGATCGCCGCCATGGTGGAGGGCCAGGCATGACCCATCCGCTGACCATCTACATCTCGCTCGACAGCGCGGCCAAGGCGCTTGGGGCCGACGACATCGCCCGCGCCCTGCAGGACCGCGCCGCGGCCCGCGGCCTCGACGTCCGGCTGGTCCGCACCGGCAGCCGCGGCATGATCTGGCTGGAACCCCTGGTCGAGATCTCGCGCAACGACGGACCGCGCATCGCCCATGGTCCCGTCACCGTTGATCAGATCGACGCCCTGCTTGATGGCACCGCCCCCAACCTCGGCCCGACCGAGGACATCCCCTTCCTCGCCCGCCAGACCCGCCTGACCTTCGCCCGCTGCGGCGTCACCGATCCGCTGTCCATGGACGACTACATCGCCCACGGCGGGTTGACCGGCCTGCGCCGCGCCCTGGAAATGACCGCCGCCGAGATCGTCGAGGAAACCAAAACCTCCGGCCTGCGCGGTCGCGGCGGCGCGGGCTTCCCCACGGGCATCAAATGGGACACGGTCCGCCAGGCGCAAGCCGATCAGAAATACATCGTCTGCAACGCCGACGAAGGCGACAGCGGCACCTTTGCCGACCGCATGATCATGGAGGGCGACCCCCTCTCGCTGATCGAAGGCATGGCGATCGCCGGCCTCGCCACCCATGCAACCAAGGGCTTCGTCTACATCCGCTCGGAATATCCCGACGCCATCGCCGTCATGGACCGTGCCATCCGCATCGCCCGTGAACACGGGCTGCTGGGCCATTCCCTGCTGGGCTCCGCTTTTGCCTTCGACATGGAGATCCGCGTCGGCGCCGGCGCCTATGTCTGTGGCGAGGAAACCTCGCTGCTCAACTCCCTGGAAGGCAAGCGCGGCGTGGTCCGGGCCAAGCCGCCCCTGCCGGCACTCGAAGGGGCCTTTGGCAAGCCCACGGTGGTGAACAACGTGCTGTCGCTGGCGACCATCCCGGTGATCTTCGAAAAGGGCGCGCAGCATTACGCAGACTTCGGCCTCGGCAGATCGCGGGGCACCATGCCGATCCAGATCGCCGGCAACGTGCGTCACGGCGGCCTCTTCGAGACCGCCTTCGGCCTGCCCCTGGGCACCCTGGTCAACGACATCGGTGGCGGCACGGCCTCGGGACGCCCGGTCAAGGCGGTGCAGGTCGGCGGCCCTCTCGGGGCCTATTTCGCGCCGCACCAGTTCGACACGCCCTTCGGCTATGAGGACTTCGACCAGGCGGGCGGGCTGATCGGCCACGCCGGCATCACCGTCTTCGACGACACCGCCGACATGGGGGCCCTGGCCCGCTTCGCCATGGAATTCTGCGCCGTGGAAAGCTGCGGCAAATGCACCCCCTGCCGGATCGGCGCGGTGCGCGGCGTCGAAACCATCGACCGCATCCGCGCCGGCGACGCCGCCGCCACCGACCTGCTCACCGATCTCTGCGACACGATGACCTCCGGCTCGCTCTGCGCGCTTGGCGGCTTCACCCCCTACCCGGTCATGTCCGCCCTGCGCCTCT
Organism: Pseudomonadota bacterium; assembly: GCA_036338635.1. GTDB lineage: Bacteria > Pseudomonadota > Alphaproteobacteria > Rhodobacterales > Rhodobacteraceae > Paracoccus. The sequence continues at coordinate 402 of JAYZBS010000199.1, read as the reverse complement.
TCCCGCAGGACTTCGGCGCGACCAGAGAGGCCGCAGAATGACCCGCCCCCATCCTCTTGCCGGAAATATCCCGGGGGGCTGCCAACGGCAGCGGGGGCAGCGCCCCCTCCCAAACCAGCCGAAGGGCGCGCGATGACCAAAACGCCCCCTGTCAAAGGCCCCGCCTCCTACTTCCCCTCGATCGAGGCAAAGTATGGCCAGCCCGTCGACCACTGGCTCTCGATCGTCCGCGCCAATGCGGCGCTGAAACACATGCAGATCGTCACCCTGCTGAAAACCGACCACGGGCTGGGCCATGGCCATGCCAATGCCATCGTCGCCCATGAACTCGCCCGCCTGAAGGCAAAGGACTAAGCACATGAAAGACTTCGTCATTCCGCCCAAGGACTGGGACATGGGCAC
>JAYZBS010000198.1:0-9505 GCA_036338635.1 Pseudomonadota bacterium | reverse complement strand
CTCGAGCGCCTTCTCGGTCGAATGGATCAGGCTTTCCGCCTGGTTCTTCGCCTCGACGAGGCCACGGCGGGCCTTGTCGGCCTCGGCGTTCTCCTCGGCGTCCTTGACCATCTTCTCGATGTCCTCGTCGGACAGACCGCCCGAAGCCTGGATCGTGATCTTCTGTTCCTTGTTGGTGCCCTTGTCCTTGGCACCGACGGACACGATGCCGTTGGCGTCGATGTCGAACGTCACCTCGATCTGGGGCAGGCCCCGCGGCGCGGGCGGGATGTCCTCAAGGTTGAACTGGCCAAGCAGCTTGTTGTCGGCCGCCATCTCGCGCTCGCCCTGGAAGACCCGGATCGTCACCGCGTTCTGGTTGTCCTCGGCGGTCGAGAAGATCTGGCTCTTCTTGGTCGGGATCGTGGTGTTGCGGTCGATCAGGCGGGTGAAGACACCGCCCAGGGTCTCGATGCCCAGGGACAGCGGCGTCACGTCCAGCAGCACGACATCCTTGACGTCACCCTGCAGCACGCCTGCCTGGATGGCGGCACCAAGCGCCACGACCTCGTCGGGGTTCACGCCCTTGTGGGGTTCCTTGCCGAAGAAGTCGGTCACTTCCTGGACGACCTTGGGCATGCGGGTCATGCCGCCGACCAAGACGACCTCGTCGATGTCGCCCTTCGAGCAGCCGGCATCCTTCAGCGCGTCCTGGACGGGCTTCATGGTGCGCTTGATCAGGTCGGCGACCAGGCTTTCCAACTTGGCCCGGGTCAGCTTGATGACCATGTGCAACGGCGTGCCCGAGTTCTTGTCCATCGAGATGAACGGCTGGTTGATCTCGGTCTGGCTGCTGCTGGACAGCTCGATCTTGGCCTTTTCGGCGGCTTCCTTCAGGCGCTGCAGGGCCATCTTGTCCTTGGACAGGTCGACGCCATGCTCTTTCTTGAACTCGTCAGCCAGGTAATTGACGATCCGCATGTCGAAGTCTTCGCCACCCAGGAAGGTGTCGCCGTTCGTGGATTTCACCTCGAAGAGGCCGTCGTCGATTTCCAGGATGGTGATGTCGAAGGTCCCGCCGCCGAGGTCATAGACCGCGATCGTCTTGGTTTCCTTCTTGTCCAGGCCATAGGCCAGCGCAGCCGCGGTCGGCTCGTTGATGATGCGCAGGACTTCAAGGCCCGCGATCTTGCCCGCGTCCTTGGTCGCCTGCCGCTGAGCGTCGTTGAAATAGGCCGGAACGGTGATCACGGCCTGGGTCACGGTCTCGCCCAGGTAGGACTCGGCGGTTTCCTTCATCTTTTGCAGGATCATCGCACTGACCTGCGCCGGAGAGTACTTCTCGCCCTTCACCTCGACCCATGCGTCGCCGTTGCCGCCGTCGACGATGTTGTAGGGGACCAGCTTGCGGTCCTTTTCCACGGCCTCGTCGCCCATGCGGCGGCCGATCAGGCGCTTGACGGCGAAGACGGTGTTGGTGGGGTTGGTCACGGCCTGACGCTTGGCGGGCTGGCCGACCAGGCGTTCACCATCCGTGAAGCCGACGATCGAGGGCGTCGTGCGCGCACCCTCGCTGTTCTCGATGACCTTGGGCTGGCTGCCGTCCATGATCGCGACGCAGCTGTTCGTGGTGCCGAGGTCGATGCCGATGACTTTGGACATGTTCATATAACCTTTCTTGCGGCGATTTGCGGGGCCTCGGGTCCGTTATGGCCCCCGCGGCCCGATCCCTTCTGCTCGAATTGGATCCGGAACCTCCGGACCGCTTCGGGGGTGTATATAGGGATGCAATTCAGGCCCGCAAGTCGCCTGCGGGGCCAAAAGGCACGCATTTGCGGCTGTTTTACGCGGATGGCCGCCCGGCCGGCGTCACTGCACGGCGCTCCAGCTGACGGACTCGTACTTGCGGGTGGTGAAGTTAATCAGAAGCGCCACCATGAAGCAGGCCAGCGTCACCCACAGTGGATAGAGAAGCCAGGTCTTGTGCGGCGAGTAGTTGATGAACAGGAACCCTCGTTCCTGGTCGATCAGGTGAAACAGCGGATTCCAGATGAACCAGGGCAGGATGAAGTTCGGCAACGTATTGGCCACGAACATCTTGCCGGACGCGAACATGTTCACGCGCTGATAGAAGGTCGCCAACCCCCGCGACGCCGCCGGCGACCAAGGCTTGATCCCCAGGAAGACCATGCCCACGGCCATGCCGCTGAACCACGCCAGCAGCAGCAGCGCCATCGCGCCGACCGGGTCGTAGATGGTGATGGGCTGGAAGGCCAGGTGATAGATCGACAGGATCACCAGGCAACTGATCATCTGGCGATAGAGCATGGCGCAGGCCGCGCCTGCGATCAGGACGGCGGCGTTCAAAGGCTCGTGCTTGACGACGCCCGAGGCCAGCGAATGGCTGCCCGCCACGGCCGTCGCCGTCTGGACATGCGTCATGTAGATGAAGATGCCCGACATGATATACAGCATGAAGTCGCCCCGGATGGGCGAGTTCCTGATGCCAATGAGCGTATAGAGCGCCAGCAGGATAATGATGAACATCGCGCTTTGCAGGATGATCGCCAGCAGCCCGAAAAGCGCGCTGCGATGAGAGAATCGCAGATTGTAGACCGTCTGGTGATAGATCAGCGCCAGGGTCGTCCCGGCCGCCTGGACCATGTTCGAGTTTCGACGCTGCGTGAACATGTTGCGATGCCTTGACGCTGGGGATGCAAGGCTGCCGCAGGTCGTGGCCCGCGCGCAGCCCGGCGCTTGCCGACGGACCTTCTGCGGATCATAAGAGGCCAGGCACCCTCGCACAATCCGCCAGCGGGCCGCGTCCGATGGCAGGGAAAGGAAAGTGAATGCAATTCGACCGTTTGACCATCGAAATGCGGCGGCTGGCCCTGCAGGCGGGCGAGCGGATCATGGAGATCTATGGCGCAGACGATTTCGAGACCCGGACCAAGGCCGACGATTCGCCGGTCACCGCCGCCGATGAGGCTGCCGACGCGCTGATCTCGGCCGGGCTGCGAGAAGCCTTTCCCGACATTCCCCTGGTGACCGAGGAGCAGGCCGACACGCACGGCCAGACCCTGCGCACCTTCCTGATCGTCGATCCGCTGGACGGCACGAAGGAATTCGTGCAGCGGCGCGGCGACTTCACCGTGAACATCGCCTATATCGAGGACGGCGTGCCGGTCCGCGGCGTGGTCTATGCGCCCGCGAAGAACCGCCTGTTCTATACGACGGCCGACGGCCGGTCGGTCGAGGAGAAGGCGCCTTTCGGCGACACCCCCGGCCAGACCAGCCCGATCGGCGTGAACCCGATGCCCGACAATCGCGGGCTGATGGTGGTGGCGTCGAAGTCGCATCGCGACGCGGCCACCGACGCCTATATCGACCGGTACGGCGTGCGCGACATGACGAGTGCGGGGAGTTCGCTGAAGTTCTGCCTGGTCGCGACCGGTGAGGCGGACCTCTATCCGCGTCTGGGGCGCACGATGGAGTGGGATACCGCCGCGGGCGACGCCGTCCTGCGCGGCGCCGGCGGCGAGGTGGTGCGCTTCGACGACCACAGCCCGCTGGGATACGGCAAGGCCGGCTTCGAGAACCCGTTCTTCATCGCCTATGCACCCGGCGTCCTGCTGGTGAAGGACTGATGTCCGTCGTCATCGTCATCCCCGCCCGCTTCGCCTCGACCCGCTATCCGGGCAAGCCGCTGGTCGAGCTGCGCGGCGCGGACGGAGAGCCGCGCAGCCTGATCCGGCGCAGCTGGGACGCGGCGATGTCTGTGCGGGGGGTCGACCGCGTGATCGTCGCCACCGACGACGACGCCATCCGCGACCATGCCCAGGCCTTCGGTGCCGAGGTGGCGATGACCAGCACCGAATGCCGCAACGGGACCGAACGCTGCGCCGAGGCGGTGGCGAATCTGGGCATCACCTCCGAGGTCGTCGTCAACCTCCAGGGCGATGCGCCTCTGACGCCCGCCTGGTTCGTCGAGGATCTGGTCGCGGCCCTGCGCGCCGATTCGCAGGCCGAGATCGCGACGCCGGTTTTGCGCTGTTCCGGCCGGATGCGCGAGGACCTGATCGCCGACCGCCGCGCCGGCCGGGTGGGTGGAACGACGGCGGTCTTCGGCCGCGAGGGCAGGGCGCTCTATTTCTCGAAGGAGGTCATCCCCTTCGTCCCGGACCGGGTCGAGCGCGACGCGCCCAGCCCGGTCTTCCACCATGTCGGCGTCTATGCCTATCGCCCCGATGCCCTGGCCGCATATCCGACATGGCCGGAAGGGACATTGGAAAGGCTGGAAGGGCTGGAGCAGCTGCGATTCCTGGAACAAGGCCGCCATGTCCTCTGTGTCGAAGTCGAGGCGAGGGGCCGACAATTCTGGGAACTAAACAACCCCGAAGATGTTCCGCGTCTCGAGCGGATGATGTCCGAGATGAATCTTCGGTGACATCTTCCGCGGCAAGGGAAGATTCTCGTGGATTATTTGCACGATATAATCAACTGTCCGCTTGGCGGCATCCTGCCGAGAAGGTAACCTGCGCATTGTAGTTCGTGCTGTTGCATGTAGGCATCGGCGGCAATTCGGGCGGTCACGTCCGCCAAAGCATCAGAGGTATTCGTCATGGGTCGCAAGGTCACTAAAGCCATTTTTCCAGTAGCAGGCCTCGGCACGCGCTTTCTGCCCGCCACCAAGAGCATCCCGAAGGAAATCCTGTCGCTGGTCGACAAGCCGCTGATCCAGTACGCCATCGATGAGGCGCGTGCCGCCGGCATCAAGGAATTCATCTTCGTCACCTCGCGCGGCAAGGGTGCTCTGGAAGACTATTTCGACCACGCGCACGAGCTGGAATCAAACCTGAAGAAGGCCGGCAAGGACAAGCTGCTGGACACGCTGCGCCAGACCAACATGGATTCCGGCGCCATTGCCTATATCCGCCAGCACAAGGCCCTGGGCCTCGGCCATGCCGTCTGGTGCGCCCGCCGCCTGCTGTCGGATGACGAGCCCTTCGCCGTCGTCCTGACCGACGACGTCATCCAGGGCGAACCCCCCTGCCTGCAGCAGATGATCGAGGCCTATGGCGAGACCGGCGGCAGCATGGTCGCCACGATGGAAGTCCCGTCCGAGAAGGTCTCGGCCTATGGCGTCCTGGACGTGGCCGAGGATATGGGCGCCATCGTGCGCGCCAAGGGCATGGTCGAAAAGCCCGCAATGGGCACCCAGCCGTCGAACCTGGCGGTGATCGGCCGCTATATTCTGGCGCCGACCGTGATGAAGAACCTCAACAAGCTGAAGCAGGGCGCGGGCGGCGAGATCCAGCTGACCGACGCCATCGCCGAGGAGATCGAGGCCGGGCGCGACGTCTTCGGCCTGCGCTTCCGCGGCCAGCGCTTCGACTGCGGGTCGAAGGCAGGCTTCCTGCAAGCCACCGTAGCCTTCGGATTGGAGCGTGACGAGCTGAAGGACGAATTTGCCGAATACCTCCACCAGGTCATGGCGATGCGCAAGGCTGCCGAATAATCCATGACGGACAAGGTACTGGTGACGGGTGGTGCGGGCTATATCGGCTCGCACGCCTGCAAGGCGCTGGCGAAGGCGGGTTTCGTGCCCGTCACGCTGGACAACTTCTCGACCGGCTGGCGCGACGCCGTCAAGTTCGGCCCCGTGGTCGAGGCCGACCTGATGGACCGCGCCGCGCTGGATGCGGCCTTTGCGGAGCATCGGCCGGTCGCGGTTTTGCACTTCGCGGCCCTCTCGCAGGTCGGAGAGGCGATGGCCGAGCCTGGGAAGTACTGGCGCAACAACGTCGCCGGCTCATTGAACCTGATCGAGGCAACCATTGCGTCAGGCTGCCGGCACTTCGTCTTCAGCTCGACCTGCGCGACCTATGGGGACCGTGACGGAGAGGTGCTGGATGAGGATACCCCCCAGGCACCGCTGAACGCTTATGGCGCCAGCAAGCGCGCGATCGAGGATATGCTGGTCGATTTCGAGGCCTCGCACAGGCTGCGCCACGTGATCTTCCGCTATTTCAACGTTGCCGGCGCCGATCCCGACGGCGAGGTCGGAGAGTTCCACCGCCCCGAGACGCATCTGATCCCGCTGATCCTGGATGCGGTCGACGGCAAGCGCGCCGCGCTGACCATCCACGGCACCGACTATCCGACGCCGGACGGGACCTGCATCCGCGACTATGTCCATGTGATGGATCTGGTCGATGCGCATGTGAAGGGCCTGGAATGGCTGCGCGCCGACAAGGGCAGCCGCGTCTTCTGCCTGGGCACCGGCGACGGATTCTCGGTCCGAGAGGTCGTGGACGCCACGCGGCATGTCACCAACCGGCAGGTGCCGATGGTCGACGGACCGCGCCGCGGCGGCGATGCCGTCAAGCTGGTCTGCGGCAGCCAGCGCGCCAAGGACGAACTGGGCTGGACGCCCGAGCGGTCCACGATGAAGCAGATGATCAGCGACGCCTGGCGGTGGCACCAGGGCGGTGATTATCGCCAGTGACGCCGGCTGATGCCTGGCAGGCCTATCGGCTGCGCTGGCATCGCAGAAAGCTGATTTGGCGCGCCTTCCGCGCCGGTCGGCACCTGCAGCCCGTCGCCGACCGGACCCATGCCATCGGCAAGGGCGATGTCCTGGCCGTGGTGGTCCTGCGCAACGAGATCGCGCACCTGCCGGGCTTTTTGGATCATTACCGTCGCCTGGGCGTAAGCCATGTGCTGGCTGTGGATAACTCCAGCACCGATGGATCGGCCGAGCTTCTGGCCGACCAGCCCGACGTGTCGCTGTGGCATTGCGGCGGCAGCTATCGCACCGCGCGCTTCGGACTGGATTGGGCGGGCGCCCTGCTGCGGCGACACGGGTGCGGCCATTGGTGTCTGACGGTCGATGCCGACGAGCTTCTGGTTTATCCGTTCCACGACACACGCCGCCTGCCAGATCTTGTGGCCCATCTGGAGAGCATTGGCCAGCCGGGGATGGGGGCGCTGATGCTGGACATGGTCCCGTCAGGGGCGCTTGGCACCGCCGACGCGCCTCCGGGATCGACGCTGACCGACCGGCTGCCATGGTTCGACGCCGGCCCCTATCGGGCACAGCGCCAGATGCCGCGCCAGAACCTGTGGGTGCAGGGCGGGGTCCGCGACCGGGTGTTCTTCGCCGACGCCCCCCGGCGCGCCCCCACCCTGAACAAGCTGCCGCTGATGAAATGGCGCAGGGGGCAGGTCTATCTGAACTCGACCCACTCGATGCTGCCGCCGCGCCTGAACCGGATCTGGGACGGTCCGGGGGACCCGCGCCTGTCGGGCGTTCTGCTGCACGGGAAGTTCCTGCCCGACATCGTCTACAAGTCGCACGAGGAGTTGCTGCGCCGCCAGCACTTCGCCGATCCTTCGGCCTATGCCGGCTATCATCGCGCCGTGGCGGCCGGTCCGGTGCTGCGTGATGGGCGGTCGGTCAGGTACGAAGGATGGAGGCAGCTGGTCGCCTTGGGCCTGATGGGCACAGGTGCCTGGCGGGATCAGGACACGCGCTGATTGCACTTGCCAAGCCAACGCGCCCGGCACATTGAATGAACTCATGACGATCCTTGTCCGGAACCCTCACCCCATGCGGTCCAGTTGAGACACCGCCTGCGGAGCATCATCCCCGATCGGCTGCGCCGCCGCAGTCAGCGGCAATACCTGATCGCGCGCGCCTTCAACCGGCGCGGCGCCTTGCGCGCGATTGCTGACCGGACGGCGCAGATCCGCACGCCGGACATCCTGGCCTTTGTGACCCTGCGCAACGAGCGCGTGCGTCTGCCGCGTTTTCTGGACCATCACCGCAAGCTGGGCATCGACCACTTTCTGGTCGTGGACAACGACAGCGACGACGGCAGCGGCGATTATCTGGCGCAGCAGCCCGATGTCTCATTGTGGTGGACCGGGGCCAGCTACAAGCGCTCGCGCTTCGGGATGGACTGGATCAACCGCCTGCTGTGGAAATACGGCTGCGACCACTGGTGCCTGACCGTGGATCCCGACGAGTTTCTGATCTATCCCCATTGCGATACGCGGCCGCTGCCGGCGCTGACCGACTGGCTGGATGCGTCGGGGCGGCGCAGCTTTCCGGCGATGCTGCTGGACATGTATCCCCGCGGGAACATCGAGGATCAGCCCTACGCGGAAGGCGACGACCCCTTCGCGATCGCAAGCTGGTTCGACCCGGCAAACTATACGATCCGCAAGAACGACTTCTTCGGCAACCTGTGGATCCAAGGCGGTCCCCGGACGCGCACTTTCTTCGCAAGCGACCCGCTCTCGGGGCCGGCGCTGAACAAGATCCCGCTGGTCAAGTGGGACCGGCGCTATGCCTATGTCAGCTCGACCCACATGCTGCTGCCGCGCCACCTGAACCTCGTCTATGACGAAGACGGCGGCGAACGCGCCTCGGGCTGCCTGCTGCATGCCAAGTTCCTGTCCACCTTCGCCGAGAAGTCGGCCGAGGAACTGGACCGCCGGCAGCACTATGCCAACAGCAAGGAGTATCAGGCGTACCACGCCGGCCTGCGCCGCGGCACGAACCTGTGGTGCAGCGAATCGCGCGAATACCGGGACTGGCGTCAGCTCGAGGATCTGGGCCTGATCTCTCGGGGACATTGGGCATGACCGGCGCGGTGCGGCTTGGCGTGGTCATCCTCTGCCATGCGCAGCTGGATGTCGCCGCGCGCATGGCGCGGATCTGGGCCGATGGCGGCGCGCGCGTGGCCGTCCATGTGGACGCTAAGGTGTCCGGGCACGGGATGATGGCGCTGGAGGCCGATCTGGCCGACCTGCCGGACATCGTCTATTCGCCCCGCCATGGCTGCGACTGGGGCCGCTTTAGCCTGGTGCGCGCCACGCAGGACGCGGTGCAGGCGTTGCTGGAGCGCTATCCCGAGGTGACGCATGTCTACTTGGCCTCGGGGGCCTGCCTGCCGCTGCGGCCGATCCGCGACCTGACGGCTTTCCTGGCGCAGGACCCCGAATGCGACCATATCGAAAGCGTCAACGCCCACGACGTCGGCTGGACCGTCGGCGGCCTGAACGAGGAGCGGTTCTCGCTCTATTTCCCGGTGGATTGGCGCAGGCGGCGGTGGCTGTTCGACCGACTGGTCGATTGGCAGCGCAGGCTGGGTGTGCATCGCAGGCTGCCCAAGGGGCTGGTGCCGCATCTGGGATCGCAGTGGTGGTGCCTGACGGCCACGACCCTGCGCGCCATCCTGCAGGACCCGCGTCGGGATGAGTTCGACCGCTTCTTCCGGTTCAGCTGGATCCCCGACGAGAGCTATTTCCAGACACTCGTCCGCCGCCACGCGACCCGGATCGAGAGCCACTCGCTGACGCTGGCCAAGTTCGACCATGACGGGCGGCCCTATCAGCTTTACGACGACCATGCGCTGATGCTGGAGGAATCGCGCTGCTTCGTCGCGCGCAAGGTCTGGCCCAAAGCCGAACGGCTGCTGAACACCTTTCCGGTGCCGCCCCGCGCCGAACCCGACCT
>JAYZBS010000197.1:0-3886 GCA_036338635.1 Pseudomonadota bacterium | reverse complement strand
CCATGACGGATTTGCGCGCATCGTCGCCGGGTCGGGGAAGATCGTTATCGGCGCGCTCATCTTCTGAACGGTAGCCTTCTCCGAAAACGCCTGCGTTCTTCTGAACGCCATCAATGCAGCGATCCCTGCCACGTTCTACTTCTGGTATGTCTGCACCAGCGCGTTCTTCGTCGTGCTGTGCATCCTTCTGGCGCTGACGCCTGCCTTAGGACGGTCGCAGTTGGGCGAACGGGGCGAATGGCCCGAGTTCTCGAATTTCTCGTGGTTCTCGATGATGTTCGGGGTAGGTTTCGGTGTGGGAATGCTGACCTATGCGACGAGCGAGCCCATCTCTCAATTCAAGACCAATCACGATGTCATCCAGGTCCGGGTCGCAGGCGCCTGGTCGAAACGGTGCGATCGCCTAAAAGTGGTCGTCCCTGCACTGGGGCCTGACGCCTTGGGCCTGCTATGCGCTGACTGGGCTTGCGCTGGCCTCTTTGTCGTATCGCTGCTGTCTGCCGCTGACGATCCGCACGGGGCTTGCATCGCTCTTTGGCGCGCGTCTTCGAAGGGGCATCGGGGCATGTCGTCGCCATCGTGGCCGTGGTGGCGACGGTTCTGGGCGCGGCGCAGACCCTTGGCTACGGGGTCGAGCAGTTCGTCGCCGGCGTGGCGCGCGCGAGCGGCGGGGCCTGGTTGCTGAACCCAGGTGGCACCGCCTCGACCGTCGCCATCTTCGTCGCGCTAGCGGTCATCGTGAGCGCGGCCACGATGCCGGGCATGTCGGGGGTCGGCCGGGGCATCAAGTGGCTCTCGAACATCAACAGGGGTCGCAGCATTTTCGTGCTGCTGTTCTTCCTGATCTTTTGCGCCACGCTCTTCAGCCTGCAATCGCTGTTCGTGGGAATGTGGGATGATCTGACGACGCCGCCGTAAAAGCTGGCCACGGTTTGGACGGCGGACGGCACCGAGGCCGGGAACGTGCTGGCCGCCTGGCCCGGGGGTGGGCGATCTTCTACTGGCATGGTGGATTGCCCTCGCCCCGTTTGTCGGCCTCTTCGTCGCCCACATATCGATTCGCGAATATATCCTCGGCGCGATGATCGTGCCGTCGGCATTGCGCTCCGTCTGGTTCGCACAGCCGGGCGGCACGGCGGCCGATCTGGAACTGACGGCTAGGCGCAGGGCGCGATCAGTGGCACCGGAATCTCGGTCCCGCTTCATACGACGCTGGCGTCGGTGCTGCCTGCGGGTTTCGCGACCATGATGTCCGGCGTGCCGGTGATGCTGCTGATGACAAACCTCGAGACGTTGGTCGACTCGGCCATGCTGATTATCAACACGATCAACGCCACTGGCGACGAGGCACCGACGTCGCCCCCGCACATTCTGTTATAGGGCCTGGCGCTTGTCGTGGGAGTATTGCTGATCGTTAGGGGCCAATCGGCCATCCAGACGGCGATGATCGTCGGGCCCCTTCATTCTCATTAGTGATAGTGCTGATGGGGCTGTCGCTGATGAAGGCAATCATCAAGGATAATCTGCGCGAGCAGGCCAGCGTGCCGCGCATCATCGGCACCATCAACTGAGCCACGCCGCAGTCCTGTTATGCGGGGCTGCGGCATTGCTGCCAAGGCCGCTTCTTTTCGGATGACTGTGCCGTCGCCAGCCAGGCTGGCGATGAAACTAGCCGGCAGACCAGTGCCCCATCCGCCAATGATGATGCAAGATGCGCTGGATGGGCTAATTCGCGGCGTCGTCGGCGGCTCGTGCGTCGGGTTTTCCACAAGTCAGTGCGCGAATCGCCTGGCTTGTCAGTACGACGCCGTAGTGGCGCCGCACGAACAGCGTACTATAGATCGGCTTCCAGAAGCTTGACCCGGTGGCTGATCGCGGTGGAGGTGACGTTGATTCCCGCCCCGATTTCTCTCATAGCCTGCTGATCAAGTCCGGAACGCCCAAGCTTTCGGTGGCGCTTATGATGAGGCGGGCTTTTCCATTCAGCTGTGCCAAGCCCGCACCGAATCTGACAAGATGTCGAGCGTTGTCTGGTTTGACCATCTCGCAGCGCTGCCAGATCGTGGACAAGACCCGTCGTGGGCGCTCGCTGGCGGTGACGCCGCCCGGTCACCAAGGAAAGCTAACTTTTGTTATTTTAGCTGGTCCCGGCGTGAACCGAATCCGGAAGAAGATGGTTGAGGCCTGGGCACGCGGGCCGGACGTTGCTGGACCGCACCAGAGGGCGTCACCAATGTATCTGCTTCACCTGGCCTTGGGCGGTTGCCTCAAGGCCCCGCCGGTCCTTTACGGTGTTACCGAGGACACGGGCGGGCATATTGCCTATGTCTTGGGTGCCGCGACCGCGCTGGCCGAATGCCCCGAGGTGCGGCAGGTCGATATAGTCACACGCGCCTTCATCGGGGCAGGGCACGACCCCGTTCACGCGGCTCCAGTCGAGCGTATCTCGGACCGCTGCCGCATCCTGCGGCTTCAGACCGCCAGCCGCGACTATCTTTCGAAGGAACGGCTGGAGGCCGAGATCCCCGCTCTGACCGACGCTTTCTGCGCAATGCTTGATGGCATGAACCCCAAGCCTGACGTCATTCACGCGCATTTCGCCGATGCCGCTCGGCTGGCGCAGGCGGCCCAGGAACGGTTCGGCATTCCCTGGATTTATACGCCGCATTCACTGGCCTTGCAGAAAAATTCCGGCGCGGCGTCCGATCCCGCGCTGGCGTCTCGGGTCGCAGCCGAGATGGCGGCGATTGCCGGCGCGGGGGCGATTGTCGTCTCGTCGCGCGACGAGGGCGAGCGGCAGGTGACAGCCTATGATGCCGAGGCCGAGGGTCGGACAAGCTGCATCCCGCCGGGTGTCACGCTGGCGCCGGATCGGGGGACGGCCGCGGGCGACCGCTTGATCGCGCCCTTCCTGCGCCGGTCGGAGCTGCCCATCCTGCTGGCGGTGGCGCGGCCGGTCCGCAAGAAGAACCTCTCGGCGCTGGTCGAGGCCTACGCCGCAAATCCTGCGCTTCAAGCACGTGCGAACCTGGTGATCCTGGCCGGGCTGCGTGCGGGTCTGGCAGGTGCCGACGAACAGGCTGAGGTGATCCGCGAACTTTTCGACGTGGTGGACCGGCACGGGCTGTGGGGAAGGGTGGCGCTGCCGTCGCGCCATGACGACGCCGAGCTTCGCGCGCTTTACGGCAGGGCGGCAAAGGGCGGGGTCTTCGTGAACCCGGCCCGGCACGAGCCCTTCGGTCTGACCCTGATCGAGGCCGCGCAGGCCGGCGTGCCAATCGTTGCGACCTGCAACGGCGGGCCCGTCGACATCCTGGACCGGATCGGCCACGGCGTGCTGGTGGCGCCGGACGATCCCGCCGCCATTGCCGCCGCTTGCCTGCGGATGCTGGACGCCGAGGCGGCCGGGGTCGAAGCCGCCCAAGAAAGGGCGCTGCAGCATTTCGACTGGTCGTCGTGGACTCGTCGGATGCTGCCGGTCTGCCGCAGCCTGACGCGCCGTGCCCCACCGGCGCGGCGAGGGGTGGAACGCATCCTCGCATCCGACATCGACGGCACGTTGACGGGCTGCCCCGCCGCCGCACAGCGCTTTGCCCAATGGCACGCCGCGCGCCATCCCGGGATGCTTTTCACCGTTGCGACCGGCCGGTCGATCGGCGAGGCGCGGCGGGTGCTGGGCGAATGGGACCTGCCCCGTCCGGACGTGTTCATAACCTCGGTCGGATCAGAGATCTGGCGCTGGTCCTCAGGCGACCGGCTTCTGCGCTGCGCCGATTACGCCGCAGCCATCGACAAAGGCTGGGAACGCGCGACCGTGATGGCCGTGGTCAGGCGGCACGACGTGACATGGCAGGCCGAATGCGAGCAGCGGCAGTGGAAACTGTCG
>JAYZBS010000196.1:0-6376 GCA_036338635.1 Pseudomonadota bacterium | reverse complement strand
AAGCACAACGGCGTCGTTCCGGTCACCGACCTGGCGCGCGTCTATGCGCTGCAGGGGCGGATCGGCGCGGTCAACACCCGCGCCAGGCTGGAAGAGGCCGAGACGCGGGGCGTGATCTCGGCCGGAGGCGCGCGCGACTTGATCGCCGCCTATGACATGATCCAGACGGCGCGGCTGGAAAACCAGGCGCATCTGGTCAGGGCGGGGCGCAAGCCCGACAACTATCTCTCGCCGGCCGACCTGTCGGCATTCGAACGCAGCCAACTGCGCGACGCGTTCGTCGTTGTACGCGGCATGCAGTCGGCGGTGGGACACGGAAAGGGAATGCTGGGATGACGGGAATCGGAACCGACCTGCTGGGCGTCATCGCCGTCGGCGTCGGCGCGGCGGCGGTGCTCTATGCGGCGCTGCACGCGTCGCGCAAGGCGGGATTGCGGCCCGCGCCGTGGTTGCTGCCGGCCGGGATCGGGCTGGCGATGGTCTGCTATTCGATCTGGGCGGACTATGCGTGGTTCGGTCGTGCGCGTGACGCGCTGCCGCAGGGGGCGCAGGTGCTGGTCGTAGGCCGCGACAGCCAGCCCTGGGCACCCTGGACCTATCTGGCGCCGGTGGCGGTGCGCTTCGCCGCGCTGGACCCCGACCAGGTCACCGAAGCCGAGGGCGGCACCCGCCGCGCCCCGATCATGTTGATCGAACGCCGCGGCCAGACCGTGATCGTCCCGCAGGAATTCGACTGCGCCGGCGGACGGATCCGCCCCGCCCGCGGCGACTGGACGGCAGCGACGGGCGATCCGGCCTTCGCCGCGGTCTGCGACGACGGAGGCACCGATGGCTGACATCCTGGTCATCGAGGACGAGGACAACATCGCGACCGCGCTGGACTTTCTGCTGACCCGCGACGGCCATCGCCACGACCGGCTGGCGACCGGCAAGGGCGCCGTGGCCCGCATCCGCGAGACGCGGCCGGACCTCGTCCTGCTGGACGTCATGCTGCCCGAGGTCTCGGGTTACCAGATCGTGCAGGACGTTCGTGCCGACCCTGATCTGGCCGGGGTCCGGGTGCTGATGATGACGGCGCGCGGCTCGGTGGTCGAGCGTCGCAAGGGGCTGGCGCTTGGCGCCGACGGCTTCATCGCCAAACCGTTCGAGCTGGCCGAGCTGCGGGCCGAGATGTCGCGCCTGCTGGGCGGGTCATGACCACCCTGTCGCTGCGCCAGCGCATCCTGGCGATGTTCGCCGGGCTGCTGGCGCTGTCGCTGGCGGTGGTCGGGCTGGCGCTGTGGCGCGCGGGGCAGGGGGGCGTCGATGCGCTGGCGCAGGGGGCGATGCTGGCCGGGTTCGGGTTGGCCGGGCTGGTCACGGGGCTCTGGTATCTCTTTGATCGCAATCTGGCCCGGCCGGTCGAGACCCTTGCTGGTGCGCTGCGGACTGGCCAGGCGCCGGGACCGGCCGAGGCCGCCTATCTGGCCGACTTGGGCGCCGCCGCGGCAGATGCCGCCCGCGCGAGAGAGCGTTCGGACGACGCCTTGGCCCAGGCCGCGAGGGATCATGCCGCCGAGGTCGCCCGCGAGAAGGCCAATCTGGAGGCGATCCTGGCTGATATCGGTGCGGGGGCGGTGCTGACCGATGCAGAGGGGCGAGTGGTGTTCTATAATGCCAGCGCCGCACGGTCGCTGCCCGGCCTGGGGCTGGACCGGATGCTGGACCGCCATCTGAACCCGGACGCGCTGCGGGCGGCGTGCGACCGGCTGTCGGCGGGCGCAGAGGCCACGGACCTGACCTGCACCTCGGCGGGCGGCGAGCGGCTCGCGGCTCGTCTGCGGCGGGTCGAGGGCGGTCAACTGCTGATCCTGCGCGACCACCGCCCGCCCCCGGTCCCCCGTGACGCGGTCGAGGCACTGCGCCGCCATGCGGCGACGCTGGTGCCGATGCTCGAGGTGCTGGACGGCCCGATCCCCCCGGCGTTGGCCCGGGCGATCCAAGCCGAGGGGCAGGGGCTGGCCACCGCCACGCGCAGGCTCTCGGATGCCGTGTCCGGCCCCGAGGGCGCGGCGGCTGACATCCGGGAGCTGGTCGCGGGCTTGCAGGCCACGGCGCCGCTGCCAGATCTGTGCTTCCGCGCCGAGGCGGCACCCCTGAATGCGCTGTTGCAGGCGCTGGACGCGCGGCTGCGCGCGCAGAGCCTTCTGCCGATCATTGCCATTCATCCCGACCTGCCCGGACAGATGCGGGTGGCGCTGGAATGGCAGGGGGCGGCGGTGGCGGTCGACACACTGGACGATTGGCTGAGGGACGCGCCCGATCCCGGTCAGCCTGACGTTTCCGGCGCCGAGATCCTTGCGGCCCACGATACCGGAATCTGGCCCGAGGCCGAGGGCGGGACCGCGCGGCTTGTCATGCCGCTGTGGCTGGCCGAAGCGCGGGCGGGCGACAGCGGCGTCACCTATGACTTCGGCCTGCCCATGCGCGGGCTGGGCTCGACGCGGCTGTCGGACCTGACCTGCGTGGTCTTCGATACCGAGACGACGGGGCTGGAACCCTCGGACCGGATCGTGCAGATCGCCGGCCTGCGGCTGGTGCGTGGCCGCCGGACGGGGGAACGGTTCGAGACGCTGGTCGACCCCGGCCGCCCGATCCCGCCTGCCTCGACGAAGATCCACGGCATCGACGAGGCGGCGGTGTCAGGTGCGCCGAGCCTGTCGCAGGCGCTGATGGCGTTCCACCATTTCTGCGACGACAGCGTCCTCATCGCCCATAACGCGCCCTTCGACATGGGCTTCCTGCGCCGCGCCCGGTCCGAGACCGGGTTGCAGTTCGACAACCGGGTGCTGGACACGGTACTGCTCTCCGCGATGATCTGGGGCCAGTCCGCCGTCCACAGCCTGGATGCGCTGAGCGAACGGCTGGGGATCGAGATCCCGCCCGAGGCACGTCACACCGCCATGGGCGACACCATCGCCACCGCCGAGGCGTTCCTGCGCCTGATCCCGGCGCTGGCGGCGAAGGGGATCGTCACCTTCGAGGATGCCGTGGCCGAGGGGCGGCGCCACAGGCGCCTGATCGGCGACGCGAACCTGTCGGACTAGAGCGAGAACTGCGGCGCGTCAGGGTCGATCGGAATCGGCGTGGCGTCCTCGGGGGCCTCGGGCCGCTCTCCCAGTTCGGGGGGCGGTGGCGCGCCTTCGCGGCGCCGGATCAGGATGTCGCCGTTCTCCAGCCGCTCGGGTGCGTGATAGTTGCCGATGTCGTCGACAAGGGTCGCCATGTCGCGCAGGACCGGGCCCAGCTGGTCCAGCGCTGTGGCAAGGTCGCGGGCGATCTGCCCGCCTTCGGGTCCGGCATCCTCGAAGAACTGCTGCATGAAGCCAGTAATGCCGCGTTCGAAGAAGCCGGGTTCCTCCTGCGCGACGGCGGGGGCAGCGGCAACGGACATGATCAGGGCCAGTGGGGCAAGATGCGTCTTCATAACCGGAAGATGGGCAGTGGGCGGGGCGGTCGCAAGATGCGATCAGGCCAGACCCTGTCGTCCACCCTCGTGCATGGCGCGGAACCGCTCCCACGCCTCATTCAGGCGGCGGGTACGGGCCTCGGCGAGGCGAACCGCCTCGGCGGGCAGACCGCGGCCGATGGCACGGTCGGGATGATTCTCTCGGATCAGCTGCCGCCAGCGCTTGCGGACCTCGGGCAGCGGGGTGTCGGGGGTTACGCCCAGAAGATCGCAGGGTGGGCAGTCCGATCCCGGATCGTGCCGCCGACGCAGCTCGGTGATCTGCTGCGGCGTCAGCCCGAAGATGCGTCCGACTTCGTCAAGGAAGGCGATCTCGGCCTCGTGCAGGCGGCCATCGGCGACGGCGATGACGAACAACCCCTCGACCACGTCCAGAAGCACCGGGTCGCCCGGCTTGAACATCCCGGCGATGCGTCGCGCCCAGGCATCGAAGCCCGCAACGTCCTGCCGGGCCAGATCGAAGACGCGGGCGGCGTTCTTCTCCTCGGACCGGGGGATGATGAACACGCGGCGGAAGGCTGATACCTCGGACCGGGCGACTGTACCGTCGACCTTGGCCAGTTTCGCGCCAAGCGCGATGACCGCGATCGTGAAGGCGACCGAGCGTTCCGGCGGCGTCGCGGGACGGTTCGTCCACAGGAACGCGACCACCCTGTCGGCCATCCGTTGCCAGAAGCTTCGGGGTCGGGGCAGGGCGGGGCAGGGGCCGGTGCAGTGTTCGGGCGTCGCGCAACAATCCATGATGTCAGGTTAGCCCCGAATCCCGTCCGACGATAGGGGCGCATTGACGCCCCCAGCCGGCCGCGGCTGCGCAAGGTCGCGCCCCATCAGCACAAGGTCGTGATAGGTTCCGAACTTCCAGCCGGCGTTCGGGATGCGGCCCCATTCAGCATAGCCCATCGCCGCATGGAACGCGACCGAGGCCGCGTTCGATCCGGTGATGCCGCCGATCATCAGCCGGTGGCCGCGCGCGACGGCGTGATCCTCGATGGCGTGCAACAGCAGGCGGCCGGCACCTTGGCCCTGCCGCTTCGGCGCCAGATAGATGGTGTGTTCCTGGCTGCGGGCATAGCCGCTGCCGCCGCGAAACTGGGCGTAGGTGCCAAAGCCCGCCACCCCGTCGTCATCGGCGATCAGAAATGCGTGTCCCTGGGCCTGCCGGTCGGCGACCAGGGCGGCAATCTCGGCCTCGGACCGTTCTGTCGGCCAGAAGGTGATCACGGTGTCGCGGATGATGGGGTTCCAGATCGCGGCGACGCCCGGCACATCGGCCGCGGTCGCATCGCGGATCAGCATAGCGTCACCCGCCCGGTCGGCGTCGTCAGCGTCGCAGCCATCGCGGGGGCATCCAGAACCAACCGGTCGTCGCGAAGATCCAGCGCCGCCAGGGGCAGTGCCAGGCTTACCAGCCGAATGCCACGGTCCGGCAGCCGGTCCGATGGATGGGGACCCGCACCCCAGTCGATCAGCATCGGCTGCGCACCGGCGCATGGCATCTGCCTTGCGCCGGGCAGGGTGATGCGCCAGCGCAGATCACCGCGTGACGCGTCGGCTATCGTCGTCCCCTCTGGCGCGACCAGCGGAGCGCTGCGTGCGACCCAGCCCGCCAGCCGGGGTGGGCCGTCGAAGCCGTCAAGCCCGAACCAGCGCGGCGGCGCGTCCGCCTGCGGATCGGGGGCGATCAGTTCAAGGTATTCCCCCGGCCCAAGCGACAGCAGCATGTTATGCGTGCCAAGGCCGGGATGGCGGCCACCCGGCTCGGCCTTGACGCCCAGCCGGCCCTGCAGCCACTCGGCGCCCTCGGCCAATGTGCGGGCGGCGATGGCCAGGTGGTCGAAGGCCAGGCTCATCCCCGGTGCGCGCCGGCGGCCAGGTCGCGGACGAAGTCCAGGATCTCGGGGACGGGGCGGCCCTCGCCGATCTGCTTGACGATGGCGCTGCCCACGACGCAGCCATCCGCGACCGAAGCGATGGCCTCTGCCGCGTCGGGGGTCGAGATGCCGAAGCCCACTACCACCGGAAGGTTCGCGGCGGCGCGGATGCGCGCGACCTCGGGTGCGACATCGGTGGCGCTGGCGGCGGGACCGCCGGTGATCCCGGTGACGCTGACATAATAGACGAAGCCAGAGGTGTTCTTGACCACCGCCGGCAGGCGCCGGTCATCGGTCGTGGGCGTCGCCAGCCGGATGAAGTTCAGCCCCGCCTTGGCGGCGGGGATGCACAGCTCCTCGTCCTCCTCGGGGGGCAGGTCCACGACGATCAGGCCGTCGACTCCGGCCTCGACCGCGTCTGACAGGAACTGATCGACCCCGCCCGGCCGGGCATAGATCGGGTTGTAGTAGCCCATCAGCACCACCGGCGTCTTGTCGTCGCCGGTCCGGAAGGCCCTTACGATGTCCAGCGTCCGGCTGACGCTGCCGCCCTGCGCCAGGGCGCGCTGGCCGGCCGCCTGGATGGTCGGGCCGTCCGCCATCGGGTCGGTGAAGGGCATGCCCAGTTCGATGACGTCGACGCCGGCATCCGGCAGACCGCGCATGATCTGCAGCGCCGTGTCGTCATCGGGGTCCGATGCCATCATGTAGGCGACGAACGCCTTCTTCCCCTCGGCCCCAAGCGCCTTGAACCTGTCGTCGATTCTGGTCATGTCGTCCCCGCATCCTTTGCGCCCAGCACTAGCCCGCATGAGGGACCTGTGCAATCGGGCGCGGGCTGGACTTGGGGCCGCGGGGCGCGTAACAGACGCGCGTGTTTCTGACGGGAAAGGGTGCTGTCATGGGCTTTCGCATGGGGATCGTCGGGCTGCCGAATGTCGGCAAGTCCACGCTGTTCAACGCGCTGACGAAGACCGCCGCCGCGCAGGCCGCGAAC
>JAYZBS010000195.1:0-5317 GCA_036338635.1 Pseudomonadota bacterium | reverse complement strand
CCGATCCACCGCATCGCATCACCACGCATCGTCTGCCCCATTGCTCCTTGTCAGGACGGGGTGCCATTCCGCGCATGCCATATCAAGCGGGCAGCGCCGCCCCCGGCCTCACCTTCCCGTGCGCCGCCATCGCGCGCAGGTCTTCAATAGGAATATTCGTCGTAGATCCGCGACAGGTCGCCGTTCCAGTCGCCTCGGTATCGGGCCAGCAACTCGTCGGCGGGCACCTTGCCGCTGTCCACGCTCTCCTTCAGCGCGTTCAGGAAATGAGTCTCGTCGGGAATCAGCCCGCCGCTTCCCGGCCTGGCGCGGGACCGAAGGCCGGCCTCGGCGATGGCCAGGACCTCTCGGGCCAGATCATGCATGTGAATGCCGCCGGCCTCGGCCTGCAGGCCGTCGCGACCGGCCGCAATTCGCAGGCCGTCGCGCGTCTCGGCGTCCCAGTCCTTGACCAGGTCCCAGGCCGCATCCAGCGCGCCCTGGTCATAGGTCAGCCCGACCCACAGCGCCGGCAGCGCGCAAAGCCTGCGCCAGGGGCCGCCATCGGCGCCACGCATCTCGATGTATTTCTTGACGCGGGCCTCGGGGAACACGGTGGTCATGTGGTCGGCCCAGTCCGACAGGGTCGGCACCTCGCCCGGCAGGGCCGGCAGGCGGCCATCCAGAAAATCACGGAAGCTCTGGCCCAAGGCGTCGATGTATTTCCCGTCGCGATAGACGAAATACATCGGCACATCGAGGACATAGTCCACCCAGGCTTCATAGCCGAAGCCGTCCTCGAAGACGAAGGGCAGCATGCCCGTGCGCGCCGCATCCAGGTTCTGCCAGATATGCGCGCGCCAAGATTTCATGCCGTTCGGCTTGCCGTCCAGGAAGGGCGAATTGGCGAACAGCGCCGTCGCCACCGGCTGCAGCGCCAGCGCCACGCGCATCTTCTGGACCATGTCGGCTTCGCTGGCGAAATCCAGGTTCACCTGCACCGTGCAGGTCCGGTACATCATCTGCGTACCAAGCGTGCCCACGCGGCCCATATAGTCGGTCATCAGCCGATAGCGCCCCTTGGGCATCATCGGCATCTGGTCCTGACCCCAGATCGGGGCCGCGCCAAGACCGATGAAGCCCGCGCCGATGTCCTTGGCAACCGCCTCGACCTCGGCCAGGTGGCTGTTCACCTCGTCGCAGGTCTGGTGGATCGTCTCCAACGGGGCGCCGGACAGCTCCAGCTGGCCACCGGGTTCCAGGCTGACATTGGCCCCGTCGCGTTCCAGACCGATCAGCTTGCCGCCCTCCAGGACCGGGGTCCAGTTGAAGCGGTCGCGCAACCCCTCCAGCATGGCGGTGATCGAGGTCCGGCCTTCGTAAGGCAGGGGCAGCTTTCGCGCATCGTCATAGCCGAACTTTTCGTGCTCGGTGCCGATCCGCCAGCGGTCCTTGGGCTTCTCGCCGCTGGCGATATAGGCGGCCAGCTGGTCGCGATGTTCGATGGGGCCTCCGCCCTGCTGTGGAATGGACATGGGGTCGAGGCCTTTCTCGGGTTTCCAGTCGGTCACAGGTGGCAAGGCCGCAGGGCCAAGTCAAGCCGCCTCAATCGGGCTTGCGCCAAAGGGTCTGCATCGACTGGGGCTGCAGGGCGACCTGCGCAAGCGCCCGTGACATGGCGCCCATGTCCATCCCCGGCAGGCTTTCAAACGCATCGGCCAAGACCGCGGCACCGGCGGCATCGACCGGAACCAGCAGCGCCTGGCCGTCGCGGCTGCGCAGCCGCCAGTGGGCGCGGCCCTGCAGGCGCAGCAGGCGGATCTCGGTCAGGTCGCGGAGCGCGATCTCTCCTCCGGTTTCCGTCGCGCCAAAGAAGCGGATGGCGCCCTCGACCAGCTCGACCACGCCGGGCGCCGCGACCGGCCTTCGGAACGGCGCATGGCGCATGGCGCCGACGGTCAGGCTGGCGCCGACCAGCACCACCGCCCCGCCGATCAGCGCAAAGAACCAGCCGCCCAGGAAGGCCAGCCAGAGGCCCGCCAGCGTCAGCGCTCCGAATATCAGCAGCTCGGCCCTGTCGCGCACGAACGCGCGAAGCTCGGGCCGGATCATCGGCGGGGTTCCGGGGCGCGCAGGCTTACCACCGGCCCAACGCGTCCTCATCGTCGGACCTGGCCTCGACCCAGGTGGCCCGACCGTCCTGCGCGATCTCGCGCTTCCAGAAGGGGGCACGCGATTTCAGCCAGTCCATCAGGTAATCCGCGGCATCGAAGGCGGCGCGGCGATGGCGGGCGGCGGTGGCGACCATCATGATCTGGCCGCCGGTTTTGATCCGGCCGTGGCGGTGGACGATGCGCCAGTCCGACAGGTCGAACCTTGCGGCGGCGGCGGCCCCGAAGTCGGACAAGGCACGTTCGGTCATGCCGGGGTAATGCTCGATGTCAAGCGCGGCCATGTGGCCGCTGTCGTCGCGTACGATGCCGGTGAAGGTCACCACGGCACCGGCGCCGGAGCCGAAGCCGCGAAGTTCGACGGCCAGATCGAACGGTTCAGCCTGGACGCGGGCGGACATCGCTCAGCCGCCGGTCATCGGAGGGAAGAACGCGACCTCTCGGGCGCCCGCGAGTGGTGCATCAAGGTCGACCAGCTTCTGATCGACCGCGCAGCGCAGCGTCGCCAGGTCTTCAAGCGCCGCGGCATGTCCGTCGGATTGCACCGACAGCTGCGCGACAAGGTCGCGGACCGTGGCCGCATCCGTGGCGACGCTTTCGCGGGGATGGCCGACACGCTCGCGCAGCCAGGCGAAATAGAGCACCTCAAGCGCCATCCTTGGGCTCCCTCAGGAAGGGCAGCGCCTTGACGAAATAGTCCCATCCCGTCCAGGCGGTCAGGACAGCAGCGATCCAGATCAGCGCGACGCCTGCATAGGTCGCCAGCGCCGCAGCGCTGCCCGACCAGATCAGCCCGGCCTCGCCCACCCGTGGGGGGCGGCCGGTTTCGATGAAGGCCAGCCCCGTGCCCAGGAACAGCGTTGCGATGGCGACCATCTGCAGCGTGGTCTTCCACTTGGCCAGGTTCGTCACCGCCAGCGTGCGCGACTTGTCCCCCAGGAATTCGCGCAGGCCCGACACGAACACCTCTCGGAAGAGGATGACGGTGACGGGCAGGATCAGCCAGGGGTTCATGCCGGAATATCCGGTGATGACGACCAGCGCGATGATCACCATCGCCTTGTCTGCGATCGGGTCCATCGCGGCGCCGAAGCGGCTTTCCTGCTTCCAGGCGCGGGCGAGGTAGCCGTCGAACCAGTCGGTGATCGCAGCCAGCAGGAACAGCGTCAACGCCGCCCAATCTGCCCAGGGGCGATGAAAATAGAGAAACATCAACGGCACCGCAGGGGCAGCCAGAAGACGCAACAGGGTCAGGATGTTCGGCAGGTTCCAGCGCATGAGGGCAAGCTAGTCCCTGCCGGCGGACTTTGAAAGGGGCAAGGCGCGACCGCCCCGCCCCGGCCGGTCACGAAGCGCGGATCAGGCGGCCGTAGGGCTTTCCTCGGCCAGGTCGAACCGCTGGTCGTTGATCGTCAGGCGCAGCGCCTTGATCCGGGTTTCGCCAAACGCGCGGGCGGGCTCCCCCGCCACCTGGACACGGTCGCCCGGCAGCATCGCGGCATTGGTCAGCCCGATCGCGCGGTTGCGGGCGTGGCTGGCCAGCTCGATGGTCCAGTTCATCCCGTCCGGCGCACGCACCTGCAGCGTTGGGTCGCTGCCGTTGATGTTGATGTCGGTGATCGTCGCATCCAGCCGGGTCAGGCCGTCGGCAGAACCGCCGGATGTCTCGGCGGGCGAGCGGTGAGGGATGCGGTGCGCGAAAAGTCCGAAAGGTCGGGCAAAGGGCATGGCAGCCTCCTTCATCATGTCGGATGGTGAGGGGAAACCATAGCGCGAATCATCTTCGGTCTGGCGGTAACATGATGCCGCAGCGCTAACCGCGCGTGTTGAAATGGTCGTGCACCTTCTGCGCCATCGCAGCCGAGATCCCGTCCACGGCCTGAAGGTCCGCAAGGCCTGCCCGGCTGACGGCCTTGGCGCTGCCGAAATGCGTCAGCA
Source organism: Pseudomonadota bacterium (assembly GCA_036338635.1). Classification (GTDB taxonomy): domain Bacteria; phylum Pseudomonadota; class Alphaproteobacteria; order Rhodobacterales; family Rhodobacteraceae; genus Paracoccus. The sequence goes on along the minus strand of JAYZBS010000195.1, from coordinate 1,229 downwards.
GCGCCCGCTTGCGTGCCGAGCCGATGCCAGCGATCTCGTCCAGAGGGTTCGACATCTGCGCCTTGGCGCGCTTGGCGCGGTGGGTGCCGATGGCCCATCGATGTGCCTCGTCCCGCAGGCGTTGGACGAAGTAAAGCACCGGGTCGTTCATGCGCAGTGCGAAAGGGCGGCGGCCGGGGCGGTGGAACTCTTCCTTGCCGTGGTCGCGGTCCTGTCCCTTGGCGACTCCGATCATCGGGATGTCCTCGACACCCAATTCGGCCATGATGCTTTCCACCGCACTGACCTGTCCCGCACCGCCGTCGATCAGCAAAAGGTCCGGCCAGGCCTCGGTCTGGCGGTCGGGGTCCTCTTTCAGCAGGCGCTGGAAGCGGCGGGTCAGCACCTCCTTCATCATGCCGAAGTCGTCGCCCGGCGTGATCTCGGTCCCCTTGATGTTGAACTTGCGGTACTGGTTCTTCATCCAGCCTTCGGGGCCGGCGACGATCATACCGCCGACGGCATTGGTGCCCATGATGTGGCTGTTGTCATAGACCTCGATCCGGCGCGGGGGGCTGGGCAGCTCGAACGCCTCGGCCAGGCCCTCAAGCAGGCGCAGCTGGGTGGCGCTCTCGGACATTCGACGGCCCAAGCTTTCGCGCGCGTTGCGCAGCGCGTTCGTCACTAGCTCCGACTTCTCGCCCCGCTGCGGGACCAGAACCTCGACCTTGCGGCCGGCACGCTCGGAGAGGACGTCGGCGGTCAGGTCGGGATCCTCTGGCGGGTGGGACAGCAGGATCTGCCGGGGTGGCGGCTTGTCGTCATAGAACTGCAGCAGGAACGCCTGCATCACCTCGTCAGGACTCTCGGCCCCACCCAGTCGGGGATAGAAGTCGCGGTTGCCCCAGCTCTGGTTGCCACGGATGAAGAAGACCTGAACGCAAGCCTGGCCGCTTTCCATGTGCAGCGCGACGATGTCGGCCTCTGCCACGCCCTTGGGATTTATAGCCTGAACAGACTGGACGGCGGTCAGCGCCTTGATGCGGTCGCGCAGGGCGGCAGCGCGTTCGTATTCCATGCCCTCGGCCGCCTTGGCCATCTCGGCCGCCAGGTTGGCCTGAATGGTCGTGGTCTTGCCCTGCAGGAAGCGTTCGGCATCGGCCACAAGTCCGTTGTAGTCGTCCTGGCTGATCCGGCCGACGCAGGGTGCGCTGCAGCGCTTGATCTGGAACAGAAGGCAGGGGCGCGTG
>JAYZBS010000194.1:0-8244 GCA_036338635.1 Pseudomonadota bacterium | reverse complement strand
GCGAACCTGCATCAGGACAGCCAGCGCCTGTCGCTGACCGCGCAGTCGCTGGTCGCCTATCTGGACAGCTTCGAAGCGGAAGGCAACGCGGCGACCCCGCAGGAAGAGGTCGAGGCCTGGCTGGCGCAAGGGGGCGATGCGCCTGCGGACCTGTCTTCTGACGCGGCGCGGGGCATGGCCGCCCGGGTGCAGGCCGATCTTCTGGACGACCGCCAAGCGCTGCCGGACCGCAGCCTTATCGAGGCCATTCCGCTGGCCGGCACGCCGCCAGATCCAGTGTTGATGGCCGCCCGATTGGACCTGCCGCTGGATCTGGTGCTGCGGCGGCTGGCCGACCTGCGCCCGGCAGGTTTCGAAGGTGCAGGCGTTCTCATCTGCGACGGCTCGGGTGCGCTGTTGCTGCGGCGCGCGGCGCGGGGCCTCGCGTTGCCGCGTCCCGGCGACAGCTGTGCGCTTTGGCCGCTGTTCCAGGCGCTGGCCGTGCCACAGTCGGCGCTGGAAAGGGCCGTGGCCCTGCCGGATGGGCGGCTGTTCCGAACGCTGTCCCACGCGACGCGCAGCCAGCCGCGCGGCCTGGCCGGGCCCGTCCTGTCGCGCGCGACGATGCTGGTTGTTCCGGCTGACGGCCCGGCCCCCGAGGGCACCCTGCCGATCGGCCCCGCATGTCGCATCTGCCCCCGAAACGGCTGCCCGGCCCGACGCGAGCCGTCGATCCTGGTCCCGCAGCTGCCCGCCCGCCCCGCACGAGGGCTTTGACACGGCGTCGTGATCCGTCACATGATCGCCGCGCTTGGCCGGGGGAGGGCAAAAGCGGATGCAACTGGACATCCTGATGATCGAGGATGAACCCAATATCGCCGAGGCGGTGCGCTTCATCCTGTCGCGGGAAGGCTGGCAGGTGGGCCTGCACCCTGACGGCGCCGGGGGGATCGAGGCAATTCGTGCCGCGCGTCCGCGCCTGGTGATCCTGGATCTGATGCTTCCGAACCGTTCGGGGGCCGAGATCCTGGCGGAACTGCGCGCGGTCAACGACAGCGCGCTGGCCAGCACGCCGGTGCTGATGCTGACAGCGCGAGGACAGGCGGGCGATGTCGCCTCTGGCGCCGACGCGATGCTGACAAAGCCCTTCGACAATGCCGACCTGCGCGCGCAGGTCCGGCGGATGCTGGTGTGACGGTCGCGCCATGCCAGATCGCCCGCTGTTTCTTGAACGCGCCTCGTTCCACCGTCGCAGGCTGGGCGATGCGGCGCGCGTCCTGCCGATCCTGGCCACGCTGCTGGTGCTGGTTCCGGTCTGGTGGATCCCGTCGCAGGTCAGCTATGCGGGCGGGGCGGTCTGGATCTTCGGCCTCTGGGCGGGGCTGATCTTGGCCGTGCGCCTTCTGCACCGCGCGCTTCTGCAGGCCGAGGCCGCTACCGCCCGCGCAAGCGAAACCCCCGAGGAGCGCCGGGATGCCCTTTGAGGCGCTTCTGGCGACTTGCCTGAGCTATGTCGCGCTGATGTTCGGGGTGGCCTATGCGGCCGACCGCGCAGCGGCGCGGGGGCATGTGCGGTGGCTGGATCATCCGCTGGTCTACACGCTGTCGCTTTCCATCTATTGCTCGGCCTGGACATTCTATGGCGCGGTCGGCTACGCATCACGATCCGGGCTGGAATTCCTGACCATTTACCTGGGCCCGACGCTGGTCTTCACCGGCGCGTGGTGGGGGCTGAGGCGGCTGGTCCGGGTTGCGCGGATGCACCACGTCACCTCGGTCGCTGACCTGATCTCGGCGCGGTTCGGCAAGTCGAACCGGCTGGCCGCCATCGTCACGCTGATCGCGGTCGTCGCCTCGACCCCCTATATCGCGTTGCAGCTGCAATCCGTCCGCCTGTCCTTCGAGGCGTTTGCGCTGGATGCCCCCAACGGCGCCGGGCGCGACGGCCTGGGCGGCACGGGGCTGTGGGTGGCGGCGGGACTGGCGGTGTTCACCATCCTGTTCGGGACGCGGAACCTGGCCGCCGATGAACGCCACCACGGCGTGGTGACGGCCATCGCACTCGAGGCGGTGGTCAAGCTGGTGGCCTTCGTGGCGCTTGGCGTCTTCGTCATCTGGGGGCTGGCGGATGGGCCGCTGGACATGCTGGACCGCATCTCTCGCGCCGGGGCCGACCCGGAACTGGCCGAGGGCTGGCTGTTGAAGCCTGACCGCTGGACGGCGCTGATCCTGGTTTCGGCCGCCGCCATCCTGACCCTGCCGCGCATGTTCCAGGTGCTTGTCGTCGAGGCCGCCGACGAGGAACGCCTGCACGTGGCGGGCTGGGCCTTCCCCGCCTACCTGTTCGCCATGTCGTTCTTCGTCCTGCCGATCGCGGTCATGGGGCGCGAACTGCTGCCCGCCGAGGCGAATCCCGACCTCTATGTCCTGACGCTTCCCGCGGCGCAGGGTCAGGACCTTCTGGCGCTGCTGGTGTTCCTGGGCGGATTTTCTGCGGCGACCTCGATGGTTGTTGTCTGCGCCATTGCGGTGGCGACGATGGTGTCGAACCACTGGCTTGTACCTGCCTGGCTGGCGCTGCGCCGCATCCCCGCGTGCGACGAGGCCGACGACCTGCGCGGCTTCGTGCTGAACGCGCGACGCGTGGCGATCCTGGCCGTCATGGCCGCGGGCTGGGTCTATCACGAGGCGTCCGGCGGCACGGCGGCGCTGGCCTCGATGGGGCTGGTGGCGTTCACGGGCATGGCGCAGGTGCTGCCTGCGATGCTGGGCGGGCTGATGTGGCGCGGAGCCAACCGCAAGGGCGCCTATTGTGGAATCGGCACGGGGCTGGTCCTGTGGATGACGATGATCTTCCTGCCGTCGGTCGGGGTGGGGGGCGATCTGCCGGTGCCGGCAGGCGTTGACCCATGGACTGTCGCTGTCATGCTGTCGCTGGTCCTGAATACGCTGGCCTTCATCGGCGTATCGATCTTCGGCTTTCCCGACCCGGTCGAGCGGCTGCAGGGCCTGTCGTTCGTCTCGGCAGTCGAGCCGATCCGCCACAGCCGCATGATGCGCGGCGACGACCGCGCGGAGCCCCTGCTGGCCATGGCCCGCCGCGTCTGGGGCACCGATCCCGCCCTGCGCTATTTTCAGGCCGAGGCGCGGGCGCAGGGTAAGTCGGGCTATCTGCCCGATCTGACCCCCAGTTTCCTGACCCGGCTTGAACGCCGGCTGGCCGGGTCCATCGGATCGGCAACGGCGCACGCGATGATCGACCGCGTTGCGGGGGGCGTGGCATTGACCGTTGCGGACCTGCTTCAGGTCGCGGACGAGGCTCAGCGCGCCAAGGAAGAAACTCAGCGCCTGGAGGCCGCGCAGGCCGAACTGACCCGCACCGCCCGCCAGCTGCGCGAGGCGAACGACAAGCTGACTGCGCTGTCGGTTCAGAAGGACGCCTTCCTCAGCCAGATCAGCCACGAACTGCGCACGCCCATGACCTCGGTCCGCGCGTTCTCCGAGATCCTGAAGGACCCGACCTTGACCGAGGAAGAGCGCGGCCGCTTTGCCGGCATCATCCATGCCGAGGCCGCGCGGCTGACCCGGCTGCTGGACGACCTGCTGGACCTGTCGGTACTGGAAAGCGGCCGGGCGCAGCTGACGGTGGGCGTAGCGAACGTTCACGACCTGATCACGCGCGCGCTGACAGCGGCTTCGGCCACCCGGCCCGAACGCGGCTTCCTGATCGACCGCGACCTGCCGACCGAACATCTGGGCGTCATCACCGATGCCGACCGTCTGCTGCAGGTGCTGATCAACGTCATCACCAATGCCCGCAAGTATTGCGATGCCGACCATCCGGTGCTGACCATCCGCGTGCGTCGGCGCGAGGGTGGCGGCGCGATCATCGACGTCATCGACAATGGCAGCGGCATCGACACAGGCAGGCAATCGCTGATCTTCCAGAAATTCTCACGTCTGAACGACCCGGCGCGTGCCGGCGGCGCAGGCCTTGGTCTGGCGATCTGCCGAGAGATCATGCTGACCCTTGGCGGCGGGATCAGCTATCTGCCGGGGCAGGGCGGGGCGGCCTTCCGCATCGTCCTGCCGCCGCGCCCGCCGACCCGCGCCGGGGGTGCCGAACCGCTGAGCGATTAACCCATTCTCAACCTTGTCGGCCGATTGTGGGGACAACGACAGCCTGATTCGGACGTGACATGACCCCTCCAGACCAAAGTGACGGCGCAACGCGCCTGCCCCAAGGCCAGGGCGTCCTTCGCCGGATGCTGCGGGACCGCAACCAGGCGCGGCTGGGACAGGGCGGTGCACCGCAACTGCCCCAGCTTCCAGCGCCGACGCCCGCGCGCGCGGCGGCGACGGCGATCGGACGTGCGGCGGATCGGCTGTATGGCCTGCCGATGCTGCCGATCTCGGTCAAGCCGGGGGCGCTGACGCTGGCGGAACTGCCGGAACTGCTGCCCGACCTGCCGCTGGTCGCGGTCCTTCAGGGGCCGGGCGACAACCTGGGTGCGATCGGCATGTGCCCGCAGACCGTCGCCGCACTAATTGAATGGCAGGCCTTGGGTCGCGTCACCACCCGCGCGCTGGAGCGCAGGCGCCCGACCCGCAGCGACGCGCTGCTCTGCTCCGACTTCATCGACGCCCTCCTGCATGACCTTCCGGCCGAGATGGAGGGGGTCGAGGGGTTCGAAGCCATTGCCGGCTATCGTTTCCTGGCGCATCTGGACGACCCGCGCCCGCTTGGCCTCATGCTCGAGGACAAGCCCTATCGCAGCCTATCGTTCGAGTTGCGCGTTGGCGGGACCGAGGCACGAGAGGGGCGGCTGCTGCTGGCCCTGCCGCAGTCGGGCATGGCGAAACGCCCGCCCCGGCTGGATGCGCCCGCCGTTGTCGCGCCACCTCCGCCACCGGCGGTCCCCCGTCCGACGCTGCAGGCTGCCGTCCAGGACGCAACGGTGGAGCTGTCTGCCATTCTCTGCCGCCGGCGTGTATCGCTGGCCGAGCTGCGGGCGCTGACCGAAGGCCGGCTGCTGTCGCTGCCGCGAAGCTGCCTGACACAGGCCACGTTGGAAACTGCGTCCGGGCAGGTGGTGGCCGGCGGCAAGTTCGGCGAGGCCGAAGGCTGTCACGCCATCCGGCTTCGCGACCCGTCCGTGCCGCTGTCTGAAGCCCCGGGCGTGCCCGCCGCCGGGATGACGCCTGCGGCCATCGATCTGACCCAGCCCGACCCTTTCAGGGCGCCGCAGGCACCGATGGGCGACTTCATGGCCACTCCGCTTGATGCCATGGGCAGTTGAAACGACGCTTTTTCCTTGAAATCCGGGCGCTGCGGACGCATGTAACGTCGGTCCCGAATCTTGCGGGACGATCATTATGGAGTGACCATGGCCAAGGAAGAAATGCTCGAATTTCCCGGCGTCGTTAAGGAACTCCTGCCCAATGCGACATTCCGGGTCGAGCTTGAAAACGGCCATGAGATCATCGCACATATGGCAGGAAAGATGCGCAAGAACCGCATCCGCGTTCTGGCCGGCGACAAGGTTCAGGTGGAAATGAACACCTATGACCTGACCAAGGGGCGGATCAATTACCGCTTCAAGTAAGGCCGTGTCGGCCATGGCCGACGCGGAAGCCGCAACGCCGCCCCGGCTGATCCTGGGATCGGCAAGCCCCCGGCGGTTGGAGCTTTTGTCCCAGATCGGGATCGTGCCCCACGCGCTTCGCCCCGCCGATATCGACGAGACACCCCGACCGTCCGAGACGCCGCGCGACTATGTCCGCCGGATGGCCGCCGAAAAGGCCGCCGCGCTGGATCTGGCGGGTGACGAGGCAGCGCTGACTGCCGATACGACCGTTGCAGTCGGGCGGCGGATCCTGGGCAAGCCCGCCGACCGCGCCGAAGCTGCGGCTTTCATGCGCCTGATGTCCGGACGTCGCCACACCGTCCTGACGGCCATGGCCCTGCGCCATGGCGACAGGACAGCCCTGCGCCTTGTCGAGACGAAGGTCCGAATGCGCAGCATCGACAGACACTCGCTGGAACGATACCTCGACGCTGGCGACTGGCAGGGCAAGGCCGGGGGTTATGCCATTCAGGGCGCGGCAGCCGCCTTCATCCCATGGATCCAAGGATCGTTTTCGGCCGTGGTGGGACTTCCGCTCTCGGAAACGGCGGCCATGCTGGCCGCGATCGGCATCCATCCCGCCGCGAAAGGAGAAGACCGATGAAAGGTCGTCAAGTCGTTCTGGGCCGTCTCTTCGGTCTCGAGGCTGCCGCCCTAATGCAGGACGGCCAGCTGATCGATCTGCTGATCTCGTCTGGGCCGCTGAGCGATCTGCCGCCCGGCGCGGTCTGCCGTGCCGCCACCGACCGCTTCATGAAGGGGCAGGGCGGGGTCTTCCTGCGCCTGCCGGGGGGGCAGACGGGCTATCTGCGTGACCGCAAGGGCGTGTCAGAGGGCAAGCCGCTTCTGGTCCAGATTGCTGGCGTCGCCGAGGACGGCAAGGCCTTGCCGCTGTCGACGCGACTCCTGTTCCGCGGCCGGCATGTGCTGGTGACGCCCGAGGCGCCTGGCATCAACGTCTCGCGTCGCATCCGTGACGAGGAACGGCGCGACGAACTGGCGGCCATGGGCCGCGAGGTTTTGGCCGACCGGTCGCACGGTCTGATCCTGCGTAGCGCTGCCGAGACGGCCGACGACGAGGATATCAGCACCGAACTTGCCGAGTTGATCGAACTGGCCGATCGCATCTGCGCCGAAACCACCGGCGCGCCCGAACTGCTTTTGGATGCGCCCTCGCCTTGGGAGCAGGCGTGGATGGATTGGGCCGATCCCGCGCCGGACACCGTCGAGGAGGGCGATGACAGTTTTGCCCGCTGCGGCGTTCTCGAGGCGATCGACGACCTGCTGCAGGTCCAGGTGGACCTGCCGGGCGGCGCGTCGGCCTTCATCGAGCCGACGCGCGCGCTTGTCACTGTGGACGTGAACACGGGCAGCGACAGCTCGCTTGCGGCGGGGCTGAAGGCCAACATCGCTCTGGCCAGGGATCTGCCGCGTCAGCTGGCCCTGCGGGGTTTGGGCGGGCAGATCGTGATCGATTTCGCACCCATGCCCAAGCGTGACCGCGTGGCACTGGATCAGGTCCTTGGCGCGGCATTCCGCCAGGCGGGTGCCGAGACGACGCTGGTCGGCTGGACGGCGATGGGCCTGTTCGAGCTGAACCGAAAGCGCGACCGCGTTCCCCTGGCGCGCCTCGCGGCCGCAACCGAGGGCGCATGATGGTTTGCCCCATCTGCGGCAAGGACAGCCAGCCGCGCTACCGCCCGTTCTGCTCCAAACGCTGCGCCGACGTCGACCTGGCCAAGTGGTTGCGGGGCGACTATGTGATCCCCGGCCCGCCGCTGGATGAAGTCCCTTCCGACGAAGCCGATCGGCCAGAAAAGTGAAATTGCCGATCCAATGCTAAAAAGTGCCGGAATGGGGCTGGACACTCGCGCCGCTGCGGCGTAATCACCGCTCACCTTGCGCCGACTACGGCAAGGTCAAGGGCCCGGATAGCTCAGTTGGTAGAGCAGCGGATTGAAAATCCGCGTGTCGGCGGTTCAAATCCGTCTCCGGGCACCATAACTCAACCTATGCTTAATCAAGAATAAGGGTCTAGTAAGGTAATGCATGTTTGCATCCACCTTTCTGTCCCCCTTGGATTAGTAGTTAGGGGAGCTGTGCGCGCCGCCTCTACCCGCTCGTAGTCGGTCGATATGTTGTCAGCCGATCGCCCCACGCCGACATGGTAGGAGGAGGCGCTCGGTAACTGCCTGCAGCCTCGAGAGCCGTAGTGCGCCTTCGCCCCTACTTTCCCAAGAGCCATGGCCGCCCAGGCGTCGATGATCTGCGGGTGCTGAGCGGCATTATCTTCATCAGCCGCAACGGCTTGTGATGGGGCGGTGCGCCGAGGGAATATGGACCGCCGAAGACCCTCTGCAATCGCTGGAAGCGCTGGAGTGATAACGGTGTCTTCGCCCGGATCATGGTCGGCCTTGCCGCCGAGGGTGCTGATTCGAAGACGATCATGATCGATGCGTCCTGTCTGAAGGCGCACCGCACGGCGTGCAGCCTGCGTGCGAAAACGTATGGCCCGCCCCGTCTGCAAGCGGCAATTTTTAATGACATGATCAGTCTGCACAAACGTATCCGGCATGTCAGCACAAAGGCCGCCGCCAAGATGGAGATCCGCGCGTCACAATCCTCATAAAGGGGCCGG
>JAYZBS010000193.1:0-18731 GCA_036338635.1 Pseudomonadota bacterium | reverse complement strand
GAGATCGGCCTGTACAAAAAGCGTCTGAAGATCGAAGCGATGGGAATGGATTATGACGAGGAGGCTCTAGCCGCTGGAGAGTACGATGAAATTCTGATGGAGTGGGTCACCGCACCTTAGTCCAAAAAACGTACATCGTTGTATGAGAAGCGGCTCGGACTTCTCGACGGCAATACACGATGGCCTGCTGCCGGTTTTGTGGACACAGAGTTAGGTTTGCATAGCGCGGTCCTCGAATGCCATGGGGCTGAGATAGCCCAATTTCGAGTGGCGTCGTCTCGGATTGTAGAAGCGCTCGATGTAGTCGAAGACATCCGCTCGTGCTGCGTTGCGGGTGCGGTAGACCTTTCTGGCGGTGCGCTCGGTCTTCAGCGATGAGAAGAAGCTCTCCATCGCCGAGTTGTCCCAGACATTGCCCGCCCGGCTCATGGAGCAGGTGATGCCGTTACCCGCCAGCAGGCGCTGGAACTGCTCGCTGGTATATTGCGATCCCTGATCGGAATGATGCAACAGCGCGTCGGCTTTCCCACGGCGCCAGACGGCCATCATCAGCGCGTCCATGACCAGCGAAGTGTCTCGGTCCGCCTTCATCGACCAGCCGACGACGCGCCGGGAGAAGAGGTCGAGCACGACCGAGACGTAGAGCCAGCCCTCTGCGGTCCAGATGTAGGTGAAGTCAGCCAGCCACTTCTGGTTCGGCCGGTCGGCCTGGAAGTCCCGGTCAAGAATGTTGTCGGCGATGACCGAGCGTTCGCCATCGTCCTTCGGCTTTCCGCGCCGCTTCGGTCGAGCCCTCATGGCGTTCTGTCGCATGAGGCGCTCGATCCGATGCAGCCCGCAGGACAGCCCGTCCTCGAGCACGTCACGCCAGATCCGGCGCGCGCCATAGGTGCGGTCGCTGGCTTTGAAGCTCTTGTCGATCTCCATGACGAGCTTCGCGTCGTAGCTCGCACAGGCGCTGATCGGTCGCCTGAGCCAGGCATGGAAGCCAGACCGGGAGACGCCTAGCACGTCGCACATCCAGCTGACCGGCCAGATATGCCGATGCTTCGCAACGAATGCGAATGTCATGTCGCTTCCCGCGCGAAGTAGGCCGCGGCCTTTTTTAGGATGTCACGCTCCGCTTTGAGCTTTGCGACCTCTTTCTTCAGGGCCGCGATCTCGGCCAGGTCTGGGCGTTGATGACCGTTGCCGGGGAACGCAGTAGCAGGCGCCACCGTCGCCTCACGCATCCAACGCCGCAGCACACTCTCTGCCAGCTCAAGATCCCGGCAAGCTTGAGAGACCGACACGCCCCGCTCGCTCACCAGCTTTACCGCCTCGATCTTGAACTCGCGGCTGAACTTCCGTCTCTTCATTTCCACTCTCCAGTTCCTTGGTCACGATCTTATCTTCGTGTCCACGAAACCGGCAGCAGCTCAGACCCTCGTTATGATCGAGGGACCAACGGGGGGCAGGTCAGGTGGAGCATCGCCAATAGCTCCAGCTCTCATCGCAAGCCTGCTCAACATGACCCTGAAAACGATCGCCGGGGTGTTGAGTCAAGTCAGCTTTCTGAAAATCCGGCGTGAATCACCCGGATGCGACGCTCGGCGTCTCATGCTTGGGTCACCATCGAGATGGCTCCATTCTGCATCTGCTTCAGGATCATTGCGGCGAACGGGTGCAGAGGGACTGTCGATCAAGACCCTCGCTGTGTACGGTCGGGCGTCCTTGCCGATGCCGCGCAGGAGAATGCCAGCATGGAGAAGGCGCCGCAGAGAGCATAGGCGGCGAAGCATTCCCAATAGGCAAATCCACTGAGCAGGAATAACACTTTGACGCCGAGCGCGATCACCAGGGCGAAGGCCAGATTGGCTGCAATCATCCAGATCTCCTGAAGCTAAGGCGGCATCATCGAATGCCGCCCATGACATTAGTGGTCAAGTCCGACAATCGAGAGAGTATCGGTCTGCCGAGACTCTCTCGTCTCAAGCGACAGCCGGAAGATCCGCATCGTCGCGAGTGTGCGGCGCAGACTATGCGGAAGAGCGGAGGAAGTCACCCGTCAAGACGCAGGTGCTCTTTCGACGATTCAAGTCCGAAGCTGGGATGCCGCGCCGACGACAATGGTGACGGCGATCCACTTGCCCATGATGACGCTGCCAAAGATGGAACTGTTGTGACAAACCCTCGATATGCGTCCATACTCTGTCATGATTGCCCTGGCAGGACGGCGGGGACCAACGCAACGTACGTTCGAACGCAACTTATGCCTCCGCGACCGATCCGCTAGCGCCGCCAGTCAAGGAACTGCCTGGCGGAGGTGTCGAACTCTACGTCATGGGATATCCGCCGATGGGGGCCCTGAGGCGCTGATCGTTCAGGGCTTCATGGCCCTGGCAGACAGGCATGCCATGCGCACCGCGGTGCTCGATAAGTTATAGCCATGTTTCGCAAGGTGGACCCGGCCGCTGGCCGTAGACGGTGATGCCGCCGGCTTCGTGTCCGATCTGCGTGACCACGGATGCCGCGGAAAAGCGCGCCATCCCGCGAGCGAGCGACGAACTGCCGGTGCAGTACTGCGCCTTTTTTCCAATGCACAGGAAGCAGGTCGACGACGATCGGGCCACGCCAAGTGCAGTGGCCGTCACCTACATGCCCGGACAGATTGGCTTCTGATGCTGCGATCACCACCAGACATCTATGGCTTGAAGCGACGAAGATCCTGTCATCAATCCCATCGGGCGCTGACACAGAAAATCCATCATTCGGCAACTTGCCCAGTGAACCAACGGCCGCCGCAGTCACTGCGGCGGCCCTTCTTGTCCGGTTGCAGAAAGGTGATCGCGCCGCAGCGCATCAGAACAGGAAGTCGGCCCGTGTCAGCGACTCGATGTCGGTGATCAGGACCTCGAAATCCGCAGTCCGGTCGCCATCGACGTCCCCCCTGACCAAGAGGTTCGATCCGGCGTCCACTGTCCAGACGGAATTCGCTGCGGCAGCCGTTCCGGAGTAGCGGAAATCTTGGCTTCCCGACGCCGACCGGTTCGCATCGAAACTGGAGAAGTCGAGCTTGTCGACACCCGAGACAAAGTCGTGAACGACGTCGCGGCCGCTGCCAACACGGCTGTCGGAGGCTGCGTTGAAGATGAACGTGTCCCGTGACAGGTCATCCCCACCGAACATGATATCCTTTCCGGCATTTCCGCTCAGCTTGTCGCTCCCACTGCCTCCGATCAGCCTGTCATCGCCGCCACGGCCCTCCAGGACGTCGTCGCCTGCCATACCCGAGATGACGTTGTTGCCGCTGTTGCCGCTGATGAAGTTCGCGGCGCTGTTGCCGGTGCCATCGAGGTTGGCCCCCGTGCGCAGAGCCAATGCCTCGACATGATCGGAAAGCGTCCAGTCGATGGAAGCATGGGTCCAGTCGTAGCCTTCTCCGGCCTTCTCGATCGTGCGGTCCGAAAAGTTGTCAACCCAGTAGGTATCGTCACCGCTGCCGCCATGCATATGGTCGGCGCCACCCTTGCCATCCAGCGTATCGTTGCCGGCAAGCCCGAAGATCCTGTCGTTGCCCGAGCCGCCACTCAGCTCGTCCTTCCCGGCGGTCCCGACGATGCTGCCTGCAGGGATGACCACCTTTGGTGCCCCTGCAACCGGCGCCGGAGCGGGCGTAGGCACCTGCGCGGCAGGACCGTCAAAGCGGAAGTTTTGCGCCGAAAGTGCGTTCGGCGCGACGCCCTCGAGAAAGATGCTGTCGCTGCTTGAAAGCACCACGCGCGTGCCGCCGCTTTCGGCACGCAAACCTTGATGGCCGCTATAGCCTTGCACCTCGAGCACCTCTCCGCCGGCGGCCGCGAAGTCGGTGATGGTGTCTTGCCCGTCACCTGCGGTGAAGCGGAACACGTCCCTGCCAAGGCCGCCAATCAGCCGGTCGTTTCCCGTCCCGCCGATCAGCACGTCGTTTCCGCCGCGACCTTCAAGAACATCATCACCCGCCATTCCCGAGATGACATTGTTGCCGCTGTTGCCCTTGATGAAGTTCGCGCTGCCGTTGCCAGTGCCGTTGATGTGGGCTGCCGTGCGCAGGGACAGGGCCTCGACATCGCTGGACAACGTCCAGTTCACCGAAGCATGCGTCCAGTCATAGCCTTCACCGCTGCGCTCGATGATGCGGTCCGCGGCATTGTCGACCCAGTAGGTGTCGTTGCCGGTGCCGCCGTGCATCTCGTCGGCGCCGCCCTTTCCGTCGAGCGTGTCATCGCCACCAAGACCGAGGATCTTGTCGTGTCCCGAGCCGCCCTCGAGGGCGTCGTTACCGGAGCCGCCAACAATGCTGCCTTTCGGTGCATCACCCGGAACGGCACCGGCATCGGGCGCAGGTGCCGGGGCAGGCTGGGGCGCCGGAGTTGCGGGCGGGGCGGCATCCGCATCTTCATCGGGCGCTGTGTCGGTATCCGGTTGAACCGGAGGAGCGGCTTCCGGCTCGACCTCGGGGACATAGGTGCTGCCGTACTGGCCGGGGCGGATTTCCGCATCGGAAATCCTGGCGACCAGAGGGCGGCCGGGATCAGTCCAGGGCCCGGTCCAGCTTTCCATCGACCTCGGCGCGGCCCAGAGATCGACGTAGCTCAGCATCGGGTTGAGGTTCCAGGTGCCGCCCGGCATGTCGGCCGCGGTGAAATCACCCACCACCTTGCCGTCGACATAGAAGGTCGCGCCGGTTTCAGAAACCGAGACCTCGTAGGTGTGGATACCGTCGGCGGCGTCGAAACCGAGGTCGATGACCACCTTGTTGGCCTTGTTGTCAGAAAGCGTCACATGCTTTCCGGACGCGTCGATCATGTGGATGTTGAGTTCTACCTTCGTCGTGTCGCCGCCGACGAATTCGAAGTCGAACTCTGTCCAGGGGGCGTTCTTCCAGTCGCTCTTGTAGGTGAACATCCCGAAGACGGCGCCGGGGGCCATTTCCGGCGCCTGAGCGGTCCAGCTCCAGGTTCCCGTGGTGGCCGATCGCGAGCCTTGGATCTCGCCGCCTTCCCAGGGCCGCGACGCGCCTTCAGGCGCCCGATCAAGGACAAGCTCGATCCGGCCATCGGCCCCGACGCGGACGTTGTCATCAGACCAGTTCATGATCGACGTCTGGCCCGCGGTCCAGTCCGAGATCAGCCAACTGTCAGCCGTATGGCTCTGACCAAGTTCATAGACGTGCAGTGCAGGCTGCTGAGCAGTCGGTTCGATGGGCATCCAGTATGTCTCTTTCAGGGTTTCGGTGATTGACAGGCAGACCTCCTCTGGATGCAGGCGCGCGGTCGTGACGCCTGCCTTGTTCAGCTGGAGGAAATTGGACATGGACCGGCACCAGACCGGTCCTCAGACCTTGATCAGGCAATCCGGTGCTGAGCGACCCTTGCGAAGTCGTCAGCCATTACCAACAACACGGTTTATCGTGGCGACAGGACGATCGGTTGACCGCGATCACTTGCGATGATCGTGTCTTGCGTCCTGATTTCGCCTATTGCAGCGACAGCATTTCCATTCCTGTTCCTTTTCTGCGTTCGCACGCTGAAGAATTTGTAGTGGGAACTAGAAAATTGAAGAAACGCTTACAGGCCGGCACGCCGGCTATCCGCTGTCTTGGGACTTACATCTTTTGGACGGTGAAGCCAGCAGGATCTGCCCCAGCTTTTCTCACAAGGTTGTTAAAAAAGTCTTACTTGCGGCACGAAATCCGATCATCGCTCGCTCTAGCGATCAACCCCGTCTTGCAGATCCCAGGCGGCGGCGCGCGCTTCTTTCCCTGCTCAAGAATGAACACCCATCCGTGATGCAACCGACTTGGCCCTGACGGGGCCACGTCCCTTCGCCCACCCGTAAATTTCGATGCCTTCATCATGCTCGGCTCCGCTGCCAGCCAAAAATGGTAAGCGGAGAATCTCGGCTTCAGGCCGACCCATTCACAGCCGGCAGAGTACTGGATACCTCAAGCGGCAGATTGACAGTTCCCCCAGAGAGCGTCACTTCAGTCCAATGACACGACTTCTTGGCATTCTGTACCGGAGCGAGGCACTGACCAGTGAGGGAGAGGCCGCCGAGCGGACGCTGATGGCGAAGTCCCTGCGGAACAACCTTGCGCACGGTATCACCGGCATCCTGCACCGCGAGAACGACATCTATCACCAGTGGCTCGAAGGCCCTGAAGAGAAGGTGTCGACGATCTTCGCGCGCATCCGCAACGATGACCGCCACAAGGGCGTGAGAGTGCTGAGCCATGGCCACGTCGCGTCGCGCATCTTCCAGTCCTGGCCGATGGTCTATGCAGGCGCTTCCAACAACTCGCTCTTCGATTGGGCCGCGCTCAAAGGCATTCCGTTGCACCCGAGCCATCCTGCCGACGTTCTGGATTTCCTGCGGCATTGCATGCGACAGCGCGGATCCAAGGACTGAGATGAAGCATCGCAACCCCCGGCTCTGACCGGCGGACGCGGAGCTGCTGGGGCCGAACCGTATGCACCGATGGGCGAGAAGGCTGACAGACGCGATCCGAGGCACGCCACGGCACCGTGCCCCGGCCTGCGGCGCGCCTGCAAGCCCGGATTCGATTGCCCGCCAACGCCGCCCGACCCATTGTCGCCGCCTTTCTTGAGCATGTGACAGCATGGGGACGGCCGAGGCAGCACGAAAACCGGGAAAGGGTCACCCGCCGGCTTGGTATTTGTCACAGCGGGGAAATGGCCCAGAACCATATCCCCGATCACCGCGTTGTGGGCGGTCAACAACCAGTCAGAGCGAGCAGCAGCCATGTCAGCCAAGGACGACGCCACCGCGACCGGAAACGGCGGAGAGACCCATCAGCAGGCCGGCGGCGACGTGCCCGCCATGACCACACAGGTCGGTACCCCCATCTCGGACGACCAGAACACCCTTAAGGTTGGGCAGCGCGGCCCAACGCTGATCGAGGATCAGGCTTTCCGCGAGAAGATCTTTCACTTCGATCACGAACGGATTCCCGAGCGCGTCGTTCACGCCCGCGGTTATGGCGCCCACGGGTTCTTCGAAACCTACGAGAGCCTCTCGGACATCACCTCGGCCGACATCTTCCAGCGTGCGGGCGAAAAAACCGAGGTCTTCGTCCGCTTCTCGACGGTGGCGGGCAGCAAGGGCTCGGTGGACCTGGCGCGCGACGTCCGGGGTTTCGCGGTCAAGTTCTATACCAAGCAGGGGAACTGGGATCTGGTCGGCAACAACATCCCGGTGTTCTTCATTCAGGACGCGATCAAGTTTCCCGACCTGATCCACGCCGCCAAGCCCGAACCCGACAGTGCCTTTCCGCAGGCGCAGACGGCGCATGACAATTTCTGGGACTTCATTTCTCTGATGCCGGAATCGATGCACATGGTCATGTGGATCATGTCCGACCGGGCGATCCCCCGGTCCTTCCGCTTCATGGAGGGGTTCGGCGTCCATTCGTTCCGCTTCGTGAACGAGCAGGGAGAGTCCCGGTTCGTCAAGTTCCACTGGAAGCCCAAGGCGGGGCTGCAGTCGGTCGTCTGGGACGAGGCCCTGCGGATCAACGGCGCCGACCCCGATTTCCACCGCCGCGACCTGTGGGACGCAATCCAGTCCGGCGACTATCCGGAATGGGAACTGGGCGTGCAGGTCTTCGACGACGCATTTGCCGAACAGTTCGATTTCGACATCCTGGACGCCACGAAGATCATCCCCGAGGAGATCCTTCCGGTGCGCCCCGTCGGCCGGTTGGTCCTGAACCGGATGCCCGAGAACTTCTTTGCCGAAACCGAACAGGTGGCCTTCCAGACCGGCAACATCGTTCCCGGCATCGACTTTTCCGAGGACCCGCTGCTGCAGGGCCGCAACTTCAGCTACCTCGACACACAGTTGAAGCGTCTGGGCGGGCCGAACTTCAACCACATCCCGATCAACGCGCCGCGTTGCCCGTTCCATCACTTCCAGCAGGACGGGCACATGGCCATGCACAACCCGCGCGGGCGTGCCAATTATGAACCGAACAGCTGGGGCGGCGCCGAGGGCGGACCCCGGGAAGTCGCGCAGGGTGGCATCCGGACGGTGCCGGTCGCCTACGAAGGTGAAAAGGCCCGCGTCCGGTCCGGAACGTTTGCGGACCATTATTCCCAGGCGCGGCAGTTCTATGTCAGCCAGACCGCGGTCGAGCAGCAGCACATGGCCGACGCGCTGGTCTTCGAACTCTCGAAGGTCAAGACCGAGGGCATCCGCCTGCGGATGCTGTCGCATCTTCAGAACATCCATGCCGATCTGGCACAGGCGGTGGCGAAGGGACTGGGCATTACGGACCTGCCCGCACCTGCGGACGCCGCCCGGCCGACGCGCAAGGACCTGCCCGAAAGCCCGGCGCTGTCGATCCTCAAGAACGGCCCCGACAGCTTTGCGGGTCGCAAGGTCGGCATTCTCGTGACACAGGGATCGGACGCGGGCGAGGTGTCGGCCATCGTCGATGCCGTGAAGGCCGAAGGGGCGATGGTGCAGTACATTGCGCCGGCCGCCGGCAGCGTCACCCTTTCGGACGGCTCGACCCTGACGGTCGACGAGAGGGTGGAGGGTGCACCGTCGGCCATCTTCGACGCGGTCGCGGTCGTGCCGTCGGCGCAGCATGTCGAGATGCTGGCCGCCATGCCTGCCGCCCGCGACTTCGTGGCGAGCGCATGGGCCCATTACAAGCACGTGGCATACAACGAGGCGGCACGGACGCTGTTTTCCAAGGCAGGCCTTCCCAAGGATCTTGATGCCGGCTTTCTTCCTGCCGGCGACGCTGCCGCGTTCGTTGCCGCCTGCCGCAAGATCCGCTTCTGGAAGCGCCAGATGGCGGCATGACCGCCTGAGCTGACAGGGGTAATCATGTATGGGATCGGCAGGGGCCCTAGGGTCTCTGCCGACCGCCACCGGCCCACTGCGATATCGGGTGCAAACGGGTGGCGGTCTGAATAAGGGCAGATTGTTCCGCCAGGTGGTTTTCAGCCCGCCGGGCGCACCTTCTCTAGTGCCAAAGCGACTACCAAGCGACGGTCACGAGAGCACCTTATACCAGCTGCCGCCTGAGTGCTGACCTGAACCCGCGCGACAAGTCAGCGCCCTTATGCCGAGAATTCATCCGAAAAGCATCCTCAGCGCGCTGCCTGGTCTTAGGATGTCGGCTCCTTTCTTCTGGCACGGCGTGGCAACGCTGGAAGGCAGATCACGTCGCCAGTCCGCAAGGCAGGAGGTCGAAAACCGCGCGCAGGAGGGTTCCATCATTACAGGTAGAACCTGCGAAACGGCTGATATCACCAGGCGTTTCGCATCTCCGGGTCGAATGAGACGGCCTTCAGCGTGGAACTCTCAACACGAGTGCAGTGACCCCTAGCGGGAGACACGTTATCGCGCACCAGTCCATCGCCCGCAAAGCGCTTCAACGCTCTATCAGGTTATTCCACTGCCTCCGGCACCTGGTCCTTAGGTCGGTTGACCATGCAGCTCCGGCCTCGGCGTTTCCACCAATGTTCAGACCTTCCTTGTCAGGCGACTTCCGGGACCGGCGACCAGATCCGCCGCCGTGGAGAAACTTCGATGTCGTTTCCACCGCGACGACATCATCGAGCACAAGCAAAGATGGATGCGTCCGTCGGCAACGCCGGAAGCCGGGCCGAGGCGTGTACCGCATCGGGCCAAGGCTGCAACTGACGCGTCAACAGTGATCGTCGCCGATGTTACGGACCGACGGCTTGGCGCCTATGCGCCGCCGTTCATGGTAAACCGTCCGTGGCGAAGGCCGGCCCGTCTCCTCGGAAAGCCGGCAGCGTTACATCCGATGCGGGTGCGCGCATATGTGACCGCCGAGAATGGATGCGACGCAGCGCCAAGCTTGGATTGGGGGCCGGCAGCGGCGATCAGAGTGCAATGCAGCAACGTGGCTGCAGGACGGATTGCCACAGCCGAGGAACAGCCCGACGGATGGGGCGTTGATCAGCGGATCATGATGTAGAACCTGGGCATATGTTGGACACTTTTACCCATCCTGTCGCCATCGTCACCGGCGCCGATTCGGGCATCGGCCGTGCCACCGCTGCGGCCTTGGCCGAGGCGGGGCATGACGTGCTGATCACCTATCACACCGACGCCGAAGGGGCCGAGGGAACCGCGGCGCTGGTGCGCAAGACGGGCCGAAACGCAATGATCCGGCGATGTGACCAAAGCCTGCCGGAGGAGGTCGAGGCGCTGTTCGCGGCGCTGGACGAACAGGGCGTCACGGCGCATGCGCTTGTCAACAATGCCGGCGTCGACCTGGCCGGCAAGTGCATCGCCGAGATGCCTGACGATCACTGGGCCACGACCATCGCGACCAACCTTACCGGTCCCTTCTTGCTGGCCCGGGCCTTCTCCCGCCGGATAGGTGGCACCGGGGGCGGACGGATCGTCAACGTCAGTTCGATCCACGAGGACGTGCCCCGGATCGGCTCGGGTGCCTATGACGCCTCGAAGGGCGGAATGCGGATGTTGACCCGGACGCTGGCGCTGGAACTGGCGGGGCAGGGGGTGACGGTCAACAACGTGGCGCCGGGGATGATCCTTACTCCGATTAATCAGGAAGCGCAGGATGATCCCGACCTGCGCCGCAAGATGGAAAGCCACATTCCCCTGCGCCGGGCCGGCCAGCCCGAGGAGGTCGCGGCGCTGATCGCGTTTCTCGTTTCGGACGCGGCATCCTACATCACCGGGCAGAGCTTCTTTATCGACGGCGGCCTCTCGATCAACCTGGGGCAGGGGGCTTGAGGCGTGCGCGACGCTGACGGCTTCCTGCCGCTGAAGCATTACGCCGCACTGGGCGAAGGGCGAGCCGTGGCGCTGTCGGGTGCGGACGGGGCCATCGATTGGTGGTGCGTACCGAACATGGACGATCCGCCCCTGTTCGACCGGCTGCTGGTCGGTGGTCATCCGCTGGAAAACGGGGCCTGCGCGGGTCACTTCACCATCACCCCAAGCGCCCCCGCCACGGTGACGCGCCGCTATCGTCAAGACAGCAACGTCCTCGAGACACGGTTCGAAACGGAAACCGGGGTGGCGTTGCTGACGGAGTCGCTGAACAGCTCGACCGCGGGACGCCTGCCCTGGGCCGAGCTTGCCCGCCGCGTCGAGGTGACCCACGGCCATGTCAACTTCGACATCGTCCTGCAGCTCAGCCACCGTTCCGGCCGGCGCAGCCCCTATATGGCCAAGCGCGGACCGCACGAGACGTTTCACGTCGGCACCGTCCTCGGGCTGTTCCTGCACGGCGAACGGGTCTGCGTCACCCATCGCGACGACGACCGCATGGAAGCGCAGCTGACCCTGACGAAGGGGCAGCGCGAGGTTTTGGCCATCATTGCCGGCCAGGACGAGCCGCTGGTCGTTCCGGGTTTGGACGCGATCGACCGGCGGATCGACGTCTCGGACCGGGAATGGCGCGACTGGTGCGCCGAGATCGGTCTGGACCTGGAAGGGCGGGATTTCCTGCTGCGCCAGGCGCTGGCGCTGAAGCTGCTGCTCTATTCCCCAAGCGGGGCGATCGCGGCGGCGGCCACCACCTCGCTGCCCGAACGGATCGGCGGCGACAAGAACTGGGACTATCGCTTCGCCTGGGTACGCGACGCGGGCTATGTCATCGCGTCGTTCCTGCGGCTTGGCATCGAGGAGGAGTCGAAGGCCGCGCTGACATGGCTGCTGAACCAGCTCTGCGCGCATGGCGCGCGGGTCTGCTTTGCGCTGGAAGGCGGCGTGCCGGACGAGATTGTCGAGGTTCCGGTGCCGGGCTATCGGCGTTCGGCACCCGTCCTGCGGGGCAACCGGGCGGCGTATCAGCATCAGCACGGCATCTATGGTGACATCTTCGAGACGGTTTCGGTCTTCACCAGCGCAGGCAACCTTATTGACCCGCGCAGCGCCGAGACGCTGTCCCACCTTGCCGACGAATGCGCGGACCGCTGGAAGGAAAAGGACAGCGGCATCTGGGAACTGCCAGAGCTTCAGCACTACACCATGTCCAAGATCAGCTGTTGGCAGGCGCTGAACCGCGCGGTCGAGCTGGCGGATGCCGGCCAGTTGCCCACGACCTGCCGCGACCGTTGGAGCCGCGAACGCACCCGCATCGCCGAGTGGATCGACGCGAACTGCTGGGACCCGGACCTGGGCGCCTATGTCATGCATCCCGGCACCAAGCGGCTGGATGCGGCCCTGATCCTTGCGGTGCGCTTCGAATATGACGGCCAGGACCGGCTGCGCAGCACGTTGGACGCCATCGACCGCCAGCTGGGC
Organism: Pseudomonadota bacterium; assembly: GCA_036338635.1. Lineage (GTDB taxonomy): Bacteria > Pseudomonadota > Alphaproteobacteria > Rhodobacterales > Rhodobacteraceae > Paracoccus. The sequence continues at coordinate 6,425 of JAYZBS010000193.1, read as the reverse complement.
GCAGGGCACCTGCACTATCGCTATACCGGCATGGATCAGGATGAAGGCTGCTTTCTGGCCTGCTCTTTCTGGATGGTCGAGGCGCGGGCGCTTCTGGGTCAGCGCCGTCAGGCGAAGGCGCTGATGGATGGGCTTCGCAGCCTGCTGACCGATGCGCCGGGGATCCTGCCTGAAATGATCGACCCCGCCAGTGGCGAGTGGCTGGGCAACATGCCCCAGGGGCTCAGCCACCTCGCGGCGCTTCAGGCCGCACTGACGCTCGCCTCGGGCGAGACGAACGCCAAGGCGAGCTAGGGTCCAAGGAAAGTGGCAAGGCTGTCATAGGTCCGGCCCGTCGCGTCAAGGGTGTCGGGCCACAGCGTCCACATGTGGCACAGCCCGTCGTGGACCTGTGCATGAACGGGGCGGCGTGCCACGCCCAGGGCACGGATCAGCAGCAGGCTGTCGTCCAGCAGAACCTCGGCGGTGCAGGCCGTGATCCAGACCGGTGGCAGTCGCGACAGATCGCCGTGCAGCGGTGAGGCGTCGTCCTGCGCGGCCGGATCTTCGCCGAAGGACATCTTCGCCAGGCGCAGATCGGTCAGGTCGTCGTTCATCAGGTCGCTGCCAGAATTCGCCTGCCGAGTCCTGCTGCCGCCGCGCCGGTCGGTATTGGGCGAGATCAGCGCCAGCGCACCGATCATGCCGGGCCGCCGCTGCGCCATCAGCAGCGCCAGCATTCCGCCCGCGCTGTCGCCCACCACATCGGCGGGCCCGATCGCCTTCAGCACCGACAGCGCGTCCACAAGGGGCGCGGGCCAGGGGTGTTCGGGCGCAAGGCGATAGTCCGGCAGGATCACCGGCCGGCCGGTCAGCCGGGCCAGCCGATCCGCGCCGGCCGCATGGCTTTCCGACGAGCCGAAGACCAGACCGCCGCCATGCAGCCAAAGGATAGGTCTGCCCGTGCCTGACCCGTGCCGCCGGCAGGGGACACCGCCCAGGCTTGCGGCCTCGCCCGCGGGGCCGCCGCAGGACAGACGCTGAAAGGCCGCCCGCATTTGCGCGGGCGACCCTTCGACCGGGTGCGCAGCGATATGCGCCGCCAGCGCGTCCCAGCCCCTCGGCGGGACGTTCATACGTTGATCGATCCGACCGAGCCGCCATCCACGCGCCAGTTAGCCCCCGTCACGAACGACGCCTGCTCGCTGCACAGCATTGCGATGACGGCACCCACTTCCTCGGCCTTGCCCCGGCGGCCCAGCACCAGATAGGGCCGGTCCTCCTTCAGGAAGCTCTCGATCGCCTCCTCTTTCGAGACGCCTATTTCCTTCGCACGCTTCTCCATCATCCCGTCGGTCATCGGCGTCTCGATGAAGGCCGGCGCGACGCAGTTGACAAGAAGGCCTGATTTCGAATGCTGCATCGCAACGCTTTTGGAAAAGCTCAGCAGCGCCGATTTGGCCGAGTTGTAGACCGTCTCGTCTGGGTATGGCTGAGCGACGTTTTCCGAGGTCACGAAGACCACGCGGCCCCAGCCCCGGTCGATCATCGGCCGGCAGAGGTGACGCGCCAGCCGGACCGCCGACAGGAAGTCGATGTTGAGGGCGTCGTCCCAGTCTTCGTCCGACATCTCCAGCGGATCGCCCTTGGCGCCGGTCACACCGGTCGCATGGACCCAGATGTCGAAATCGGTGCCGATCTTGCCGATCAGCTCCTCGCATCCCTTGGTGCTGGAAAGGTCGGCGGCCGCGTGATCGGCCCCCATCTCTCGCGCCATCTCGGACAGCTTGGCCGCGTCCTCGTCCGACAGTGTCAGCCGCACGCCTTCTTCCGCCAGATACCTGGCTGCCGCATGCCCGATCCCGCCGCTGGCGCCGGTGATCAGGGCGCGCTTACCTTCGATATGAAAATCCAATGTCTCAACCCATTCATTTGATGCCGGACAAACGATCTTGTCCGACTGCCATGCGGCGAACGCGCCAAGGATGATGAAGTTCGTCTTCGACAGCATCTTCTTCTTCCAAACCCGCCCGTAGGCCCGATTTCGACTGGACTCAGACTGGTCTGCTTGGTGCTCTAGTCGCGATTCACCTTGAATTCAGACCGTCGTTGCCGACAAAAAGGCGACCGCCTGACCAACAAGATACCATGTGCTCAGCGCCAGGCCCGTCGCGATGACGAACCGCCGGATGATGTGCTGCGGAACGAGCCTGCCAACTGCCACGCTGCCCCAACCGCCAAGAACGCCGGCCGCGGCCACGATGGCGACGGCGCGATAGTCGATTTCCCCCGAGACGATAAAGACGACGGCGGCAAGGCCTTGCGTGATACAGGCCAGCCATTTTCCGGCAGCGTTGAGGGCGTGAACGTCGCGTCCTTCGGTCAGCAATCGTGACGCAAGCATCATGATGCCCAATCCGGCTTTGAACTAGCCGTCGTAGATCGCGACTAGGCTGTGCAATCAGGTCGCAACCGGTTCCCGCGCCGATCAGGAAGACGATGACCACCAGCACCCACTACGCCGCGTTCAGACGGGTCGCCAGGATGCGGGATTCGGCCTGGTCGGCGACCGTCAGGTCCACATCCTCGCCCGGCGCAATCAGCCCGTTCAGAAACGCCTCGACGCTGCTGACGATGAATAGCAGAAGGGCGGTGATGAAGCATGTCGCAATGGCTGGCCCGAGAAAGATGTCGGTCCGGCCGGAAAACACGAAGATACGGCCGGTGACCCACCAGATCAGCGCGGTCACGCTGGCGATGACCAGCGGCCAGGATGCCGCGCGGAAGACGCCCGATGCAATCACGCCTGTCGCATGGCGGCCCGCGACCTTCAGGACGCGGTGGACGACCCAGCCCAGGCAGAAGGCGGTCAGGATCAGCACCGGCAGGCCGATTCACTCCCACCGCATCAGGGTGCCGACCGTCGTCTTGCGCGTCCATTCGGGCAGGGCGGTTTCGAAGCGCGATGGGCCGTAGACGCGATGCAGGGCAGGGATGTCCTTAATTGGTTCGGCGGGAAAGATCCACAGGGGCTTATCCGATCCTCGGGGGAGTATGCGGTTCAGTCGGATCACAGCGGGGACGGGGTCCAGGGCCAGGTCGCGCAGCAGAGGCGACCGCCGCGGCTCTCCAGCTGTGGCTTCAGTGTCGCCACCCGCGGTCTGCAGGCCGTCGGGGCGGTCCAGCAACAGCGACCAGTCCAGAACGATCTTGCGGGCAATGATGTCGTGCAACTGCCTCGTCAATTGCAGGCCCTTGCTCGCTTGCCGCTCTGGCAGCAGTTCGCCGAGGTCAAGACATGCGCAGCGGCGCCCCAGTCCTCGTGCCGGGCGGCGCGACCGAAGCTGCCCATCGCGGTGCGCGGGGTCCTGCGGTCGACGCGGTCTGGCGCGGGCCCAAGGCCGGTGTTCAGCGGCGGCACCTGAAACACCGCCTCCGGCGCCTGACCCTCGCCCTGTGCATGGGCGGGGGGCGGGCCGGCGATGACCAGTGGCAGAAGCACCACGAGAAGTCTCACGAACCGCATCATCATGACGGCGCCCGCACGATCGTGTGTCGCTCGGCCCAGGCCCGTGCCCTTTCAAGGTCATCCCCATCGGATGGCTTCCCCAGGTGACGCCCCAGAAGCCTGAGGGAGGAGACGATCTCGGATGACGGGGATAGTGTTCCGCGCCGGGCCAGGTCACACAGGTCGGCGACGGCGCTTGGGAAGTCCATCACAGGATCGCCGGGAACGAAGAACCGCGGCAGGGGAGACGCGGTCAGCATCACCACGACGCCCAGAAGGTCGGGCCCGAGGCTCTCGATCCGTTCTGCGACTGCACTGTCTGGCGTTGCGGATTGCAGAAATCGGAAGCGGCTGGCGAAGGTCCGGGCATTGTTCGTCGTCTGCACGATGCTCAGCAGGAAGCTGACCGAAAGCGTCAGCACGATCATGCCGTTCAGCGCCACGATCATCGTGATCACGTCCCAACCGCCGCTGGTGACGGTCACGGTCGACGCGCCCAAAGTCGAAAGCGTCGAGCCGGCGAAAGCGATCGTCTCGACCATCGTTGCGGGGGCGCCAGTGTCCGGATGCCACAGCGACGGTCCGCTTCGGAAAATCAGGACATAGCCGACAAGGTGCAGCAGCACCCATGTTGCCGCAACGGCGAACAGGATCGAGGGTCCCAGCAGACCGCGGATGGATATTCCCCGGCGACGCTCCAGGGTCGCGGCGGCGCTGGACCCCAGGCGCCACAGCCCGTCCGCAATCGTGCGGCTGATGAACCCCGTGCCGCTCAGGCTGACGGCGGTCCGCAGGAAGTCGTAGGACACGACGAGGATGATGACCACGCCGAACCCGCCCAGCACCACCCCGCCCATCAGGCTGTCACCTTGTCGACGGTCCGACCGGTCATGCGAAGTCCTCTGGCTAAGAGGGTGCGACAAAACCGACCGCCCGTGATGCCGCTCGACCCTGCGTGGATGGAGGTGCAAAAACGTCCGCCTCCGGTGAGAGTTCCCGCCGGCAGCGCCGTCGGTGTCAGGTCTTGCGGTTCATCCAGCGTGCGAACCGGCCCAGGGTCAGCCCCTGGACGAGGATCGCGAAGACCACGACGATATACGTGGCGGCAAGGATCAGGGCCTTCCATTCGCTCTCTGGCAGCGACAGCGCCAGTGCGATCGAGATGCCGCCCTTCAGCCCGCCCCAAGTCATCAGCGGCACCACGTCCCGACCCTCGTGCCGGAACGGCCGCAGAAGAAGGATCGGCAGCGCCACCGACAGAAGGCGCCCCAGAAGTGCAAGCACGACGGCGGCGGGCAGGACGACTGCCATGTTCGCGCTCGGGCTCAGCTGGAAGATCTCCATCCCGATCATCAGGAACAGCGTCGCGTTCAAGATCTCGTCGATCAAGCGCCAGAAACCGTCGACATAGGTGCGGGTTTCCTCGGACATCGCGTCGCGCCGTCCGACGTTGCCGATCATCAGCCCCGCGACGACCGCCATGATCGGTGCCGAAACCTCCAGCGCCAGGGCCAGTTCGTAACCGCCGAACGCCAGTGCCAGCGTCAGCAGCACCTCCAGCGGATATTCGTTCATGCGGCGCATGATCTGAAAGACGCCCCAGCCCAGGGCCATCCCCAGGATCGCGCCGCCGACGGCCTCCCGAAGGAACAGCGTGACGGCGCCGGCGAGGTCGATGGCCTGGCCATGGCCATGAGCGTTGCCGAAGGCCAGTGACGCCAGCAGCAGGAAAACGACATAGCCGACGCCGTCGTTGAAGAGAGATTCGCCCGCGATCTTCGTTTCAAGGCTTTGGCGGATCCCCGCGTCCTGCAGGATGCCCAGCACGGCCACAGGATCGGTCGGGGAGATCAGCGCCCCGAAGACCAGCGCGATCAGCAGGGGGGCGCCACTGACCCATGAAAAACCGAGCCCGATGACGGCCGTCGATATCGCAACGCCCAGTGTCGCCATCAGGAAGACCGGCAGGGCCTCGCGCTTCAGATCCTCCAGCGAAACATGCAGCGCCCCGGCAAACAGCAGCAGACCCAGCATCGCATCCAGAAGCGACGTCGAAAACTCCATCGACGCAACCAGCTCACGGACCTGGTCTGCAAGCTGCAACCCGGGGGCATAATGATCGACCCCCAGGATCGCGACCGAGCCGAGAAGCGCGGTGACTAGAATCCCGATGGAAGCGGGAAGCTTGAGGAGGAAATAGTTGATACTGCCGGACGCCGCGGACAGCACCAGGATGACAGAGGCAATCTGGAGCGGCGTCATCGAAAATTCCTTCATCCGGCCCACGTGCAAGTAAGGCCCTTGGGTTCAACTTGCGCGACGCCAATGCGTTCAGCAGAAAATCGGGCGCCGCGCCCGCGTCGCCTATCGCGGCCCGATTTTTAAGGCCAGGATACAGGCTTCGCCGCCCCCGGCATCGAATATCGCCAGGAGTGCGACATGCCCGCACGGGGAAACGAGCTCGATCAGTATGACATCCTCAAGCGTCGACGCATGACCAGCCTCTGGGCATTCGTGGCTGCCTCAGGGTCACAAGGTCATCCAGAATGGATGCAGTGATAAAAGATGGCAGCGATGGCCGCGTCAAAGCCGGGGGCCGTCTGCCAAGCAGGCCACCGCCGAGGTCGATCCCTGGCGCTGACGACAAATCGGCATCGAAATCCTCCTGCGGCGGGCCGGGCACCTGTCGATTGCCTCCGTGACGATCTGATCATTCCGACCTCCATCAGCTTGCGGGACGGGCCTGCACTACAGCATGATGCGTCGAAGCCGGGGACGGCGAACTTGCAACAAGCGTCGCACGCAACCTGCATGGTCACCCCGCTTGATAGCGATGAACGGCAGGACGAAGTGCAGCGCAAGCGCGATCACACCGCTGCCGACATTCAGAAGCTTGGCGATGATCGCGACCACGAAGCCGATCTAGGTATGGATCGTT
>JAYZBS010000192.1:0-25018 GCA_036338635.1 Pseudomonadota bacterium | reverse complement strand
CGGGCGCGGCGGATCGCCTCGTGGCTGTCCTCGCAGCTGACATGCACGACATAGAGCGGCACGCCCGCCATGTCGGCCACCATGATGGCGCGGTTCGTGGCCTCGCCCTCGACCTGGGGCGGGCGGGAATAGGCATGCGCTTCGGGTCCCGTATTCCCCTCGGCCAGCAGGCGTGCGGACAACTCGGCCACGACGTCGCCATTTTCAGCGTGGACCATCGCGATGCCACCCAGGTCGCCAACCCGACGGAAGCTGGCGAACAGCTCGTCATCGTTCACCATCAGGGCGCCTTTGTAGGCCATGAAGTGCTTGAAGCTGGTGATGCCGCGATCGACGACCGCCTGCATCTCGTCGAAGACCTGTTCACCCCACCAGGTTACCGCCATGTGGTAGCTGTAGTCACAATGTGCCCGGCCCGACTTGTTGTCCCACATCTGCAGCGCGTCCAGCAGCCCCTGACCGGGCGAGGGTAGGGCGAAGTCCACCACCATCGTCGTCCCGCCCGCCAGCGCCGCCCGCGTGCCGCTTTCGAAATCGTCGGCGGAATATGTGCCCATGAAGGGCATTTCGAGGTGCGTGTGCGGATCGATTCCACCCGGCATGACCAGGCATCCCGACGCGTCCAGCACCTCGTCGCAGACAAGCCCCTGACCGATCGCCGCGATCCTGCCATCCTCGATCAGCACATCCGCCTGATAGCTCAGGTCCGCCGTGACGATCGTTCCGCCCCTGATCACCGTGCCCATGGCTGCCCTCTTTCCTTGTGGTCGAACTTCTGCGGGGGCGGCGCCCCCGGTTTCTCAGCGGACAAGTTCCGCCGTCTCAAGCACTGCATGCAGCAGCACGTCGCATCCGGCGCGTGCCCATTCCGGCGAGATCTCTTCGGCCTCATTGTGGGACAGGCCGTCCACGCAGGGGCACATGATCATCACCGTCGGCGCCACCTTGGCGATCCAGCAGGCGTCATGGCCGGCGCCCGACACGATGTTCATGTGGCTATAGCCCAGTTGCTCGGCTGTCTGCCGCACCCTTTGGACAAGGGCTTCGTCGAAGGTCACTGGATCGAAGTGACCGACCGGCTCTATCTTGATACCCAGTCCAAGTTCCGCTGCAATGTCAGCAGCTTCAGCCTCCAATCTCGATCGCATCGAGGTCAGCTTGTCCAGGTCCGGCGACCGGAAGTCGATGGTAAAGACCGCGCGGCCCGGGATCACGTTGCGGCTGTTCGGCCAGACATTGGCTTGACCGACAGCGCCCACCGCGTTCGGCTGGTGGTCCATCGCGATCCAGTGCACCGCCTCGATGATCCGTGCCATGCCGAGGCCCGCGTTGACCCGCATGTTCATCGGTGTGCTGCCGGTATGCGCGTCCTTTCCGGTCAGCGTCACCTGCAGCCACCAAAGCCCCTGGCCGTGGGTTACGACACCGATCTGCTTGCCTTCGGCTTCGAGGATCGGACCCTGCTCGATATGGTATTCGAACATTGCGTGGATCTTGCGGTCGCCTGGCGCCTCGTCCCCCCGCCAGCCGATGCGGTCCAATTCGTCGCCGAAGCGCTTGCCGTCGGCGTCGGTCCGGCTGTTGGCATAGTCCTCGGTCAGGACACCCGCGAACACGCCCGAGGCGAGCATGGCCGGGGCAAACCGCGTGCCTTCCTCGTTTGTCCAGTTGGTCACCACGATCGGACGTCTGGTCCGCAAGCCCATGTCACGGATCGAGCGGATCACCTCGAGCCCCGCCAAGACACCAAGGACGCCGTCATATTTTCCACCGGTGGGCTGGGTGTCCAAGTGGCTGCCGATATAGACGGGATCAAGGTCGGCCTCGGCGCCTTCGTGCCGCATGAACATGTTGCCCATCCGGTCGAGGCCCATGGTCATGCCTGCCTCTTCGCTCCAGCGGCGAAACAGGGCACGGCCCTCCGAATCGGCATCGGTCAGGGTCTGGCGGTTGTTGCCACCTGCGACACCGGGGCCGATCGCGGCCATCTCCATCAGGCTGTCCCACAGCCGGTCGCCGTCGACCTTCATGTTGGCAGCCGACATCAACGCGTTCTCGTCGCTCATTCCGTGTCCTTCCTGTCTGGCCGCCCCGTTCTGTCGCGGGGTCGGCTTGGATGGGTCGTGTCGTCCGACCGACGCTCAGGCGGCCGATTTCAGCACGTCGCCGAGGGTGCCGATCAGATGGTCGATCTGCGCCTCGCTGATGATCAGGGGCGGCGACATGGCGATGATGTCGCCGGTCACGCGGATCAGGATGCCGGCCTCGAACGCCTTGACGAAAATGTCGAAGGCGCGCTTGCCCGGCTGACCGTCGATCGAGGCCAGTTCGACTGCGCCGATCAGACCCATGTTGCGGATGTCGACCACGTTCGGATGGTCGCGCAACCCGTGAATGGCCTCTTGCCAATAGGCTTCGAGGGTGGCGGCGCGGGTCAGCAGACCTTCTTCCTGATAAGTGTCCAACGTCGCGATGGCTGCCGCGCAGCTGATCGGGTTGCCCGAATAGGTGTAGCCGTGGAACAACTCGATCAGATGCTCAGGCCCCTGCATGAAGGCGTCGTGGATCTCGGCCGTGGCCAGGACTGCGCCCATCGGGATCACGCCGTTTGTCAGGCCCTTGGCGCAGGTAATCATGTCCGGCACCACCCCGAAATGCTGGGCGGCGAAGGGGCTTCCGAGACGACCGAAGCCGGTGATGACTTCGTCAAAGATCAGAAGGATCCCGTGCTTCCTGGTCATGTCGCGCAGGCGCTGCAGGTAACCCTTCGGCGGCATCAGGACGCCGGTCGATCCGGCCATCGGCTCGACGATGACGGCGGCAATGGTCTCGGCTCCGTGCAGCGCGACCAGACGCTCGAGTTCGTCGGCCAGATGCGCGCCATGTTCCGGCTGGCCTTTCGTCATCCGGTTTTCCGGCAGGTGGGTGTGGGGCAGGTGGTCGACGCCCGCCAGCAGGGTACCGAAATGCCGGCGGTTATTGACGATTCCTCCGACCGAGATGCCGCCGAAGCCCACGCCGTGATAGCCACGCTCGCGACCGATCAGCCTTGTACGGGCGCCGTCGCCCCGGGCGCGGTGATACGCCAGCGCAATCTTCAGCGCCGTATCAACGGCTTCCGAGCCAGAGTTGCAGTAGAAGACATGCTCCATCCCTTCAGGCGCGATGTCGACGATGCGGTTCGCCAACTCGAACGCCAGCGGATGGCCCATCTGAAAAGCGGGGGCATAGTCAAGCTCTCCGACCTGGGACTGGACCGCTTCGGTGATGCGGGGCCGGCAGTGGCCGGCGTTGCAGCACCACAGGCCCGCCGTGCCGTCCAGGATCTGGCGACCGTCGGCAGACGTGTAGTGCATGTCCTTGGAGGCGACCAGCATCCGCGGCGCTGACTTGAACTGGCGGTTGGCCGTGAACGGCATCCAGAAGGCGCGAAGATCGTTGGGGGCGGGCTTGCGGTCGAGCGGCATGGGTTTGGAACCTCGCAGAATATTGACCAAACGGTCAGGATCACGCTAGCACGGGTCATGGGTCAGTCAAGCGTTCAGACGCATTGGCCGGCGCCGGCGGCAACTCTGCCCAATTTCGGATCACGACGGAAGGTGGCTTTCGGATGACAGATGCGGCGCCGCCCGTGATGACGCGGATACAGCAGAAGAACCGCGACCTGATCCTGCAGGCCGCGCTGGAGGCGTTTTCGACCAACGGTTTTCGCGGCGCCACGATCGACCAGATCGCCCGTGCCGCGCGGATGTCGAAGCCCAACGTGCTATACTATTTCGGCTCGAAGGACGAGATTCATAAGGCGCTGCTGACGGCTCTGCTGGACATGTGGCTAGCGCCGATGCAGCAGATCGATGCCGAGGGCGATCCGCTGCCTGAGGTCCTGCGCTATGTCCAAGCCAAGCTGCAGATGTCGCGTGACTTTCCGCGCGAAAGCAGGCTGTTTGCCTATGAAATCCTGCAGGGGGCCCCGCATCTGACCGAGGTTCTGGGTGGCGGCCTGCGCCAGATCGTCGATCGCACCGTCGAGGTGCTGGAGGGCTGGATGCGCGATGGCCGCCTTGCCTGTGTCGAGCCGCGCCACCTGATCTTTTCGATCTGGGCGATGACCCAGCACTACGCCGACTTCGAGATCCAGGTCCGGGCGGTCCTTGGGCCGGGGCGTGATCCCTACAAGGAGGGTTCGGTCTTTCTGGACGATCTATACCGCAAGCTGCTGGCGCCTTGATGGGGCTCAGCCGCCAGTGGGCTTGTCCAGCATCTCGGCGGCGACAAGGATCAGTCGCAAGTTCTCATGCGCGGCGGCGACGAAATCCATCCGCCTGCCGGCCGCCCAATCCTTCGTCGCAGCATTCGTCGCCGCGATGATGGCGGCCGCCAGGATCTCGATCACGCGTTCGTCGGATCCAGGCATCCGCCGATGCAGCAGTGTGCGCATCTGGGCGCGGCGCGCCAGCATGGCGCTGTTCCGCAGCGCCTCGAGCTTGGCGTCGCTGTCCGAAAGCGCCAGCATCTGGCCGATCATCTCACGCTCTCCCAGATAGCGCGACAGATGGGCCTTGATGAGGATGCCCAAGTCGTCGATCAGGCGGCCCTTGCCTGCCACGAAGGCTTCGGATGCCTCGGCGGGATAGTCGGGCGGCGGACCCATCAGGGCCGCTTCCTTGTAGGGATAGTAATTGAAGAAGGTGCGGGTGCTGATTCCGGCGTGCCGTGCGATCGCCTCGGTCGTGACGTTGGCAAGCCCGTCACGGACGGCAAGTGCGATGGCCGCGACCTGGATCTTCTTGGCGGTCCTGTGACGGCGCGATTGGAGGACGCTCATAAAAGCTCGATTTCGTGATGCATGAATCCCCGTATAGCGTGTCGAAGCGGCTGTTAAAACGGCAAAAACGCCAACTGCACTGCAGAAGGCGTTTTGCGAAAAGCCGGGTGGGTTCGGCTCAGCTGCCCCAGGTGCGGACCGGACCGCAGTCCATGTGCACGAAGTTCGACCGGCTGTAACGGCCAACGCCGCCAGCGCGGCAGGCGACAGCGGCCTGGTACATCTGCCCGACCGAGCGGGACTTCAGCCGCAGGTCCGCCGCCTTGCCTGTCATGTGCAGCGAGTTCTTGGCCACTCCGCTGGAGGTGCGGCGCAGCATCGCGTTGGTCCGGGGCGAGCGATAACCGGACAGCATCATGTAGGGTTCGTTCGTCTGCAGCAGCCGCGAGGAGGCCGCCGCGACGTCGATCGTGCGGGGGTCGATGCCGATCACCTCGCCCGTGCGCCAGTCGCGCATGAAGATGTTGATCTCGTTCAGCGCTTCGCGAATGTACTTGCCGTCCACCCAATAGACTGTGTCCAGGCTTTCACCCGTGCGCCCGGAATACATGCGAACGCGCCGCATGTCGCCGGCACCGCGCAAAAAACCGAAGGCATTCGCCATCACCGGAGCGGCCGCAACACTGGTCGCCGCGAACACACCCAAGATGCCGCGACGGGAGATGAGGTCCATTGTCATGTTCAGATCGCCTGTCCTGCTTCGTTTTTTCAGCCTGCACGGTCCCGCACGGCTTGTCGTGGTTTATCCCCGACCACTTAACAATATGTCAAATCTCGGTGCGCAGCGAAGCGGATTCTGGCCCTGACGCCAGCAATCGCCCAAATTTCGGCAGGATTTCGCCGATAGGTTGCGTTGTTGCGGATCGGTCCTAGGATGTGCTGGAACTGCAACAGGCGCGCTTCATTGCTGCGGATCAACGACTTGCGGAATGGCCGGCGTGGGGAAAATGTGGAACATCGATAGAGGATGCGCAGGAGGATGGCGATGAAGCGTCTGGCAAGCTTGGTGGTCACGCTGACGCTGGTGCTGGGCGCGCCGGCTGCGGTCCTTGCGCAGGACGGTGTCGCTTCCGTGAACGCGGCGATCGCGCCGAAGTTGCGCTTTACCCTGTCGCAGATGGCGCTTGCGCGGATGGTTGCGGGCGACGCCGATCTTGCCGCCTTCTACGGCGGCAACGGCCTGCAACCGATCTTTCTGGGTGCCGGAGGCGCGGCGCGGCGAGAAGCGCTGCGCGATGTCATCGACGAGACGCCGCGCCACGGCATCCCGTCCGAACGCTATCGGCCAGACCGCCTGCCGCAGCTGGCCAAATCTTTGCAGGATGAGGTCGCCTACGGTCGGCAGGCCGCGCGGCTGCTTCGCGATCTCAGCGGCGGCATCCTGACCCCGGCCAGCGCCGATCCCGAGATCAAGCGCGTCCCGCAGCGCCCCTCCATTCCGGCGCTGCTCGACCGGTTCCAGATTGCCGCCGATCCGGCATCGATCCTTCGGCAGGCAGCGCCGCGCCATCCAGCCTATCTGGCGCTGCAGGAGGCATTGGCCGGTCCGGCTGGGCTTGCAGTGCCCGCGGACCTTGCCAAGGCTCCCGAAGCTGTGTGGCGTCCCGGCATGCGCGGCGATGGTGTCGTGCCGCTGCGCGACCGTTTGGCCGCCATCGGCTTTCGCGCCGTGACTGACGACCCTGCGCTCTATGACACGGCACTTTCCGATGCCGTGGCACAGTATCAGCGGGCGGCGGGACTGCCGGACGACGGGATCGCTGGTCCTCGCACGATCGGGATGCTGAACGGCGATGCGGCCAGTGGGCAGGGTGATCGGCAGCGCGCCATCCTCGTCGCGCTGGAACGGATGCGCTGGATGGCGGGCACCGACCTGACTGTACGCCATGTCTGGGTGAACATTCCTGAATTCTCGACGATCATCGTCGACCAGGGGTCCGAGGTCTTTCGCACGCGCAGCGTCATGGGGCGCAACACCTCGGACATGCGTACGCCGGAATTCTCCGAGATGATGTCCCATGTGGTGGTCAATCCCAGCTGGAACGTGCCGCGGTCAATCACCGTCAGGGACTATCTGCCGAAGCTGCAGGCCAACAGGAATGCCGTGGCTCATCTGGATGTCGTGGACGGATCTGGGCGCGTCCTGTCCCGCGACGCGGTAGACTTCTCGCGCTATACGGCGGCAAATTTCCCGTTCCGACTGCGTCAGAAGCCAAGCGGCGACAATGCCCTGGGGATTGTGAAATTCATCTTCCCGAACCGTTGGAACATCTATCTCCACGACACGCCCAGCAAGCATCTGTTCGGCAACCGCGTGCGGGCGGAATCGAACGGGTGCATCCGCATCGGTGACCCGGTCGATCTGGCACAGGCCCTGCTGTCGCGGCAGACGGACGATCCCGCCGGAATGTTTCGACGCGCGCTCGACAGCGGTCGCGAAACCTGGCTGAAGCTGCAGCCGCCGGTGCCGGTCCACCTTATTTACTTCACCGCTTGGCCCGATGCTTCGGGCCGCGTCAGGTTCTTTGCCGACGTCTATGGCCGTGACGCGCGGGTGTGGCAGGCGCTGCAGGACGCCGGAGTCGGCCTGCAGCGCCAAGGCTTGTGAGGGATCGTCCGCGCCTTTCGCTGGAACGGCACCGGCAAACAGGCTAATCCCTTGCCGGAAAGGGGGCAGCATGGCCGTCACGATAGCAGAACTCGCCGCGTCGCTTGGGGCACAGGCTTGGGGCGACACGGGGATCCGCGTCACCGGGGCGGGTGAGCCGTCCTTGACGGTGCCCGTCCAGTCCGGGGCGGGGCAGCTGGCCCTGGCCATGTCACCGAAATACGCCGAGGCCCTGTCGCCCGGCTGCATCGCCATCCTGGCCGAGGGGATGGACCCCGAGGCCTATGGTCTGGCGGCCGCCATCTTTGCACCCCGCCCCAGGCTGGTCATGGCCGGGCTGACCCGCACCTTCGATCCCGGACCTGATATCGCGCCGGGGATCCATCCGACTGCCGTGATCGACCCGACCGCCAGCATCGGCGCGGATGCCGCCATCGGGCCCTTCGTCGTCATTGGTTCCGGCGTGGTCCTGGGCTTCCGGGCGCGGATCGGGGCCCATGTCAGCATCGGCCGCAACGCCCGCATCGGTGATGACGCCCTGATCCATCCGGGCGCCCGCATCGGCCATGACGTCGTCGCAGGCGACCGACTGATCATACAGCCTGGCGCGGTCATCGGCGGCGACGGCTTTTCCTTCGTTACGCCCGAGGAGTCGGGCATCGAGGAGATCCGCCGCACCTTGGGCGCCCGCGCCGACATCCGCCAGCAGCACTGGACGCGCATCCACTCGCTTGGGACGGTCGAACTGGGCGATGATGTCGAGATCGGGGCGAATGCCACCATCGACAGGGGCACGATTCGCGCAACCCGCGTAGGTTCGGGGACCAAGATCGACAATCTGGTGATGCTGGGCCACAACGTCACCGTCGGCAAGGACTGCCTGCTGTGCAGCCAGGTCGGGATTGCGGGATCGTCGACGGTGGGCGACCGGGTGGTGCTGGCGGGCAAGGTCGGCGTGTCCGACAATATCTCGATCGGCGACGACGTGATTGCGGGCGGGGCGGCGAAGATCTTCACCCGCGTTCCCGCAGGCCGCGTCATCCTGGGCAACCCCGCCGTCAAGATGGAGACGCAGCTGGAGATCCAAAAGGCCATGCGCCGGCTGCCGCGTTTCGCGCAACAGCTGTCCAAGCTTCAGGAAACCGTTACACGCCTGTTGGAGAAGGACTGAACAGGAGGCGACATGACAGAAGTGATCAGAGAGCGGATTCGAGCAATCATCGCCGAACAGGCCATGCTGGAACCGGAGCAGGTGACAGACACGTCCTCCCCCGAGGATCTGGGGATCGACAGTCTGGGGCTGGTCGAGGCGATCTTCGCCATCGAGGAGGCCTTCGACATCTCGATCCCCTTCAACGCGAACGAACCCAAGAAATCGGACTTCGACATCTCGAACATGGGCACCATCATCGCGGCGGTCGAACGGCTGGTGGCGGACAAGGCCGCATGACCGCCGGAAGACCCGAAGATAAGACCGATGTATTGGCGCCGGCGGTCGCGCCAGGCAGCAACCGCGGCGCTCGTCACGGCCTGCGCCGGGTGGTCATTACCGGGGCGGGCACGATCAACGCGCTCGGCCATGACGTCGCCTCGACCCTCGAGGCGTTTCGCGAAGGGCGCTGCGGCATCACGCAGCTGGATTTTCGCGACGTGGACCGGCTGTCGATACAGATCGGCGCGCAGGTCCACGACTGGACGCCCGAGACCTATTTCAACCGTCAGCAGATCCTCCTGTACGACAAGTTCACACAGTTCACTTTGCTGGCGGCCAAGCAGGCGGTGGCGCAGTCGGGCCTGAACTTCGAGGGCGCGCTTGGCCTGCGATCGGGCGTGGTGCTGGGTACCGCCGGCGGCGGCCTGAATACCTGGGACGAAAACTATCGCGCTGTCTATGAGGAAGGGAAGAATCGTGTCCACCCCTTCGTGGTCCCCAAGCTGATGAACAACGCTGCTGCCAGCCATGTCAGCATGGAGTTCGGCCTGCGTGGGCCCGCCTTCACCGTGGCGACCGCCTGCGCAAGTTCGAATCATGCAATGGGGCTGGCCTTCCAGATGGTCCGCTCGGGCGGGGCGGACGTCATGCTGACCGGCGGGTCCGAGGCGATGCTGTGCTTCGGCGGCGTCAAGGCATGGGAGGGGTTGCGCGTCATGTCCAAGGACGCCTGCCGCCCCTTCAGCGCCAATCGCAACGGCATGGTTCAGGGCGAGGGGGCGGGCGTCTTCGTCTTCGAGGAGTACGAACGTGCCCGCGCACGCGGTGCCGACATTCTGGCCGAGGTCGTGGGGTTCGCCATGTCCTCGGACGCGCAGGACATCGTCATGCCTTCGGCTCAGGGCGCGGAACGCGCGATCACCGGGGCGATGGTCGATGCCGCCCTGGACCGCGACGAGATCGGCTATATCAACGCCCACGGGACCGGTACGGCGGCGAACGACAAGACCGAATGCGCCGCTGTCGCCCATGCTTTCGGGCACCACGCGGACCGGCTGATGATCAGTTCGACCAAGTCCATGCACGGCCACCTGATCGGCGGGACTGGCGCGGTAGAGCTTCTGGCCTGCATCATGGCGCTGCGCGACGGGATCATCGCGCCGACGATCGGCTATCAGGAGCCTGACCCGGAATGCGCGCTGGACGTGGTCCCGAACGAGGCGCGCGAGGTCCGGATCGAAGCCGTCCTGTCGAACGCCTTTGCATTCGGCGGTCTGAACGCGGTGATCGCCCTGCGTCGCGCCTGAAGAGGTGAACCGCGCCGGTCGGCGCGGTTCGGATGCCGATCACTCGGCGGGCGCGGCCTCTGCGTCGGTCTGAGTGGCGTCTTCGGCCTCGGCTGCCGGGGCTGCCGCATAGGCCGCCAGTTCGTCGAATGCGGCGGTGAACCCGCTCAGCGAGAAGTCAAGGTCCACCGGGTTCTCGCGGTCACCGCCGAAAGGCAGCAGCTCGACCGAGGCGGTCGCGCCGCGCTTCATCCCGGTCAGCTCCTGTTCCGTGAATCCAAGCCGTGCGATGCAGCCGACGGGCGCGCAGAAGCTGAACGGATAGCCGCGCCGCTCGCCGTTGTCGACCTGGAAGCCCAAGCCCGCGATCAGGTCGGTCTCAAGCGGTGCAACGAGGGTGGCACCGGCCGCGACTTCGCCGTTAGCCAGCGGAATCAGCGTCAGTTCCGCAACCGGGCTGTCGTCATCGTCAGTCAGCAGCTTGTAGAGCTCGCAGGGGTCTTTGCCCTGGCCGGCACGGATGCAGCGGATGGCCCAGTCACCATGCTCGGACTTGAGGTAGTAGCTGCCGGTCTGATCGGCATCTTCGGTCGCTGTCGCAGCATCGGCGGCATCTTCGGCCGGTGTTGCGGCCTCAGCTTCGGCTGCAGGCGCGGTCTCTCCGGTGGAGTCGGTCGCGGTCGTTTCGGCCGGGGCAGCATCCGTTTCCGCAGGCGCGGCTTCGGCGGGCTGACCACCGGTCGGGCTTTCCGTCGGCGTCGCGGCATCTTGCGCGAATGCTGGTGCGGCCATCAGCGCCAGCGCTGTCAGCAGTGCATGCGAGGACTTGATCGACATGAATCTTTTCTTCCTTTTGCTCAACGCATTGGGGTCGATCTAGCACGGCCTTGAGCCGTTGTCAGTGCTTGCGCAACCTACGACAGGTCACCTTGCCTTGACCCGGCCGTGTCCCGCCCATGGGCCGCCGATGGCGCGATGGAACCAGAACCGGGGCCGCAGCGTCTTCACAAAGGAAGGGGCCGCGGCGTAAACCGCGGCCCCTTGATCTCAAGCTCCCTGCCGGACTGGCCGGTCATCATTGCGTCGCAAGCTAGTCCCGTGGACATGATCCGTCAACTGGGCTTGCGTCTTGGTGCGGACGCAAAAAAAATGCCGCGCCCTTGCAAGGCGCGGCAGTCCAACAGGGAGGAAGGTCCGAACAGGTCGCCCGATCCGGACAAGCTGAACTTGCCATGCAAACGTTAAGATTGTCTTGTCAGAGCGCACGTTGCGCTGGACCGGCATGAGAGGATGACCATGTGCCCTGTTCTGGACTTTGAGGCGGGAACCGTATTCGTCGGTGGGGCAGGCGCTGATCATGCGGTGCCCGAACTGCTTTTGCTGCGTCAGGCCAACCGCCACGGGCTGATCGCCGGTGCGACGGGTACCGGCAAGACCGTCACGCTGCAGACCCTTGCCGAAAGCCTTTCGATGGCCGGCGTTCCCGTATTCATGTCTGACGTCAAGGGTGACCTGGCGGGCATGGCAGTGGCCGGTTCCGCCCAAGGCAAGCTGCATGGCGCATTCCGGGACCGAGCGCAGAAGATCGGGCTGGATCTGGAGTATCATGCATTTCCGGTCGTCTTCTGGGATGTATGGGGCGAGAAGGGGCATCCCGTCCGGGCCACTGTTTCGGAAATGGGCCCCCTGCTTCTGTCACGTCTCTTGGACCTGACGGACGTGCAGGAAGGGGTCATGAACATCGCCTTCCGCGTCGCCGACGAGGAGGGGCTTCCGCTTCTGGATCTGAAGGACCTGCAGTCCATGATGCTGTGGGTGGGGCAGAACGCGTCGGACCTGTCACTGCGCTATGGCAACGTCAGTGCCGCCAGCATCGGCGCGATCCAGAGAGCGCTTCTGATCCTCGAAAACGAAGGCGGCGACCGCTTGTTCGGCGAGCCTGCGCTGGAACTTTCGGACATCATTCGCCAGGCGCCGGACGGGCGGGGCGTGATCAGCATCCTGTCCGCGGACCGCTTGATGAGCTCTCCACGGCTATATGCAACATTCCTGTTGTGGCTTTTGTCAGAGCTGTTCGAGCAGCTGCCCGAGATTGGTGACCCCGACAAGCCGCGGCTGGCGTTCTTCTTCGACGAGGCGCACCTGCTGTTCGACGACGCCCCGAAGGCGCTTGTCGACAAGGTCGAGCAGGTGGCCCGGTTGATCCGCTCCAAGGGGGTCAGCATCTGGTTCGTCAGCCAGAGCCCGGCCGACATTCCGGACGCCGTCCTGGGACAGTTGGGCAACCGGGTCCAGCATGCGCTCCGCGCCTTTACGGCCAAGGACCAGAAGGCGTTGCGACAGGCGGCCGACAACTATCGCCCGAACCCTGACTTCAAGGTGGCCGAGGCCATCCAGCAAGTCGGCACCGGCGAGGCGGTGACATCACTGCTGGACATGAAGGGGGCGCCCGGCGTGGCACAGCGCACGTTGATCAGGCCTCCGTTCAGCCAGCTGGGACCGATCGGGCCCGAACTTCGGCGCGACATCGTCAACCAGTCACCGATGGCGCTGAAATACGGCAAGACCGTCGACCGCAATTCGGCGCACGAGATGCTGGCGCGGCGCGCGGCCGAGGCAGCCAAGGACAGTGACGCAGATGACCTGTTCCGCTTGCCTGAACAGACGTGGCAGCGACAGGACGAACGGAATGGTGCGCCAGCCAGAAAGATCCGAACTTCTCGATCCGATGGAATCGTCGAGGCGTTCGGCAAGAGCCTTGCCCGGCAGTTGGGAACCAGGGCCGGCAAGGCTCTTGTCAGAGGCTTGCTCGGATCGCTTATGCGAAAGCGATAGCAGTCAGACCGCCTGGACCGTCGGCAGCGGCGCGGCATTAACAGCGGCCCGCATTTCGGCAAGGATCGCCACCATCAGCAGGACGTGACGCCGGACGTCGTATTCGGCGGTGCGCATCATTCGTAGCTCGTTCTGGATTTCCTCCTCGGTCCGCAGCCGGGTCAGCGCAGCGGCGGGCGACGGAGCCTGATCCATGCGCAGCAGGCGGGTCAGATCCCGGCTGCGTTTCCAACCCTTCTGGCCTTCACGCGCTGCCCGGATCAACGTGCCGGGTCGGCGCAAGGCCTGATTGGTCGGACGCGGGCGAAAGATGATGACGTTCGAAGCTGTGGTCATGGGTCGATCCTCGGTGATGCGTGACGTGGCCAGCTTCACACAACCCTAAGATGTGTTGCCGAAACCCCTGACGCACCGCGCGCCGCCAGAAGGATTCTTTAGGAATTGTTAGGGAATGTTGCGGCTATGTGCAGAAACTTCCTGTTAACCAACAGGGAAAAATTCAACCCAGGGTGGTTACCTGCCGGACTGCCCGAGGACGACAAGGGACCTGACATGACGATATTGACCGGTGACTTCGCCATAGAAACGGCCATCGCGGAGCATCGTTCGCAGGAGCAACGAACCACCGTGATCGGCCCTGACGAGATGACGCAGGATGCACAGCTGTATCTGCGCCATGTCGAACAAGGTGTGACGATCCGTGCCTTGGCGCGAGAGGCGGGCTGTCACGCCTCGACCATCCTGCGGCGCATCCGCAGATTCGAGGCAAAGCGGGATGATCCCTTGGTCGACAGCGCCATCGACAGCATGCCGGCTCGGACGGCGATGGATGAGCGGCAGGCGCTCCGCGTGTTGCGCCGCCTGGCAGAGCCCGGTGCGGTGATGGCCTCGGCCTTGGGGATGGAGAAGGCCATTGTCACGCGCGATGACATCCGCACCGCCGTCCTCGACCGGGCACTGGCCGAAGCGATGGCGCTGAAGGGTTGGGTGGTCCAGACGGGTGAGGGGGGGCGGCTGCAGCGCTATCTGATCGCGCCTGCCGGTCGCGAAGCACTGCGCAGCATGCTGCGGTCACCCCGCCAGCGCGGTAAGTACATGGGACCAGAGGCCTTTGCCGACGCCCAGCCTGTGACGGCCGAGGAGGGCATGGCCGAAGCAGCGGTGTCCTTCGATCACCCAGTTGCGGATCACGCCGACAGGCATAGGATCTGGGAAGATCGGGTCATCGAGGACCCCGAGGACGGGCAGCGTCGGCGCACGCGGATCAACATCGCGGAAAGCCCGCTTCTGGTGCTTGCCCGCCGGCGTGATCACATGGGTGAGGCATTCCTGACCGCCGGCATGGTTTCGGCCGCCGAACGCCTGCGCGAAGACTTCGAACTGGCCCAGATGGGCCCGCGGGTGACACAGAATTGGGACGGGTTCATGACCGCCGGGATCGATGTGTCTCGCGGCGGCTCAGGTTATCGCGGCGGTTCCGAATCCGCGCGCGATCGGGTCGCTGTAGCGCTGCGCGAGTTGGGGCCCGGTATGGGTGATATCGTTCTGAGGGTGTGTTGCTTCCTCGAGGGGATAGAACTGACGGAAC
Organism: Pseudomonadota bacterium; assembly: GCA_036338635.1. GTDB lineage: Bacteria > Pseudomonadota > Alphaproteobacteria > Rhodobacterales > Rhodobacteraceae > Paracoccus. The sequence continues at coordinate 10,444 of JAYZBS010000192.1, read as the reverse complement.
GACGCTTGGGCTGGTCGGCGCGCTCGGGCAAGATCGTGCTGCGGCTGGCGCTGATGCGGCTCGAACGGCACTATGCCGAGACCTACGGAAAGGGCTCACCGCTGATCGGGTGAAGAATTCGGGGCGCGCGTGAATCGAGCGCGCCCCAAGCCAATCGATCACTCGGCCGCGTGACGCTGCTTTGCGGCCAATTCGGCACGTGCGGCACGGATGCCCTCGCCATAGACTGGACTGATGCGGTCGAAATGCTCCAGCGCGCGCGCAACGACGGCTTCGTCCGCCCCCTCCATCGCCGCAGCCAGGTTCTTGTAGAGCCGACCGCGCTCGTCCTCGGACAGCACCTTGTCGTGCAACGCGCGGGGCTGGGCATAGTCGTCGATCTGCTGCTGATGCGGGTGCCGCCCGGCCTCGCCCGAAATCTTCAGCGGAGGTTCGGCGAAGGACGGATCCTCGACGGCGCCGCCGAAGCTGTTCGGCTCGTAATATGCGTTCATGCTGCCGGAATGGTGCCCGAAGAAATTCATCTGCCCGTCCTTGTGATAGTGATGAACCGGGCATTTCGGCGCGTTCACAGGCAGATGTTCGTAATGGGTGCCAAGGCGATAGCGATGGGCGTCGGCATAGCTGAAGACGCGGGCCTGCAGCATCTTGTCGGGCGAATAGCCGATCCCGCGCACCTTGTTAGAGGGGCTGAAGGCCGCCTGCTCGATCTGCGCGAAGTAGTTGTCGGCGTTGCGGTTGAGCACGAACTCGCCCACCTCGATCAGCGGGTAGTCGCTATGCGGCCAGACCTTGGTCAGATCGAACGGGTCATAGGGCGTTTTCTCGGCATCGAGTTCCGGCATGACCTGCACGAACATCTTCCAGCGCGGGAACTCGCCCTTCTCGATCTTGCCGAACAGCGCCTCCTGGTAGCCTTCGCGCGAGTGGCCGATGATCTCGGCGGCCTCGCCATTGGTGTAATGGCGGTGGCCCTGCTGGGTCTTGAAGTGGAACTTGACCCAGAACCGCTCGCCGTCCTTGTTCCAGAAGGAATAGGTGTGGCTGCCATAGCCATTCATGAAGGTCGGGTCCTGCGGCAGGCCCCGGTCCGACATCAGGATCGTCACCTGATGCAGCGATTCCGGCTGCTGGCCCCAAAAGTCCCACATCGCGGTCGCGCTGCGCAAATTGGTGCGCGGGTGGCGCTTCTGCGTGTGTATGAAATCCGGGAATTTCAGCGGATCACGCACGAAGAAGACGGGCGTGTTGTTGCCCACGACGTCCCAGTTGCCCTCATCCGTGTAGAATTTCAGCGCGAAGCCGCGGACGTCACGCTCGTGGTCCGCCGCGCCCTGCTCGCCGGCGACGGTCGAGAAGCGGGCCAGCATCTCGGTCGTCTTGCCGACTTCCGCGAAGATCGAGGCGCAGGAATACTGCGTGATGTCGTTCGTCACCGTAAACGTGCCGAAGGCGCCCCAGCCCTTGGCATGAACGACGCGCTCGGGGATGCGCTCGCGGTTCTGGTGGGCCAGCTTCTCCAGAAGCTGATAATCCTGCATCAGCAGCGGCCCTCGAACGCCAGCCGTCTCGCTGTTCTGGTTCGAAGCTATGGGCGCGCCTGCCGTGGTGGTCATGCGCGGCCGGGTGGCATCATCTTGTGTCATGTCGTTCCCTCATGGATTGCCCGGCTTGAAGATGCGCGATGCGACGTATAACCGGAAATTGGATCTTCTGCTGATCGGGATCAGGAAAGCTGATGAACATCACGCTTCGCCAACTTCGCTATTTCCTGGCACTGGCTCAGGAAGCGCATTTCACCCGAGCGGCCGAGGCGGCCCATGTCACGCAGCCGGCTCTGTCCATGCAAATTCGGGCCCTTGAGGATGCCGTGGGGGCGCGGCTGGTCGAGCGGACCTCGGCGGGGATCGTGCTGACCCCGCAGGGCAGGGCACTGGAACGGCACGCACAGCGTGTCCTTGCAGAAATGAGCGCGCTGGAACAGGGGATGAGGCAGCCGGGGCAGGGCGGCCGCCTGATGTTAGGGATGATCCCGACCGTTGCCCCCTACCTTCTGCCCGAGACGCTGCCATTGCTGCGCGCCCGCGACATCGACCGCGACCTGCACCTGCGCGAAGCGGTGACCGACCGCCTGCTGGACGAGCTTGCCAAGGGGCGGCTAGATGCGATCGTGGTGGCCTCGCCGCCCGAAGACGACAGCTTCGCCGCTGTTCCCCTGTTTACGGATCGCTTCCTGCTGGCGGGCAGTGCGCAGCGGCTATCTGACATGGGGCAGCGCGCGGTGTCGCCCGCGATGCTGGACCCCGGTCAGTTGCTGCTTCTGGACGAGGGGCATTGCCTTGGTGATCAGGCGCTGGAGGTGTGCGGCCTTGGCAGGCGCTCCAGCCGTCTGGACATGGGGGCCGCGTCGCTTTCGACGCTGTGTCGTCTGGCGGCGCAAGGGATAGGACTGACCTTCCTGCCGCAGATCGCCCGCCGGCAGGAAGTGGCCGCGGCACCGGGGCTGGTGACAGTTGCCTTCCCCAGGCCGGAACCCGCGCGGCAGGTCGTTCTGATGCGGCGGGCTTCGACGCCCGCAGCGGGCTGGTTCGACAACCTGGGCGCCGTTATGACCGCCGCCGCGCATCCGTTGCTGCGCGACGACGGTCCCTAGGTTACGCAGGCTCGGACACCCGAGCGTTCTGCAGCCACGCCAGGACCGCTTCGGGTGCAGTCTCGCCGTAGGGGTCGTCGGGGCAATCGTCGCAACGGCCCGGCTCTTCGAACCACGCCTCGACCGTGCCGTCGTTGATGACGGCGGCATAGCGCCAGCTGCGGGCGCCAAAGCCCAGGTTGTCCTTGCGGACAAGCATCCCGACCTTGTCGGTAAACTCAGCCGAACCGTCCGGAATGACGGTGACGTTTTCCAGGCCCTGCGCCTTGGCCCACTGGTTCATGACGAAGCTGTCGTTTACCGACATGCAATAGATCGCATCGATCCCCAGTTCGTTCATCTGGGCATGAGCCTTTTCAAAGCCGGGCAGCTGATAGGTGGAGCAGGTCGGGGTGAACGCGCCGGGTAGTGAAAACAGAACGACGCGCTTGCCGGCGAAATAGTCGGCGGTGGTCATGTCCTGCCACCGGAACGGGTTCGGCCCGCCGACGGATTCATCGCGGACGCGGGTGCGGAAGGTGACGTTTGGCAGTTTCGATCCGGTCTTCATCAAGGCTCCTGTAGATTCCAGCGGTGGCGGCAACTCCTCCCGCACAGGTTCCTAACGCTGCACTGCGGCAAGGGCAATGCCGCGGCCGAAGCAACCCTGCCATGCGTTGCCAAGCGCTTGCAAAACGACTATTTCTGCCTGAACCGCGACCGAAAGGAACATCCCTTGCGCGACCTCAGGATCCCGGATCAGCGTCACCCGGAAAAGGCGCATCGTCCCGACCAGGCCCAGCCCAAGAAGCCGGACTGGATCAGGGTCAAGGCGCCCACCTCGGCCGGTTACAAGCAGACCCGCGACCTTCTGCGCGAAAACCGCCTGTCGACCGTGTGCGAGGAAGCCGGCTGTCCCAATGTAGGCGAATGCTGGAGCCAGGGCCACGCCACCATGATGATCATGGGCGAGATATGCACCCGTGGCTGCACCTTCTGCAACGTCGCCACCGGCAAGCCCCAATCGCTCGACGCGTTCGAGCCGGGGCGCGTGGCCCATGCCGTCCAGAAGCTGGGCCTGAACCACGTCGTGATCACCAGCGTGGACCGCGACGATCTGGACGACGGCGGGGCCGAGCATTTCGCCCAGACCATCCGCGCGATCCGCCACCGTTCTCCCAGCTCGACGATCGAGGTGTTGACACCGGATTTCCTCAAGTCCAGCCCCGGCTCGCTGGAGATCGTGGTCGAGGCGCGGCCTGACGTCTTCAACCATAACCTGGAGACCGTGCCCGGCCTCTACCCATCGGTACGTCCGGGGGCGCGGTACTTCCATTCGCTGCGTCTGCTGCAGCGGGTGAAAGAGATGGACCCGACCATGTTCACCAAGTCAGGCATCATGGTGGGCCTGGGCGAGGATCGCCAGGGTGTCCTGCAGGTGATGGACGACATGCGCGCGGCCGACATCGATTTCATCACCATCGGTCAGTATCTTCAGCCCAGTGCCAAGCACCATCGCGTCGACCGCTTCGTCACGCCCGAGGAATTTGCGGGGTACGAGAAGGCCGCCTATGGCAAGGGTTTCCTGATGGTGTCGGCCACGCCCCTGACGCGATCCTCGTACCATGCCGGCGACGATTTTACGCGCCTGCGCGACGCCCGTCTTACCAGACTGGGCCGTGGCTGACTTCATCGCTTTGGCCCTTGCAAAAAGGCAGGCGCCGAATTACGCGTCGGAAAGGCCCAAGGTGGCCTTTCCGGAAGAGCGCCGGGGGCGTGGCGGAATGGTAGACGCGACGGATTCAAAATCCGTTTCAGCAATGAGTGTCGGTTCGAGTCCGACCGCCCCTACCACGCTCTTCTGACTCTCCGATACCACCGCCCGTCAGTTGCTGGACGGGTTGCGTCCGCTGAACACGCATCGCTCTGACCGGTAGGCGCGGGCTTGATGCGTTCAGCCGCATCGACCTCGCTCAAGTCATTCGAATAAAAATTTCTGTTTGCGAGGCATCGGCCATGCCTTGATGGCATCTGTTCGGACAAATCAGCGGAATTTCTTGAAGAACGTGGTTAATTCTGCCTAAGGTAGAATCAGTCGAATTTTAACTATCTCTACGCGAACAGCCTCGGGACGGTTTTGACATGTACGCCTCATGTGCCGGATCCCGGAACGGCCTTACCCTCGACGATGCTTCGGCATGCGTCTGCAGACAGGTGAAACATGCCATACTTGACCTTGCTTGACAGCAGCTTGATCTCGGTCGGAACGGGTGGAGCCATCTCCATCAACGCCACCGATCTGGTGAACATCTACGGCCCGGGGCAGGAGTTCGACCAGTACGACGTCGGCGATCCCAACGCGGCAGGCGCGGCCACGCTGGAGAACGGTGAGACTTTCCAAACGGTCGATGTCGACGGAAGCGGCAACGCGACCGTCAATCCGACCCAGTACACTTATCTCGGCACGAGCACGATCACCAATGTCGGCACAACCAATGTCGGCGTGCCGGGGGTGCTGAACGTCAATGCCGTGGTCAACCCGATCGCCGGGTCGGTCGTCACCGCGGGTGGCAACTATTACTTCATCAGCGACGAGCCACTGGATGAGGATCACATCAGTGCCACGCTGACGGTCAACGTGGGTGGGACTCCGATATCGGCCACGGCACCGATTTCCTCCGTCGCGGACGAACTGGTGGCCGACGTTCAGGCAGTTCCCATCATCGGCCCGACCGTAGCGGCCACGCTGAGGGGCATCCTGCCGACCGTTCAGTCGAGCCTAAACACGGTCGCGATCTCCGGGACGCTGAACGAAAACGGAACCGACATCATTCCACCGGACGAGCTGTTCTGCTTTGTCACCGGCACCCTGATCCGAACAAACCGCGGCTTGGTGGCTGTCGAGGAATTGCGCATCGGCGACCTGGTTGAGACCCGCGACAACGGCCTCCAGCCCGTGCGCTGGACCGGGTCGAAAAAGCTGACGGCTGCCGCCCTTGCCATGAAGCCCGCCCTGCGGCCCGTGCGCATCAGGGCCGGAGCCTTGGGTGAGAACATTCCGTCTTTAGACCTCTACGTTTCTCCGCAGCATCGCATCCTCGTGCGCTCGAAGATCGCGCAGAGGATGTTCTCGACGAATGAGGTTCTGGTGGCGGCAAAACAGCTCGTGATGCTCGAGGGGATCGACATTGCCGATGACATGAATGAGGTCGAGTACCACCACTTCCTCTTCGACCGCCACGAAGTGGTGACCTCGAACGGTGCCGAGACCGAGTCTCTCTTTACCGGACCCGAAGCCTTAAAAAGTGTCGGCAAGGACGCGCAGGAAGAGATCTTCACGCTGTTCCCGCAACTTGGCGACCCCGAATTTACAGCCGATCCGGCACGTGCTTTGGCCTCGGGCCGGATGGGTCGGCGTCTGGCCATGCGACACCTCTGGAACGACAAGCGCCTGATCGGTTAGCGTGAAGCTTCAGAAGCAGCCCCAAGTCGGGCTGCTTCTGATTATGGGAAGCGGTCCGCACCAATCACTGTCAGGGCACGGTGAACCTGCTGCACCTGTCCTCGGCGGATACAGGCTCAAACCAAACGTCCCGCCCGTGCACAGGAATCGAGCATCTGGTTCAGCGAGGACTATGCGCCGATCATCAACGCGCGCAGAATTGCGTTTGTCATGAGGAGATTGAGGCCCGAACGGGAACGATTTGCCTAGCTTCTTGTTCTTCTTGAGCGGTGAAACGACACCAGACGAAGGACATGGACATGGCACAGAATACCACCACAGACGACATGAAGCGCGACGCGAACGCTGCCGTGGACGAGGCGGCCCGCGACTTGAAGGGCGGCGCCGATCGCATCGCCGAGGATGTTCGGCGGACGGCACGCGACCTGTCGCAGAATTCTGGCGCCGATCGCTTGGCAGATCGCGGGGCAGCAATGGCAAACGAAGCGCTGGATGCCGGACGGGATTACGCCAACCGTGCACGCGATGCCGGCCAGGACTATGCCGAGCGGGCGCGCCAGCAGGCCGAGCGGCTCTACGACAGCGGCCAGCAGACGGCGCGCGAAATGGCGCATTACGCCGAGGATCGCTATGACGAGCTTTCGGACGTCATTCGCCGCCACCCGGCACAAGCCCTGGGCATCGCCGCTGGCGTCGGTTTCCTCGTCGGTCTGATGCTGTCGCGTCGCTGATGTTCGACTTTTCCAGGCGTTTGCAGTTGGCCGCAGGCGACGCGGCCCGCCGTGCGGCACTGAAGGTCGCTGCCGCCGCCGTAGGGTTGGTGGCGAGCGGCTTTCTGCTTGCCGCGCTCTGGTCGTTTCTGGCCGAAACGCTGGAATGGGGTGCGGCGCTGGCGTCGCTTTCGATCGGGGCTGGACTTGCCGTCAGCGCGGGACTGCTGATCGGCCTGTCTTCGCGTCGGAGGCATGAGATGCCGACGACTGATGACCTCAAGCGAGAGGTTCAGGCCCGCGCGTCGCTCGCGGCCGATGCTGCGATGAATCGTGCGCGCAGCGAGGCGCTGCGGGTGGCCGACATCGCCGAAGAGCGTGCGCATTCTCTGATCGACGAGGCGAGCAGCCGTGCAACGCAGCTGGCTGAAGGAGCAGAACGTAGGCTGTGCGGTACGCTCGGTTCGGTAGGCCTCGGATCGACAAAGCCTCCGGCGGCAGACGGAACCGAACGACCGCGCGCACCTTTGGCGACAACGGGCAGGCTGATCGGGGCATTCGCGATTGGCGTGACGCTGGCGGCAAAGATCCACGAACGGAACCGAGGTTTCTGAAACTTAGTGAGCAGACTATGCTTTGAACTGCCATCGGCGGCCGACCTTCAGACGGTCGACCAAGCCGCGCAGGTTTTTCCAGTTGAAAGGCGCCGCGACGACATGCCACCCGCACGCATGAAGCGAAGCGGCAGTGTCGAAGGCAAGCGGAGAACCAGCGGCCAACCCCATGCCAGCCATGGCTTTGCTATGGAAAGATCACCGACCCCGGGAAGAGGGGCGCCAGTGATCACACCTTGACGTTGGCGCTGGCCAGAAGCTTTGCAGGGCAGGGTAAGCGGCAGGACAGTTGACGACATCGAAGTCATACGACGCGTCGCTAAGGTCCTAGCCCGTGCCTCGCGCCACGAAGTGATCCCGCTCGTAGACCGCGAATGTAAATCCATGTCCCGCCATTCCTAGAGTCTTCCACCTTTAAGTGCAAACATCAGGGAAATGGCCGAAAGGGGACGAGGCTCAGGCATTGGCCTCGCGGATCTTGTCGGCGGCAGCCTTGTCGAAGGACACGCCCTTGTTTCTGAAAAGCTGGTCGAGCTCGCCAGACAGCGTCATCTCTGTGATGATGTCGCAGCCGCCCACAAATTCTCCCTTGACGTAGAGTTGGGGGATCGTCGGCCAGTCCGAAAAGTCCTTGATGCCCTGGCGGACATCGCCGTCGGCCAGCACGTTGACGTCGCGAAACGGGACGCTCATGTAGTTCAGCACGCCAGCGACGCGGCTTGAGAATCCGCATTGCGGCATTTCCTTGGTGCCCTTCATGAACAGAACGACATCGTTGCTGTCGATCAGGTCCTGGATACGGGTTTTCACGTCGCTCATATGGGCGGTCCTTTTGGTCGGAAGCCCGCCAAGGGCGGGCTGGGTAAGGGCGTTTAAAAGATCAGTCCGGCGCCTTCGTCGTCAGCGCAAGCGCATGCAGTTCGCCCGACGGCCCATCCATCCGACCCTTGAGCGCTGCATAGACGGCGCGCTGTTGCTGAACCCGGTTCAGGCCGCGAAAGCTTTCGTCCACGACCTCTGCGGCGTAATGGTTTCCGTCGCCCGCAAGATCCGTGATCGTGATCTTCGCCTGCGGAAACGAAGCCCGGATCAGGGCTTCGATGTCATGCGCTTCCATCGCCATTCGGTGATCCTTCTGTCTTTCGGATCAGATGTAGGGGATGGCCGGCACCGCCGCAAGGCTCTCGCGATTGCCGAGTGCCTGTCGTCAGGGCGCCGAGGTCGTGGCGCCGATCGTACCGCCGACGGCCGCACCGACGGGTCCGCCGACCACCGCGCCGGCCACGCCGCCGGTCGCGGCACGTTCGGTCGTGGTATCGCCACAGGCCGCCATCAGCAGGATGACGCCGCAAAGTCCGATTGTACGAATACGCATGTCCAACTCCTTTGCCAGAATTGCCGGATGCACCGGCGGGTCATCTAGAGACGCCCGAGCATCTGCGATGGTTCCTGAGGTGCAACTGGCAATGGCCCCCGCGGCGAAGCCTGACACGATGTCAGGGGGTGTATTCGACGAAGCTGCTCGTGCACCCGATGGTCGAACATTCGACGTAGGGTTTAGGCGCCGGAGTGCAGGCGGCGGTCGAGATGACAGATAGAAGGACGATGGACCGTATCAATGGTGAACTCCTTAACAGGTGGTCGGCGGGCAGGTCGCCGCCGATCACGTACTCGGGCTTGACTACAGGTGCCGACGATGTAGCCCAACCCATAATGCGCCTGGCGGCTCGGAAATGGGTCCTGTCGTTTTGTACAGGCATCTTCATTTGGCCCCGTGGTTTCGCCGCTTGCGGGATCAACCACGGGAATGGCATGTCCGCACAACGCCGAGACGGTCGGACATATTGCCGCGCGACCCACGGTCGCGTCTGAAAATCCTCGCAATTGGCGACGATCCACTCCACGATGGCATGCAGGGGAAAGACTATGGACATCGGGGCGGGGGCCCGCTTTCCATGCCGGACTTTCCAACGGGAACCCAAGCGCGAAGGCCCTGATGAGACGCGACGTCAATCCGTTACTGCAAAACCTGCTCCAGACGCGCCTGCAACAGATCGCCGGAAGGTTCGGCGCAGTATCGCCCCAGCTCGGCGCAGCCATGGAGCATGCGGCTATGTCGCCGGGCAAGCGGTTCCGGGGCATGCTTCTACTGCTCGCGGCGGACGCCTCGGGTGGGGTCAGCGACGCGCTGGTCGACGCCGCCGCCGCGATCGAGATGGTGCATGCGGCATCGTTGATCTTCGACGATATGCCTTGCATGGATGACGCGGCGCTGCGGCGCGGGCAGCCGGCGACCCATGTGGCGCATGGCGAAAGCCGCGCGCTTCTGGCTGGCATCGCATTGATCACCGAGGCGATGTCAGTGCTGGCTGCGGCGCGCGGCGCATCGGCGCAGGTCCGGGCCAGCCTTATCGGCATTCTGGCCGAAGCCCTTGGTCCGCAAGGGCTCTGCGCGGGGCAGGATCTGGACCTGCACAGCGACAAGGACCGGCCCGGAGTTGAGCTTGAACAGGACCTGAAGACCGGCGTCCTCTTCGTGGCCGGGCTGGAAATGCTGGCGGTGATCGAGGGTTATGACGAGGAAGAGCGTGCGCAGGTCGTGGCCTTCGGACGTCAGCTGGGCCGGGTGTTCCAGTCCTATGACGACTTGCTGGACGTGATCGGCACGCCAGAATCCGTCGGCAAGACCACCGGGCGCGACCGTCAGGCGCCCGGCCCCGAACGCGGGTTGCTGGCGGTCGGCGACATGCACCACGTCTCTCGTCACTACGAGGCCAGTCGTGCGCAGCTGGATGCGATGCTGAACCACCGCCGGCTGCGCGCCCCCGAAATCGCAGCGCTTCTGGAGCGTGTGCTGCCTTACGCCGTTCGCGACAGCGCCTGACGGGTCAGGCCCCGCGGGGCCTGGTCCAAAGCCCCTCTCTCGGTGACGGCCGGCGGGCCAGCCGCGACGTTGCCGTATCCAGGCCGCCACGCGCCACCAGCCCGACCTTCGCAGCCTTCGAGGTGCTGATCCTCTGGCGAT
>JAYZBS010000191.1:0-5545 GCA_036338635.1 Pseudomonadota bacterium | reverse complement strand
GCAGGAAGACGGCGCGGCCGGGGACCGACAGGTCGGCGGGCCGCGCCTGGTCGGCCAGCCAGTCCCGAAAGTCGTCGGGTTCCATGACGACCGCCGGGATTGCCATCAGCGCATGCGACAGCCCGCAGAATTCGGCGCATTGGCCGCGGAAGGTGCCGGTCTGCGACGGGGCCAGCGTCATGCGGGTGATGCGGCCGGGGAACATGTCGGTCTTGCCGCCAAGCGCCGGGATCCAGAAGCTGTGGATCACCTCGCCCGCCGTCAGCAGCAGTTCACTGCGCTGGTCCACGGGCAGGCGAAGTTCGTTGGCGGAAACGATCGGGGCGTCGGCGCCGTTGGGCCAGTATTCGACGCGCCACCACCAGCGCTCGGCCGTGATGCTGACGCGCAGGCCGTCGTCGGGCGCACGCTGATGCCCCATCATCGGCAGGCTGTGGATCAACAGCGCTGACAGCACGACCAGCGGAAACAGGATGCCGCCGCCGATGATGACCGCCTCGGCCAGGCGCCGGGACATCTTGCCGACATGGATGCGGGTCACATAGAGAAACAGCCCGTTCAGCGCGATCCAGATGACGACCGCGCCCGCAAGCATCACCCAGAAGAGGTTCAGCGTCGCCAGCGCGTCGATCCCGGCGGCCGAGAACATCGACTGCGTCCCCTCGCACCCGGCAAGGGCCATGATCGGCCCGAGGCGGATCGCCCGCCAGACCAGGGATGGTCGCCGCATGTGTCCCGTCACTTCCGCATTCGTTATGGCCCGGTTCCTTCAACTTCCCGTGTAGCGATTTGTTCCCCGGGACATCCATGCGCGCGCTTCGTCGCAGGCGCTGCGGCCGGATGCGGATCGTCGGGAACTTGCGCCGGGACAGGCGGTTACGTTCGCAAGCCAGAACGTGCCTTGGGGGCATCGACGACAGGGACCCTGATGATCCAACAGACTCCGTATTGCGGTCCCGCGCCGGCTCCCGGCCAGATCTGGACCGCATGGAACCTCGACCCGTTGCTTCTGGCAGCGCTGGCGGTGGCTGGGGCGGCGCTGTGGTTTGGCACCGAACGCCGTGGGGCTGCGGCCATGGCGCTGGCGGCGCTGGCGGTGGCGTTCGTGTCGCCGCTCTGCGCGCTGACGGTGGCGCTGTTCGCGGCGCGTTCGGTCCATCATCTGCTGCTCATCACGGTCGCCGCGCCCGCACTGGCGCTGGCCTTTCCGATCCTGGCGCGCCTGCCAGCCAGCCTGTCGCTGGGGGCGGTCACCGCCGCCATGGTCGCGTGGCACCTGCCGGCGGTCTATGCGGCCGTCTGGGCATCGGACAGCCTTTACTGGGCGATGCAGGCGGCGATGCTACTGCCGGCTTGGGCGTTCTGGTCGGCCATCCTGACGCGCGACATGACGGCCGAGGACGCGATGCGCCGCGCGCTTCTGGTGGGCGGCCTTGCGGGGATCATGGGGCTGATCGGGGCGCTGCTGACCTTCGCACCCGGAATTCTCTACCTGCAGCACATCGACGGCGCGGCGGCCTGGGGCCTCGGTGCGCTGGCCGACCAGCAGCTGGCGGGTCTTCTCATGTGGGTGCCGGGTTTCCTGCCGCTGGCGGCGCTGGCCGCGGTCGTGCTGCGGCGCGGCTGGAAGGCCGGGTTCGCGGCATGATCGTGGCCCTGCTCAAGTACCTGCACCTGGCGGCGATGCTCTGCTGGTGCGCGTCGCTGATCGCGCTGCCGCTGCTTCTCAGCCTTTATGGCGGGGCATGGCGGCGAGACCGCGGCAGCGAGAAGCTGCAGGCCCGCTATGCCGAGTTCCGCCTGATCACGCATTACGGCTATGTGGCCTTCGCGACGCCTGCGGCGGTCATTGCCATCGCGGCGGGCACCGGGCTGATCTTCGCGGCCGACATCTTCGATCTATGGTTCGTGGCCAAGCTGGCGCTGGTGTCCGGGATGGCGCTGGTTCACGCCTGGATCGGGCATTTCATCCTGGTCTCGGCCGAACACCGGGGGATGCAGAACCTGCCGTCGCCGCTGATCCCGCTGGCGCTGGCGATCCCGCTGATGGTGGGCGTGCTGTGGCTGGTGCTGGCCAAGCCCGACCTGGGCGGGCTGACCGACTGGATGCCCCGCTTCATGCTGTCGCCGCGCGGGACGTGGGGTCAGGCATGACCGCCGCCCTTGTCCCTGCGCTGCGCGCCGATGTGATAGTCGAAGACCAGCTTGCCGCCGTGCCAGCCGGTGATCCCCGTCATCCCCGCCGCCAGGGCCGAGATCATCGCGCCCCAGGGCAGCACCGCCCCCACCGGGTCGTCGAGCCGGAAGCCCCAGTTGAGGCCCAGGACCGACAGCAGCATCACCGCCAGGATGAAATGCGTCCAGCTGGCGCTGCGGATGCGGATGCCGGGGGCCATCAGCAGTTCCACCGTGCCGGTGATGCCGGCCAGGACGCCCATGCCGAAGGCCACGCCAGACCCCCACAGCGCGACCCGCGGCCAGAAGTCGTCGCCGGTGAACCAGTACATCGCATCCGCCCCGAAGACGGAAAACGCCAGCGCGATCGGAAAGGCCACCATCATCGCGTGCAGCGGATGCCCGGCAATGGCGATCTTGGTTTCGGTGTCGCTGAAGGCGACATGCTCCTCGATCGGATCGCTGAGGCGGCGGCGCTGCTTCCAGGAATACTTCTTGCGCATAAGGGGTCCCCACTGCCCAGGTTCTGCCCTAACAAGCCCGCCGCTTTGCTGGCGGTTCCGCTGCTGGCCGCCTGCGAAGGGCCGCTGAGCACGCTGACACCGGCCGGGCCCGCCGCGGTCGAGATCGCGCGCCTGTGGTGGGCGATGCTGATCGGGTCGAGTCTGATCACGCTTCTGGTCATGGCGATGCTGTGGGCCGCGCTGCGCCGCCAGTCGCACGGGCGCCCCGGCCCCGCGGCCGAACGTCGTTGGATCTTCGGCTGGGGTCTGGGCTTTTCGCTGAGCGTGCTGACGGTGCTGCTGGGCTTTGGCATCTGGATCGGCGAACGCATGATCGCGCGCGACGACGACACCCCCTTGGTCGAGGCGCATGCCGGCCAGTGGGCGTGGGAGTTCGTGCAGCCGGGGCCGGGTGGTCAGCCGGTGACGACGCAGGGGGTCCTTTACGTTCCGGCGGGGCGGCCCTTCGACGTGGCCATCACTTCGTCCGACGTGATCCACAGCTTCTGGGTGCCGCGGCTTGGCGGCAAGATGGACGCCATCCCCGGCCATCGGAACGTGCATCGCCTGATGGCCAACGCGCCCGGCACCTATGAGGGGCTCTGTGCGGAGTTCTGCGGACTGGGCCACAGCTTCATGAATTTCGATGTCGTCGCCTATGACCCGGCGGGTCCGCTGCCCGACTTCGCCGATGCCGAGGAGGGCCGCGAATGACCCAAGGGGCCCGGACCGACACCCGCAACGACGCCATCGACACCGACGCGGACATCGCGGCCAACCCTCCGCGGCGCGCCCTGCCGCTGCACCGAGAGCTTGACGAGGTCTGGCGCGACCTGCCGGGTTGGAAGGGGTTCTTCACCTCGGTCAATCACGGCACGATCGGCAAGCGCTTCATGGCGACGGCGTTCGTCTTCTTCGCCATCGGCGGCGTCCTGGCCATGATGATCCGCGCGCAGCTGGCGACGCGCGACGGGGCGTTCCTGGACACCGAGCTCTATAACCAGATCTTCACGATGCACGGCAGCATCATGATGTTCCTCTTTGCGATCCCGCTGCTGGAGGGGCTGGCGCTTTGGCTTTTGCCGAAGATTCTGGGCGCGCGAGACATGGCCTATCCCCGCCTCAGCGCGCTGGGGTATTTTTGCTATCTGTTCGGCGGCATCGTCATCGTGCTGTCGCTGCTGTTCGGGGTGGCGCCGAATGGCGGCTGGTTCATGTACGTGCCGCTGACCAGCAAGACCTACACGCCCGGCATCAATGCCGATGTCTGGCTGCTGGGCGTGACCTTCGTCGAGATCAGCGCCATGGCCGCAGCGATCGAGATCACCGTCACCATCCTGCGCTGCCGCGCCGCGCACATGCCGCTGACGCGCATGCCGCTGATGGGGTGGTACCTGCTGGGCACCGCCGTGATGATGCTGGTGGGCTTTCCGCCGCTGATCCTGGGGTCGATCCTGCTGGAGGTGCAGCGCGCCTTCGACTGGCCCTTCTTCGACGTGGCGCGCGGGGGATCGCCGCTTCTGTGGCAGCATCTCTTCTGGCTGTTCGGCCATCCCGAGGTCTATATCATCTTCCTGCCCGCGGCGGGTGCGCTGTCCACCATCATCCCGATCCTGTCGCGCACGACGATCCTGGGCTATGGCGCGCTGGTGGCGGCGGTGATCGGGCTGGTTTTCCTGTCCTTCGGGCTGTGGGTCCACCACATGTTCACCGTGGGCATCCCGCACATGGCGCTGTCCTTCTTCTCGGCCGCATCGGCGCTGGTTGCGGTGCCGACGGCGGTGCAGATCTTCGCCTGGATCGGCACCATGTGGGAGGGCCGCGTCCAGTTCCGTCTTCCGATGCTGTACATCATGGGGTTCTTCGCGACCTTCGTGATGGGCGGGCTGACCGGCGTGATGCTGGCGATGGTCCCCTTCAACTGGCAGGCGCATGACACGCATTTCGTGGTGGCGCACCTGCATTACGTTCTGGTCGGCGGCTTCGTCTTCCCGATGCTGGCGGCCGTCGCCTACTGGATGCCGCTGATCTGCGGGCGCTGGCGGGTGCGCGGCCTGGGCGAGGCCGCATTCTGGCTGATCTTCATCGGCTTTCACGGCACCTTCTTCATCATGCACCTGACCGGCCTTCTGGGCATGCGCCGCCGCATCGCCGTCTATCCAGAGAATGCCGAGTTCGAGTGGCTGAACCTGGTGTCGTCGGGGTTCGGGATGATTCAGGCGGCGGGCTTCGCGCTGTTCGCCTTCGACGTGATCATGCAGTGGATGTTCGGCCGGCGCAGCTGGCGCAATCCGTGGCAGGCGCCGACGCTGGAATGGGCGATGCCGCTGCCGGCGCCGTCCTACAACTTCGCCTCTCTGCCGGGGCCGCGCCAGCCTGATGCCGGCGCCCTGCTGCCGCTGGCGCGGGGCGAGGGGCTGCTGGCCGGCGCCCCGCGCGGCTGGCGCGAGACGCTGGTCGTCGAACCCGGCAGCGGCAGGCCGCAGCATGTCGCCGTGCTGGCCACCAACACCGCGCTGCCGGTGGCGACCGCCGGAGCGATCGGCAGCTTCTTTGCGCTGATGCTGGCGGGGCTTTACTGGCTGGCGCCGCTGGGCATCGTGGCGACGCTGGTGGTCGTCTGGCGCTGGGGAGCGATCATGGGAACGGATCGCGACCATCCCTTGGCCAAGGTCGCGCCCGGTCTTTCGTTGCCGCTGCATTGGCAGGTGCGCCAGACCTTGGGCCTGACTGGCACGATGGTCCTGCTGGTGGCGGACGCGACACTTTACGGGTCGCTGCTGTTCGGTGTCGGGTTCCTGACTGTCGTGGGGGCGGGCGGGGCGGCGCCCGCAAGCCGCCTCGGGCGGGGGGGGCTGGTTGGTGCC
>JAYZBS010000190.1:0-7526 GCA_036338635.1 Pseudomonadota bacterium | reverse complement strand
GCCTTCACGACGACCAGGTCGCGCAGCTGCACGCGCTCATAGGTGGTGAAACGTCCCCCGCAGGCCGGGCAGAACCGACGGCGGCGGATCGCCACGTTATCCTCGGCCGGACGCGAGTCCTTGACCTGGGTATCGGCATTTCCGCAAAACGGGCAGCGCATTCCGTTGTCCCTTCGATCGGGCGATCCGCCGCTACTATAGGCACCTTGGCAGGGATTGGGTAGTCTTATCCACAGCACACAAGATGCGCCCCTCGGAACCTGTGGCTTCAAAGCCGCGTTGGCGGACATAATCGCCAATCCAAGGGAAAATGATGGCCAAGACACTGTTCATCACCGGCGCCTCGTCAGGCATCGGTGCCGCCACTGCGAAAGCTGCCGCAAAGGCCGGTTGGAATGTTGCCCTGTTTGCGCGCTCGGCCAACAAGCTGGCCGGCCTGGCGCAGGAACTGGGCGGTCAGGCCCTTGCCACCGAAGGCGACGCCACGCGGATCGAGGATCTGCAGGCAGCCGTTGCGCAGACCGTCGATCGGTTCGGCGGCATCGATGCGGCTTTCGCCAATGCCGGTCGCGGCCTGTCAAAGCCCGGCACCGAGGCCGGCGATCTGGACGACATCCGGGGGATGATCGAACTGAACGTGATGGGTGTGGTGCTGACAGCGCGTGCGGCATTGCCCGAACTGCGAAAAACCAAGGGTACGCTGGTCCTGACCGGATCTGCCGCGGGTCGGAGCCATATTGCCGGATCGATCTATGGTGCGACCAAGTGGTTCGTGCACGGCTATGCCGGGAACCTCGCCGCGGAAATGCGCGAATGGGGTGGCCGCTGTTCGGTCGTGGCACCGGGCATGGTGAACACCAACTTCTTCGACGACGGCGCCCCCGACAAGCTGCAGCCCGAGAATGTGGCCGAAGCTGTCCTGCACATGATCACCGCACCCCCGCACGCGGCGATCCGCGAAACCTTCCTGATGCCTCAGAACTGAGCGGGCTGGAACATCGCTACGACCTGCCGCCGGTGCGGCGCGCGCCGATGTTCGACGACATAGATGCCTTGCCAGCGGCCTAGCACCATCCGCCCATCGACCACCGGGATCTGCAATGTCGTCGGCAGCATCGCAGCCTTCAGATGCGCCGGCATGTCGTCAGGGCCTTCATAGCGGTGGCTGATCCAACCCATCGACGGATCGTCCGCGGGCGGCGCCAGCCTGTCCAGCCACGCCAGCAGGTCGGCCTGCACCTCGGGATCGGCATTTTCCTGAATCAGCAACGAGGCTGAGGTGTGACGGATCAGCAGCGTCAGGACTCCATCGCCGCGGTCCCGCAGCCAGTCTTCCAGACGGTCGGTGATCTCGTGGCAGGCGGGGCCGCTCGTGTCGATCGTCAGGTTCAGGATCATTCCGCCGCCTCGGGTCCCTGCAACGCCGGTGCGTCGCCATGGCGATCGTGATCCAGTTCGATCTGCTTGCTGGCACGGGCGCCCAGGCCGCGCAGCATCTCGACTTGCCGGATCACGTTGCCAGAGCCGCGCGTCAGCCGGTCCATGGCCTGACCATGCGCACGGTTTGCCTGGTCCAGCGCTCGGCCCACGCCCTCCATTGAATCGACGAAACCTGCGACCTTGTCATAAAGCTGCCCGGCGCGGCGGGCGATTTCCATCGCGTTGCTTTCACGGCGCTCGACCGCCCAGATGTGCTCGACGGTGCGCAGGGTCAGCATCAGGGTCGTGGGCGTGGTCAGGCCCACCCGCCGCTCCATCGCGAAGGCCGCAAGCGAGGGATCGGCGCGCAGCGCATCCGAGAAGGCGCCCTCGATCGGGATGAACATCAGCACGTAATCGACTGAATTGTCATCCATCCGCTGATAGCCCTTGCCGGCCAGCGTGCCGATATGCGTTCGGATCGCGGCCAGATGGCGGCGCAGCGCAGCCTCGGCCTCGGCCGGGTCCTCGGACGTGACGGACAGTTCGTAATCGTTCAGCGACACCTTGCTGTCGATGACCATGACCTTGCCGCGCGGCATCTTCACGACCACGTCGGGCCGCCACAGCTTTCCGTCCTCGTCGCGCCAGCTGGACTGCAGGTCGTAATGCGTCCCCGCCATCAGGCCGGAATCTTCGAGAATTCGCTCCAGCACCATCTCGCCCCAGGCGCCCTGCCGCTGCTTGTCACCCTTCAGGGCGCGCGTCAGGTTCACGGCCTCGCGCGAGATCTGCTCGCTGCGATTGTGCAGCGACAGGATTTGTTCACGCAACCGCGAGGATTCTTCATCCAGGATCTTGTTGCGGGCTTGAAGCTCGGTCTGGAATCGCCCGACCTGATCGCGAAAAGGGGTCAGCAGGGCATTCAGATGCTCTTGCTGGGTTTTCTGCAGGTCTGCCTGCTGGACCCGCAGCGTCTCGGCCGACAACAGCTTGAACTGGCCCGTCATTTCGGAGCGCAGTTCGCGCAGGGTGGCAATCTCTCGGGCCGAGGCCTCGGCATCCTTTTCCGCCCGCAGACGCGCCTCGGCCAGCTGCGTGGCGAGGCTTGCGGCTTCTTGGTGCGCGCGGTGCAAGGCGTCGGTCAGACCGTCCCGTTCCTCGGTCAGTTCCGACAGGCGTGCCAGCTGCGAATCCAGTCGCGCCTGCTGCTGCCCCAGGGTCAGGTCCTTTTCATGCAAGCGCGCCTGCGCCGCCTCCCGATCCTCGGCCAGCCGTTCGCGAAGCGCTTCGACCTCGCGCTGCGCCGACCGCTGTTGGCCCCGCCAATGCAGCCCAAGCGACACCGCCAGCACCAGAAGCGCCGTGGCCAGCACCCAAAGGATCGTTACGTCTTGTTGCATCTTCGACCTATGCCTCGATCTCGCGAAGGAAGGTGCCGATGCTGCCTGCGGAACTGTCGTCCCGCCGCTGAACCCAGTCCATCAGCGAACCCGCCATCCTGTCCGAGTAACGCATCTGCCAGTCGGGGAACAGCCGCCGCGGCAATCTTCCCTGGTCGAGGATCGTCATGTCCAAGTGGCGCGAATCGTCGCGCAGCTTGTCCAGCAGCCGGAACAGAACGATAGGCGGCCCCTCCAGCCACTGAAAGAACAGTCCATCCTCGTGATGCAGGCAGCCGGTCAGCTCCATCCGCCGGTTGTTTTCCGCCGACCTCTCGATGATGCCGGAGATTTCGTCGGCCGACATGTAGGGCAGCGCGACGCTCCGATAGAGGCAGAAGCCGACCTCTTCCGGCGCATCGCCATTGTTGATATCGCGCATGATCGTACCTCCTGCATCGGGATGTTGACCGTCCCTGCACATGATGCAAGCTGCGACCTGCGCAGTATTTTAAGCAGCTATCGACATCAGGAAGGCGGTGATCCCGCCGGCATAGTCGCCGCGATGCACCGTCGAGTTGTCAGATACCGCGAACCAGTCCATCAGCGAGGCGCGATCGCGGTCGGAAAACCGCATCCGCCAGTCCTGGAACCGCCGATAATTCAGCGCACCCTCGTCCAGAACCTCAAGGTTCAGGTGACGCGGGTCCTGATCCAGAAGCGCGATCAGCTGCAGCAGCGCCGGCGCCGGACCCTCCAGCCACTGGAAGAACAGACCGTCCTCGTGATGCAGGCAGCCGGTCAGGCCAAGCTGCTGGTTGCGCCGCCGCGCTTCGGTCAGGATGTCATGCATGTCGCCCTGGTCCAGGCCGGGGCGTGCCGTGCTGCGGTAGAGAAAGAATCCGAGTCCTTCGACGTTGTTCAGTCTACTGGTCAAGGAAGGACCGCAGCTTTCTGCTCCGCGAGGGGTGCTTGAGCTTGCGCAGCGCCTTCGCCTCGATCTGACGAATCCGTTCACGCGTGACGCTGAACTGCTGGCCCACTTCTTCCAGCGTGTGGTCTGTGTTCATGCCGATGCCGAAGCGCATCCGCAGCACACGCTCTTCGCGCGGGGTCAGGCTTGCCAGAACGCGGGTCGTGGTCTCCTTCAGGTTTTCCTGAATCGCGCTATCCAGCGGCAGGACGGCATTCTTGTCCTCGATGAAGTCGCCGAGCTGGCTGTCCTCCTCGTCCCCGATCGGGGTTTCAAGGCTGATCGGCTCCTTGGCGATCTTCATCACCTTGCGGACCTTCTCCAGCGGCATCTGGAGTTTCTCGGCCAATTCCTCGGGGGTCGGTTCGCGGCCGATCTCGTGCAGCATCTGGCGCCCGGTGCGGACCAGCTTGTTGATCGTCTCGATCATGTGGACCGGGATGCGGATCGTGCGCGCCTGGTCGGCAATGGACCGCGTGATCGCCTGACGAATCCACCACGTCGCATAGGTCGAGACCTTGTAGCCGCGGCGGTATTCGAACTTGTCCACGGCCTTCATCAGACCGATGTTGCCCTCCTGGATCAGGTCCAGGAACTGCAGGCCGCGGTTGGTGTATTTCTTGGCGATCGAGATGACCAGGCGCAGGTTCGCCTCGACCATCTCCTTCTTGGCCTGACGGGCTTCCTTTTCGCCGCGCTGGACCTGGGCCACGATGCGGCGGAATTCCTCGATGTCGACGCCGACATACTGACCCACCTCGGCCATGTCGCCACGCAGTTTCTCGACCTGATTGCGCGAGCGGTCGAACAGCGCCTGCCAGCCGCGACCGGCTTGACCGGACATACGGTCCATCCAGTTCGGATCAAGCTCCGAGCCGCGATAGGCGTCGATGAATTCGCGACGGTTGATGCGGGCCGCGTCGGCCAGCTTGACCATGCCGCTGTCGATCGTGACGATCCGGCGATTGATGCCGTAAAGCTGGTCGACCAGCGCCTCGATCCGGCCGTTGTTCAGGTGCAGCGAATTCACCAGAACGACGATCTCCGAACGCAACGTCTGATAATCGCTCTCGGCGGTGGCCGAGAAGCTGTCATCCTCGTTCAGGGTCGCGGACATGCGCTGGTCCTGCATGTCGGCCAGACGCTCGTAATAGAGCGCGATGGCCTCCAGCGTTTCCAGGACCTTGGGCTTGAGGCTCGCCTCCATCGCCGCCAGCGACAGGTTGGCGCCCTCGTCATCCTCGTCGTCATCCTCGGTGCGCAGGGGGTTGCCGTCGGCGTCATATTCCTCGCGCTTGGGCGCGGCCTCGGAGGTCTCGCCCTCGACGGTCAGCTCTTCCTCGTCGCCCTCCTCGCCGTCGACGGCTTGGCCGAAGGTGGTTTCGAGGTCGATGACGTCGCGCAGCAGGATCTCCTCGTCCAGAAGCTCCTCGCGCCACAGGGTGATGGCCTTGAAGGTCAACGGGCTTTCGCACAGGCCCGCGATCATCGTGTTGCGGCCGGCCTCGATGCGCTTGGCGATGGCGATCTCGCCCTCGCGCGAGAGCAGCTCGACGCTGCCCATCTCGCGCAGGTACATGCGCACCGGATCGTCGGTGCGGTCCAGCTTTTCCGTCTCGGTCGCCGCCACGGCGACCTCGCGCGATCCCGACCCGGTGGTGACGATGGCGCCGCCTTCGGCTTCCTCGCCGCCTTCCTCGTCCTCGATGACGTTGATGCCCATTTCGGACAGCATCGACATCACATCCTCGATCTGTTCGCTGCTGACCTGATCGGGCGGCAGGACCGAGTTCAGCTGGTCGTAGGTGATGTAACCACGCTCTCGCGCCTCGGCGATCATCTTCTTGACCGCCGCCTGGCTCATGTCCAGCGAATGGGCGTTGTCGTCCTTGTCGGTCTTTTCGTGGTCATCGTCCTTGGCGGCCATCCGGGGCTCCTTCTCGGCGGTCTCGGGCGGGCGATTCGCGGGCTGAGCCGAATCGTCGCGAAAGAAATTCGTATCTAGCGCGCTTCCAGCCCGAATCAAAGGCCGTCCACGCGGATGATTCGCATCGGGCTTCAGACGCGAACCCTGGTCATTTTCCCGAAGGCTTGCGCCAGATCTGGCCGCTGAGCCAGTCGGACAACTGCGCCGACAGGGCGGTTCGGTCCTCATTCAGGTCGCTGCTGGTCTCAAGCTCGGGACGCTCGGCCCGGTGGCGGGCGCGGGCGATCTGGCTGATGCGCCATGTCAGCCCTTCGTCCGCCTCGCCCTGAATCTCCGATTCGGCGCGGGCAAGTTCGTGGCTGGTGGCGCGCTCGGCCTCGAGACGATCGAGCAGGTTGTCGAGAATGGCGGCTGCGGCCTCGTCCTCTTGCTGGTGGATCACTGCGGGGGTCAGGCCCAGATGGGCGTCCCGGCGCAGCGTTTCAAGTCCGCGGCGTCCGGCGGCGCTGTCGCCCTGCGTCAGCAGATCGTGAAGCAGCGCGGCACGATCGGCATCCTGCGGCACCAGCTTTTCCAGCCGCGCCTCAGCCAGGGGAACCACCGCCGGTCGGAGGGCGCAGATCAGCAGCGCAGCGCCTTCAAGGATGTCCGCGCCCCTGACCGGCGCGGTGAAGTTACCGGGCAGGAACGGCGCCCGCGGGGCCATCGAGGCCCCTCCGCGCCGGGCCGGGCTACGCCCTGCCGTCCCCGGCCGTGCCCCCTGCCCCGACTTCCGTCGGCGGTTGCCTGGACCGAAAAGCTCCCACCGCTTGCGGCGGACCTCCTCGGTGTAGTGGTTGCGGGTCAGCTCATCAGGAATGCGGCCGATGGCCTCTTGCAGGCGTCGGTCCAGCGCGGCCTTACGTTCGGGGCTGTCGAAGACCTGCCCCTCGGTTTCTCGCGCCCAAAGCAGATCCAGGAGGGGGCGGGCCTGATCCAGAAGCGCGGCCATCGCGCCTGGTCCGGCGGACTTGATCAGGTCGTCGGGGTCCTGCCCCGCCGGCAGGATGACGAAGCGCAGCGCATGGCCGTGTCCTGTCAGCGGCAGTGCCAAGTCGATGAGGCGCTGAGCCGCCCGCTGGCCGGCCGCGTCGCCATCCAGCGCGATGATCGGTTCGGGCGAGAGGCGCCACATGAGGCGCAACTGTTCCTCGGTGATGGCGGTGCCGAGGGGGGCGACAGCGCCTTCGAACCCGGCGCGGGCCAAAGCAATGACATCCATGTAGCCCTCGGCCACGACCAAGCGCTGGCCCTTCGAGACGGCGCTGCGTGCGGGGCCAAGATTGTAGAGGTTGCGGCCCTTGTCGAAGAGCGGCGTTTCGGGGCTGTTGAGATACTTGGCGCGCGCGTTCGGGTCCATGGAACGGCCGCCGAAGCCGATGCAGCGGCCTTGGCCGTCCCGGATCGGGAAGATGATGCGGCCCCGGAACCGGTCATAGGCCGCACCGCCGCCATCAGGGCGCGCTGACATGCCGGCCTCGACGATCTGCGCCTCTTCGAACCCCTTCTCGCGCAGGGCTCCGGTGAGGGCGTGGCGGCTGTCAGGGGCGAAGCCGATCTCGAACCGGTCCAGCGCAGCGGCGTCGAGCCCGCGCCGGGCCAGATAATCGCGTGCATCGGCAGCGGCGCCCGTCTGAAGCTGCAGCCGGAACCAGCGGCAGGCGGCTTCGGTCACGTCCAGAAGCTTTGTCCGCTGGTCAGTGCGTTCGCGCGCCCGCGTGTCGGGTTCGGGCATGGCCAGCCCGGCCTCGGCCGCCAGCAGCTTGACGGCCTCGATGAATTCCAG
>JAYZBS010000189.1:0-19487 GCA_036338635.1 Pseudomonadota bacterium | reverse complement strand
ATCGCATCGAACAGCTGCACCGCCGGCTTGGCCTTGTTCGACTGCACGGGGCCAATCATGTGGACCTTGACGCCGGGATGGCTGGCACGCCAGCCGGGCCACTTGCCCTGCGCCTCTTGCACGTAATTCTCGCCGAAGACGGTGTGGCCGGCGGCCAGAACAGCCTCGACCCTGGCGGCGGGTTGAACCTTGCTGACGGCGATCAGCGTGACGCTGCCTACCGCACGGCCTGCTGCCTGTTCCGCTGCGCCGATGCGGCGCCTGATGTCATCCAGTCCCATGCGGCCACCTGACAAAAGAAAAGAGCGGGCGCAAGGCCCGCTCTCCAGTCTGCTTCCGATCGAATGGATCAGAAGTTGAAGCGCACGCCCATGTCGGCGGTCACGTTTTCGTCGTAGTCGCGCTGCAGCGACGCACCCAGACGGGCACCGCCCAGGTCGTAGTTCACGCCAACGCCGAAGGCGTTGTCGGTTTCGTTCGAGTCGCGGTTGTTGTTGGCGACATAGGCTTCGATGTTGGTCAGGCCATCAGCCAGGGTGTAGTCGCCGTACAGGGCGAAGGTCTGGCCGTCCGAAGCGAATTCGGCGTCGTCTTCGTCGTTGGTGTCGACGTAGTTCAGGCCGATGCGGGCGTTCTCCAGAACGGCGTAACGGGCGCCGACGAAGAAGATGTCGTTGTCGTCAAAGCCAGCACCGTTCTGGGTGTAGCCAGCCGACAGCTCCAGACGCTCGTTCCAGGTGTAGTCGGCGGCAAGGCTGTATTCCTTCTCGCCTTCGCCAGCGGGGAAGTCGACCAGGGTGGTCTGATCGGGTTCGATGATCGAGCCTTTCACCGACACGCCGGCAATTTCGTACTTGGCGAAGATGCCCAGGCGGCTGACGCCGTCGTTGCCGATGTTGCCGTCTTCACCGACGATGCGGTTGCCGTATTCGTCGGCGTCATAGGCGAAGAAGGTTCCGGTCACGGCGCTGAAGCCGACCGAACGGTCGTAGGAGCCAAGTTCGGTCGCGTAGAGCAGGCCCGAGCTGTCCAAAGCGGTTTCGGTGTTGCCGATTTCCACCGTCAGGCCGCTGGCGGTGATGTAGAGCTTGCCGGCGTTCAGTTCGCCCGCGTCGTCCTGGTTCTGGTCCCACTGGATGCGGAAGCGCGCACCGAAGTCGACGCCGGCGTCGGTCGAGGTCGCGGCATCAAGGTTCATCCGCAGACGCGAGCTCACCTGGGTTTCGCTGAGGTCCGAGTCATTCTCGTAATAGATGACGCCGGTACGGCCATAACCCGAGATCGTCACGTCGGCAGCAGCCACGCCGGCGGTCAGCACCAGCGCGGTGGAGGCGATAAGAGCCTTTTTCATGGTGGTTTTCCCTCTTGTCTCTCTGATGCCCAAGCCGGCGATCCCGCCCTGGGTATGCCGATTTGTTTCACCGTTTCGAACTCGTGATGCAACGGAATCAGATGAGGGCTGTTTTCTTTGCCTCTTTCCGTGATGCACTTGGGCCACAGTTCCGCCGCAGACGCCGCGGCGGCCGTCGCTTGCCGCCAAGCCGGCCGCCGCAGGGGCGCCCAATGCGCTTGTTTCGGTGCGCGCATTCGCGCTAATGCTGGCGCTGACGGAAATCACGGGGGATGGCATGAACTTTGCACGCGCTGCGCGCCTGACGATCGTCGCGACGCTTTGCGCTGGCCTGGCGGCTTGCGGTGACGCCAATCCCGGCGCCGACTATTCCCGCACGCGGCCGGATGAAAGCACCACCCGGATCCAGGACGTCCTGCTGCGGTCGGAAAATCCGAACCGGACCGTCGGCGTCAACAAGTACCTCTGGAACGCCAGCCTGGACGTCTTGAACTTTCTGCCCGTCCAGACGATCGATCCCTTCACCGGGGTCATCCAGACCGGCTATGGCACCCCCCCGGGCGGCGGCCGGTCATATCGCGCGACCATCCAGGTCAGCGACCCGGCGCTGGACGCCCGCAGCCTGCGGCTGTCGCTGCAGGGGCCTGGCGGCGCGGCGGTCGAGCCGGGAACGGTCCGCGCGGTCGAGGATGCGATCCTGACCCGCGCCAGGCAGATGCGCATCCGGGACGGCGGGCTCTGATCCCGGCGGCGGTGTGGCGCGGCCCCTGGTGGGGCCGGGCACTGGACCCGCCCCGGCAGGGCGTATAAACCCTGCGGGCAACTGACATGCCCGAGGTTCCCCATGCCCTATGATCCCGCGACAAGCGAAACCCGCTGGCAGAAGGCCTGGGCCGATGCCGGCAGCTTCACCGCCATCCGCGACGACCGGCCGAAATACTATGTGCTGGAGATGTTCCCCTATCCGTCAGGGCGCATCCACATGGGGCATGTACGCAACTATACGATGGGCGACGTGGTGGCCCGCTTCAAGCGGGCACAGGGGTTCAGCGTCCTGCATCCGATGGGCTGGGACGCCTTCGGCATGCCCGCTGAGAATGCCGCGATGGAGCAGGGCGGCCATCCACGCGACTGGACCTATGCCAACATCGCGACCATGCGCGACCAGCTGAAGCCCCTGGGCCTGTCCATCGACTGGAGCCGCGAGTTCGCGACCTGCGACGACGCCTATGTCGCCCAGCAGCAGGCGCTGTTCCTGGACATGCTGGAGGCCGGGCTGATCACGCGCAAGTCGGCCCAGGTGAACTGGGACCCGGTCGACATGACCGTTCTGGCGAACGAGCAGGTGATCGACGGAAAGGGCTGGCGGTCAGGTGCGGCGGTCGAGCGGCGCGAGCTGACGCAGTGGTTCTTCAAGATCAGCGATTACAGCGATGAGTTGCTGGAGGCGCTGGACGGGCTGAAGGGCTGGCCCGAGAAGGTCCGCCTGATGCAGGCCAACTGGATCGGCAAGTCGCGGGGCCTGCAGTTCCGCTTCCAGACGGTCGATGCGCCGGCGGGACATGACAGCATCGAGGTCTATACGACCCGGCCCGACACGCTGATGGGCGCCAGCTTCGTCGCGCTGTCGCCCGATCATCCGCTGGTCAAGGAGCTGGCGGCCAGCCGCCCCGGGATCGAGGCCTTCCGCGAGGAGTGCCGCCGCATCGGCACCACCGAGGAGGCGATCGAGACTGCGCCAAAGCTGGGCTTCGACACCGGCCTGACCGTGCGGCATCCGCTGGACGCCGACTGGCAGCTGCCGATCTGGATCGCGAACTTCGTGTTGATGGACTACGGCACCGGCGCGATCTTCGGCAGCCCTGCGCATGACGAGCGCGACCACGAATTTGCCACGAAATACGGGCTGCCGATCCGCGCGACCTTCGGCGAACGCGGCATGGATCAGGCCGCGGCCGATGCGCTGGTCGCAAAGGCCCCCTTCGTGCCCACAAAAACCGAGACCGTGACTTATATCCGCGGTTTTGCCGGCGCGGCCGACCAGACCGGCGAGGCCGCGGTCGATGCCGCCATCGCCCATGCCGAGGCCGAGGGCTATGGCGAGGGCGTGACGAAATTCCGCCTGCGCGACTGGGGCATCTCGCGTCAGCGCTATTGGGGCTGCCCGATTCCGGTCTTGCATTGCGACAACTGCGGCACGGTCCCCGAGGCCAAGGCGAACCTGCCCGTGCTGCTGCCGCAGGACGTGACCTTCGACGTGCCGGGCAACCCGCTGGACCGCCACCCGACCTGGCGTCAGGCGACCTGTCCGACATGCGGCGGCGCGGCCCGGCGCGAGACGGACACCATGGACACCTTCGTGGACAGCAGCTGGTATTACGCCCGATTTACCTCGCCGGGGGCGGATACGCCGACGGTGCGGGCAGATGCCGATTACTGGATGAACGTGGACCAGTATATCGGCGGCATCGAACATGCGATCCTGCACCTGCTCTATTCGCGCTTCTTCGCCCGCGCGATGGTCAAGACGGGCCACCTGCCCGAAAAGGCGCGAGAGCCCTTCGACGCGCTGTTCACGCAAGGAATGGTCACGCACGAGATCTACATGACCCGCGACGATCGTGGCCGTCCGGTCTATCATCTGCCCGAGGATGTGACCGACGGGCATCTGGCCGACGGGACGGTGGTTGAGGTGATCCCCTCGGCCAAGATGTCGAAGTCGAAGAAGAACGTCGTCGACCCGGTCAACATCGTCGAAAGCTTCGGGGCCGACACGGCGCGCTGGTTCATGCTGTCCGACAGCCCGCCCGAGCGTGACGTCGAGTGGACCGCCGCCGGGGCCGAGGCCGCCTACAAATTCCTGGCGCGCGTCTTCCGCCTGGCCGAGGACGCGCCAGAGGGGGGCGACGACCCCGACCTGACCCGCGCCGCCCATCGCGCCGTCGCCGACGTGACCCGCGCCATCGAAGGCTTTGCCTTCAACAAGGCCGTCGCCAAGCTTTATGAACTGGCGAATGCGGTCGGCCGTTCGCAGGCCGGGGGCGAGGCGCGACGCGTGGTCCTGCGGATCATGGCGCAGCTGATGGCGCCGATGGTGCCGCACCTGGCCGAAGAGGTCTGGGCGGCCGCAGGCGGCCAGGGGATGGTCGTCGATGCGGGTTGGCCCGTGGCGGATCCGGCGCTGCTGCAGGACGACAGCGTCATCCTGCCGATCCAGATCAACGGCAAGCGCCGGGCCGAGATCCAGGTTCCGAAGGATATGCCCAAGGACCAGATCGAGGCGATGGTCATGGCCGACGAGACCGTGCAGCGTTTTCTGGAAGGGGCCGCGCCCAAGAAGCTGATCGTCGTGCCCGGGCGGATCGTCAATGTGGTCGCCTGATCGCCGCACGGCCCTGCTCGCGCTCCTGGCCCTGGGGGGCTGCGGCCTCACCCCGGTCTATGGGCCGGGGGGCGGCGGGTCGCGCCTGTGGGGCCGGGTGCGTCCGCGCGACCCCGACACGCCGATCGACTTCGTCTTCAACCGCCGCCTGGCCGAGCGTCTGGGCCCCGAGGACAGCGCTGTCTATGACCTCGATTATCGCATCAACGTGGGCGTGGTGCCGCAGGCGATCACCACCGACGAGGTGACGACGCGCTATTCGCTGAACGGTACTGCGGACTTCGCGCTGACCGGACCGGACGGCGCGGTCGTGACGCAGGGCAGTGTCAGCAGCTTCACCTCCTATTCGACGACCGGGACGACGATTTCGACCTTGGCCGCCGAGGGCGATGCGCGCGAGCGGCTGGCCGTCATGCTGGCCGACCAGGTGGTCACGCGCCTGCTGGCGGCCGCATCCTCGCTTCCGGGATGAGGCGCGGATGCTGCTGAAAGGCGGCGAGATCGCGCGTTACCTGTCGCGGCCCGACCCGTCGCGGCCGGCGCTGCTGATCTATGGCCAGGACGCCATGCGCGTGTCGCTGAAGCGGGCCGAGGCGGTGCGCGCCCTGGTCGGAGAGAAGGCCGACGAAGAGATGCGCCTGACCCGGATGCCCGGCGCAGGCCTGAAGAAGGACCCTGCGCAGCTGGTTGATGCCGTGCGAGAGATCGGGTTCTTCCCCGGCCAGCGCGTGGTGCTGGTCGACGACGCGCCCGATACCGCCACCGACGCCATCCGCGAGGCGCTGTCGGGGTGGCGACAGGGCGATGCGGTTATCGTGGTGACGGCGGGATCGCTGTCGAAATCCTCGGCGCTGCGCAAGCTCTTCGAGACGCATGGGCAGGCCGTGACGGCGCCTATCTACGACGATCCGCCGGGCGAGGAGGAGATCGCCCGCTGGCTGTCCGACGCCGGCCTGCGTCAGGTCCCGGCCGATGCGATGCGCGAACTGTCGATCCTGGCGCGGGCGCTGGACCCGGGCGACCTGCGCCAGACGGTCGAGAAGATCGGACTTTACAAATATGACGATCCCGCGCCCCTGACGGTCGAGGAGATCGCCCTTCTGGCCCCTGCCACCGTCGAGGCCGACCTGGACGAGCTGATCCATGTCGTGGCCGAGCGTCGCGAGGCCGAGTTCGGCCCCCTGATGCGGCGGATCGAACAACAGGGGCTGGCGCCGGTGACGCTGTGCATCGCGGCTCTGCGACATTTCCGGACGCTGCATCTGGCCGCTGCCGACCCGGCGGGGCCGGGCGTGGCGCTGGCGCGGGCCCGACCCCCGGTCTTCGGCCCGCGTCGGGACCGCATGGCGCGTCAGGCGCAGTCCTGGGGCATGGGCCCGCTGGAGGAGGCGGTCTCGCAACTTCTGGACACCGACATGACGCTGCGTTCGACCAGCCGCGCCCCGCAGATGCCCCTGGTCGAACGGACCCTTCTGCGCCTGGCCATGAAGCCGAGGGGGCGGCGGTGACCGAGGCCGTCGACGCGCTGGTGATCGGCGCGGGCCCCGCGGGCCTGATGGCGGCCGAGGCGCTGATGGCACCCGGCCGCACGGTCGTCGTGGCCGAGGCCATGCCCACGCCGGCGCGCAAGTTCCTGATGGCGGGCAAGTCCGGCCTGAACCTGACCCGCGACGAGCCGCTGCCAAGCTTCATAAGCCGATACGACCGACCCGCGCTGGCGCAAGGGCCGCTCGGCCCCGCCGAAATCATGGCCTGGGCCGAGGGGCTGGGCATCGAGCTGTTCACCGGCTCGACCGGCCGCGTGTTTCCCGTGGGAATGAAAGCCTCGCCGCTGCTGAGGGCTTGGCTGGCGCGGCTGCGCGCGGGCGGCGTCGATCTGCGGACGCGCTGGCGGTGGACTGGGCTGGATCCGTCGTTCCTGTTCAGCACGCCGGAGGGCACGGTCAATCTGGCCCCGCGGGTGACGGTTCTGGCCTTGGGCGGCGCCAGTTGGCCGCGCCTGGGATCGGACGCCGCCTGGGTCCCGATCCTTGATCGGGCGGGCGTCAGGATCGCGCCGTTCCGCCCCGCCAACATGGGGTTCCGGGTGGCCTGGACGCCGGCGATGTCGCGGTTCTTCGGCCAAGCGGTCAAGGGGGTTGCGGTTCATGCCGGCACGCATGTCGGCCGGGGCGAATGGGTGATCTCTCGTCACGGGGTCGAGGGTGGCGGCATCTATGCCGTGTCGGCGGCGATGCGAGAGGGCGCCGCCGCCACGGTCGACCTGGCGCCCGACGTAACCCATGCGGCGCTGGCCGGGCGGTTCGGACAGAGGCGCGGCAAGCTGTCGCTTGGCAATTGGCTGCGGCGGGTGCTGGGCGATCCGGTGAAGGTCGCGCTGCTGCTGGAATGGGGCGGGCGCCCTGCTGACGTGGCCGGATGGGCGGCGCTGGCCAAGGCCCTGCCGTTGCGGCACGATGGGCCGATGGGTCTCGACCGCGCCATATCCTCTGCCGGCGGCATCGAGGCCGAGGCGCTGACCGAGGCGCTGGAACTGCGGGCGCTGCCGAATGTCTTCGCCGCCGGAGAGATGCTGGACTGGGAGGCCCCGACCGGCGGCTACCTTCTGACGGCCTGCATGGCGACGGGCCTGCGGGCCGGTCGGGCGGCGGCGCGCGCCTTGGCCTAGCCCGCGGCTGCGCGGCGATAGGCGGGGCGCTGGCGCATCCGGTCGAGGTAATCGGACAGGCGCGTTTCGACCACCGGGAATCTGGCGATCAACGCCCAGTCCAGGCAATGCGCCAGGATGATGTCGGGGACGGTCATCACCTCGCCCATCAGGAACGGCCCTTCGCCCATACGGTGAACCAAGGTCTTCTGGCTGGCCTCGAACTCCCACCGCAGGGTGTTCTTGATCGCGCTGAGGCGCAGCTCCTCGGGCAGGATGAAGCTGTGGCGGGCGGCCAGCCACAGGGCCGCGTCGAATTCGTCCAGCAGGAACTGCGTCAGGCTGTCCTGGCGGGCACGGTCGAGCGTCCCCGCGGGATGCGTCAGCCCGCCGTGGCGATCGGCCAGATAGGTCAGGATCGCCGTCGAATCCGTGATCGGTGTGCCGTCGTCGATCAGGACGGGCACCTTTCCGGCGGGGTTGAATTGCGCAACGCCTTCGCTGCGGGGGGTGGCGGGGATATGTTCGTAGGGCTGGCCCAGCTCCTCGAGCATCCACAGGACACGGAAGGAGCGGGACTTGGCGGTGCCGATGACGCGATACATGATGTCCTCCTGACGGCCAGAAGGCCCCAGGCGACGGGGCGCGTCAAGCGCCTCAGCCGCGGCGGCAGGAGATCAGTTGCTGGCGATACATCTCGGACCGCTGACCGACCTGGGCGGCGACGCGCATCAGCCAGGCCTTCTGGCGA
Source organism: Pseudomonadota bacterium (assembly GCA_036338635.1). Taxonomy (GTDB): domain Bacteria; phylum Pseudomonadota; class Alphaproteobacteria; order Rhodobacterales; family Rhodobacteraceae; genus Paracoccus. The sequence goes on along the minus strand of JAYZBS010000189.1, from coordinate 11,356 downwards.
TGGCTGCCGCGGGCGAAGCCGCCGCGACCTTCGTGATAGGCCAGATATTGGGACGTCGCGTCATGCTTTGACAATCCAAGCCGTTCCTGGCTGCCATGCATGTACCAGCCCATGAAGTCGGAGGCGTCGCGGATGTTGTCCCGCCGGGCGCTGCGGTTGCGGGTGGCTCGCTGATATTCCTCCCACGTGCCGTCCAGCGCCTGGGAATAGCCGAAGGCGCTGCTCTGCCGGCCGATGGGGATGACCCCGAGCGCGAACTGGTGCGGGGTCCGGGCATCGCCGATGAACTTCGATTCCTGGTACATGGTCGCCATCTGCACATGCACCGGCACACCCCATTTGCGTTCGGTCCGCTTCATGGCGCGCATGTAGGCGGGCCGTTCGGCTGCAATGGCGCATGCGTTGTTCAGCTCGCGCGGGGCGCTGTAGTTGCCGCCCCCGCACGAGGCCACCAGCCCGACAATCGCCAGCTTGAGAAGCCTGTTCATCTTGCCCTCGTTCTGCTCGGTCTTCTGTTTTGGGGCATCTTACGGAAATTCACGCGGCGGTGAAATCACAAACCCGGAAGAATGGCAGCGATCCGCCCTCAGGCGCTGCCCTCGGGGCGCAGAAGCGCGTTCAGGGCGTGCAGGTCCTCGGCCCCAGCATTGCGCAGCAGCGCCTCGAGCGCGCGATAGTGGCGCAGCACCGACTGGCCGGTGGGCGTGACGCGTGCGCCGCCGCCGCCGGCCCCGCCCCGCGCGCTGTCGATGACGGGTTCGGCGAAGGCCACGTTCATCTCCTCGACCAGGGTCCAGGCGCGCTTGTAGCTCATGCCCATTTCCCGCGCGGCGGCCGAGATCGAGCCCAGACGGTCGATCCGCGCCAAAAGCTCGGCCTTGCCCGGTCCCAGGATCAGCGGCGAATCGTATTCCAGCCGCAGCTTGATGCGCAGCCGGGGGCCGGTGGCGGTCTGGGTCATGGCGGCGCCTTTCGTTATTCCCCCGAAACATAGCGCCTTCGGCCGGTGGCTGCAATTTGCCGCGACGGCACGGGCACAGGCGGGTTGCCCGACCGCGCCCTTGGCCTATTCTTCCCGCGCAGCAAGAGGAGGTCACCCATGTCCGCAGATATCGTCATCCTGTCCGGCGCCCGAACCGCCATCGGCACCTTCGGCGGCAGCCTCGCGGCGATCCCGCCCATCGTTCTGGCCAGCACCGTCACCCGCGCCGCGCTGGAGCGTGCTGGCCTTGCGCCGGACCGCGTGGGCCAGGTCGTCTTCGGTCATGTCATCAACACCGAGCCGCGCGACATGTACCTGTCCCGCGTGGCCATGCTTGACGCGGGAATTCCCGACGCCGTGCCGGCGATGAACGTGAACCGCCTCTGCGGGTCCGGCGCGCAGGCCATCGTTTCGGCCGCGCAGGCACTGATGCTGGGCGACGCTGACTTCGCCGTCGCCGGCGGCGCCGAGAGCATGAGCCGCGCCCCCTATGCGGTGCCGTCCGCGCGCTTTGGCGCCAAGATGGGCGACCAGGTGATGCTGGACATGATGACAGGCGCCCTGACCTGCCCGATGGGCACCGGCCACATGGGCGTCACCGCCGAGAACGTCGCGGCAGAGCATGACATCACCCGAGAGCAGCAGGACGAGTTCGCGATGGAATCGCAGCGCCGTGCGGCGGCGGCCATCGCGGCGGGACATTTCCGCGACCAGATCGTCCCGGTCGAGGTGAAGACCCGCAAGGGCATGGTCGCTTTCGACACCGACGAACATCCGAAAGAGACCAGCCTGGACAAGCTGGCCGGGCTGAAGCCGGTCTTCCAGAAGGGCGGCAGTGTGACGGCGGGCAATGCCAGCGGCATCAACGACGGTGCGGCGGCGCTTGTGCTGGCGCGGGCCGACGCGGCCGAAAGCGCGGGCCTGACGCCCAGGGCGCGGATCCTCGGCTATGCGGTGGCGGGCGTCCGCCCCGAGGTCATGGGGATCGGCCCGATCCCCGCCGTGCAGATGCTGATGGAGCGGACGGGGCTGGCAGCCGGAGACTTCGACGTGATCGAATCGAACGAGGCCTTCGCGGCGCAGGCACTGGCGGTCAACAAGGGGCTGGGATTCGATCCGGCGCGCGTGAACCCGAACGGCGGGGCGATCGCACTGGGTCATCCCGTGGGTGCGACAGGTGCCATCCTGACCGTCAAGGCGATTCACGAGTTGGAACGCACCGGCGGTCGGACGGCCCTGATCACCATGTGCATCGGCGGCGGCCAGGGCATCGCCATCGCCATCCGCCGCGACTGAGGCCGGACACCTGGGGGCGCCGTTCAATCGCCCCCACCCGGCACAAATGGAACGGGCCGCCTAGATAGAGGCGGCCCGCGAGATCCAAGGAGATGGTCCGGTTAGGGGCGGATCAGATCCGGTCCCAACCAGGGTTTACGACCCTCGGGGCTGCCCTCAGGTCACGGCCCCCCTGACTGTTCCGACACCTCTCTCCACTATCACTCTCGACACTGGACCACCTCCTTTCAAAAGATTGCCGTTATGGGGTCAGGCTGACACAGATCGGAAATCTGTCAATCAGCATTCGGTACGACCTCTCAACAAATTGCGGACAATCATCCGAAAGGGCACAAGCGCCAGTAGGGCCAGACACAGTTTGACCAGCCAGTCGGCAAGTGCCAACGAAACCCACAGCGCCGTGACCGGTCCCTGACCAATCAGCGGAACGGCCTCGTTCGCCCAGCCCGTGTTGGCATCGGGGGGCAGGACGGCGGAAAAGGCGATGCCGAAGAACAGCGCCGTGTCCAAAGCCGACCCGACCAGCGTCGAGGCCAGCGGCGCCCGCCACCAGCGCCCGCCCCGCAGCGCGTCGAACACCACGACATCGGCCATCTGCGCGACCAGGAACGCCGTCCCCGAGGCCAGAGCGATTCGCAGCGTCGTGGCTTGCAGGCCTGCCGCGACCAGCGAACAGGCAATGCCCGCGACAAATCCCGCCAGCACGACCTGCCGCGCCACCTTGGCGCCATAGACGCGATTCATCACGTCCGTCACCAGGAAGGCCACGGGATAGGTGAAGGCGCCCCAGGTCAGCCAGTCGCCGACGGTGAACTGCACAAGGACGTTCGACGCCGCCACGATGGCGGCCATGGCAAGGATGCCGGGCAGAAAGCGGGTCATGGGTATTTTCCGTTTTACAAGGTGGCGGAAGAACTCGGCCCCGCAACGGGGCAGCGCGGGCCTTACGCTCGACGGCCCGGCCTTGTCAATTCCGCAGCGCCTGCGCCTGCGTCTGCCGCAGGCGGTATTCCACAATCTCGGTCCGCTGCAGGAAGATGAAGTTGTCGTCCGAGATCAGCGTGACCCGGATGTCAGTCCCGTCATGCCAGACCGAGATGCCCTCGAGGTTGTCGTATTGCAGGGGCCGCGTTTCCAGCAGGATCTCGTCGTCCTGCACGCCGTCAGCGGTCAGCCGCATCCGCCGCACCCGAGAGGTGAAGCCCAGGACGCCGCGAAAGTCCCGCTCGAGCAGATAGAACCAGCCGTCGGGTCCGAAGTCGGCGCCGACCGCGCGCCAGCGCGGGTCGCGGCGGATTTGGGCCAGTCGCGTCCAGGCGCCGTCGAAGGCCAGCGCCGTGAAGGGAGTGGTTTCGTTGGCCGAGCGTTCGGGGACTGCGATCAGCGTGCCGTCGTCGCGGATGGCCAGCGCCTCGAGCCCCGCGTTCTGGCCCATGCCGGGCACTTGCGGCGGGCGGGGCAGAGGTGTTCCGGCGGTGTCGGGGTCGTCATAGGTGACGACCCGGTCCAGCCCCTCGAAGCTGACATGGATGCGGCCGTCGGCGCCGACCGCCAGCCCCTCGCTGTCGCCGGTATAGCCTGGCGGCAGCGGGTTGCCGGAACTGTCTTTCAGATGCGCACGTCCGGCGACGGTCATGCCGCGCACGATGCCCAGATCGTCCCGCTGGATGCTGCCCCAATAAAGATGCGATCGGTCGGTCAGGGCGTGGAACGACGCGCCGTCAGGGGCGATCTCGATCCCCGAGAATCCACCGAAAGAGGCTTCGTCCCGTTCCCAGATATAGGTGCCAACATGGTCCAGCACCGCATCGGCATGGGCCGGTGCGGTGCCAGTCAGAAACGCGATGGCGACGCCGATCAGGGCGCCGCGGCGACGGTCGAGCATTGTGCGGGCATCTCGCTCATCCGGTAGGTGCGCGGGTGACGATAGTTCGGGTCGGGCCGTGACGGCTTGGCCCGGCTGGGGTCGATGCGGATCGCGACCCATTCGGCGGCGTCGGCGCAGCCGTCGCCTGCCGGGATCGGCGTCTGGCGCGGGCAGATCGACCCTGCCGGGCAGTTCAGCCGGACATGGAAGTGATAGTCGTGGTTGTTCAGCGGCCGGATCTTGCGCAGCCAGCTGCGGTCGCCGGTCTCCATCTGGCACATCGCGACCTTGACGACGGGGTCGGTGAAGATCCGCTCGACCCGGCTGTCGCGGGCGGCGGCGCGCAGGATCGACATGTGTTGGGGCGTCCACGCCCCCGACAGCGCCGTGCCGCGCCCGGCCACGACCGAAGCCGACGAGATGCTCTCTCGCTGCTGGGGCGACAGGCGCAGCGACGAGGGCGGCAACATCCAGATGTCGGCGTCCAGCCCGATCTGGTGGCTGGCATGGCCCGAGGTGACGGGCCCGCCGCGCGGCTGGCCGATGTCGCCGATGTAAAGCCCCTGCCATCCCGCCTGCTGGGCTGCGCGGGACAGGCCGACCAGGAAGTCGATCATCACCGGATGGCCCCAGTTGCGGTTCCGCGACAGGCGCATCGCCTGCCAGCTGGGTCCGCTTTCGGGCAGTTGCACCAAGCCTTGCGCACAGCCTTGGGAATAGTTGCCGATCGAGACGGCGGGGCCCTGCGATGGGGTGCGGAAGCTGCCGAACACGTCCTTTGCCAGCGGGTCGGCGGCGGCGGGAAGCGCCAGGCCCAGCATCAGGGCGGCGGCGGTCAGGGTCTTCTTGATCACGTCGGGGTTTCTCCTTCCGGGTCGACCCACCCTAGCAGAACCAGCGCGACAAGGAAGATCACGATCAGCGGAAGCAGCCCGATGCGCTGGCTGCCGCTGAGATCAGTGACCAGCGCGATCAGGAACGGCGTCAGGAAGGCAGTGGCTTTTCCCGACAGCGCATAGAGCCCGAAGCCCTCGGTGGCGCGTTCCTCGGTCGTGTGGCGGACCATCATGGTGCGGCTGGCGGCCTGCAGCGCGCCGCCCGCGCCGCCGATCACGGTGCCGCAGGCGAAGAAGATCAGGTCGGGCAGCCGCAGCCCCGCCAGGAGCGGCTGGGCCGGTGCGGCGATGCCGAAGACCGTGTCGCGGTCCATGCCGACCAGCAGCACGCAGACCGCCGTCAGCGCCAGAACACAGGCCACGATGACCGCCCGCGGCCCGAAGGCCCGGTCGGCCCTTCCCCCCAGCCAGCTGATGATCGCCGCCGAGATGGCGGTCACGACACCGAAGACACCGGCCAGGAAGACCGGCCAGCCGAGGACCGTGCCGGCATAGACCCCGCCGAAACCGTAGAGTGCGTTCAGCGCATCGCGCGAGAACATCGACGACACCAGCCAGAAGGCCAGGCTGCGGCGGTGCCGCAGGCTGCGGATCAGCGCCCACAACTCGGCCAGCGACCGGCCCACGCGAAGGGGTCTGCGCTGCTGGCGCGGTTCCCTGACCCACAGGAAGAACGGCACCATGAAGACCACGTACCAGATGGCCGAGAAGGGGCCGACGAAGCGCGTCCCCTCGCGCAGCGCCGGATCGAGACCGAAAAGCGGCGGGATCCCTGCCAGCGTGCGGCCCGACGGCGTTTCGGCAAACAGCGCCAGCATCACAGCCAGCGATGTGACGCCGCCCAGATAGCCAAAGGCATAGCCTGACCCCGAGATGCGGCCGATCTCGGCCCGGGGGGCCAGTCCCGGCAGCATGGCGTTGGTGAAGATGGTCGCGAATTCGACCCCGATCAGGGCGATGCCGAACAGGACGACCGCCTGGATCAGCGCGGGCTGGTCCGGCATCAGCGACCAGAGCCCCGCCGCGCTGACGACATAGAGGATCGAGAAGAACCACACCCACGGAAGCCGGCGCCCCGAGCTGTCGGCGATGGCGCCGAGAATGGGCGCGAAGACCGCGATGACTGCGCCGCTGACTGCCAGCCCATAGCCCCAGAGAGCCTGCGCGTTGGCGCCCGCCAGCGTGCTGCTGTCGCCCAGGGCGATGAAGTGGCGCTTTGCGACCTCGGAAAAATAGATCGAGAAGATGAAGGTCAGCAGCAGCGTGTGGAAGGGCTGGCTGGCCCAGTCAAAGAACCACCAGCCCCAGACCCGCTTGCGGTCGATTGCCTGCCTCATCCTGCCCCCCAATGCGCGATTTCCTTGCGCGCCATAAGCACCGGGCGCTGTCAGACTGGCAAGTGAAGTTTGGCGTCGTCCGGCAGATGCGGCGGCCAAGGCCGCGCGGCGTCGGCCTGCATCCAGGCCGCGACCCAGTCGGGCAGGGTCGGGCTGAAGGCCGGGTGGCCCATCGCCTCCATCACCTTCGCAGGCGGCACGATCCCTTGGGCCGAGGTCACGGCCGAGCGGATCAGCACCTGGTTGCAGCACTCTCCGCCCCGCCACATCGACTGGTCCATATAGACGAAGCGGTCGTCCCATCCTACCATTCGCGACACCATCGTGAAGCGCTGGAACGCCCGGACGCGGCGGCGATAGCGGGTCGAACTGCCCGCCACGGTGATGCCCCAGCCGTTCGCGCGCAGCACCGGGATCAGTCCTGTCCGCTGCGCCAGGGGAATGCGGCCGAGGTCGAACAGCGTCAGCGTGCGGCCGTTGTTCAGCTCGACCCACGGGTCCAGGTCCCACGGCCAGCAGACATGGGTCGACACGTGCGACCCCGTCGGCGCCAGGCGCGGCGCATTGCGAAACTTGAGCATCTCTTTGACGAAGCGGATCAGCGGATACATGACGGCCCTTTCCTTGCGCCGCCTGCGTGGCCCGCGATCACGGAGGCGTCAAGGCGGACGCGGCGGCATCGGGTCGCAGAACCGGGCGGCCCGCCTTGCATGCGGCCGCCCGCATCGCCATACAGTGCAGGCGCGAACAACCTGGCCCCGAGGAGTGACGATGGGAACGCTGTACGAAGCCCTGCAACTGATCCTGCAGGTCCTGTGGTTCATCATGATCGTTCACATCATCATGTCCTGGTTGATCAACTTCCAGGTGCTGAACCTGCGCCAGCCGCTGGTCGCCCAGATCTGGGACGGGCTGAACCGCCTGCTGGAGCCGATCTATGCCCCGATCCGGAACATCCTGCCCAACACGGGCGGGCTGGACCTGGCCCCGCTGATCGTCTTCATCGCGATCATCATCGCGCAGCGCGCGCTGGCCAACAACGCGGGCTTCTTCTACGGATTCTGATGCCCAGGGACCTGCTGAGCGAGGTCTGGGGGTTCGACGGTTTCCGCCCCGGCCAGCAAGAGATCGTCGAGACGGTGGCCCAGGGCCGCGACGTGCTGGCGATCATGCCGACGGGCGGGGGAAAGTCGCTGTGCTACCAGCTGCCGGCGCTGATGCGGGACGGGGTGACGGTGGTCATCTCTCCGCTGATCGCGCTGATGCGCGATCAGGTGCGGGCGCTGCGCGAGGCCGGGGTCGAGGCCGGCGCCCTGACCAGCGGCAACACCGACGCCGAGACCGAGGCGGTTTTCCAGGCACTGTCGGCAGGGTCGCTCAAGATCCTCTACATGGCGCCGGAACGGCTGGCCTCGGGCGGCACAGTGAACCTGTTGCGCCGGGCAAACGTCACCGCCATCGCGGTCGACGAGGCGCATTGCGTCAGCCAGTGGGGCCATGACTTCCGCCCGGACTACCTGCGCATCGGCGACCTGAAGCGGGTCTTGGACGTGCCGCTGGCCGCCTTCACCGCCACGGCGGATGTCGAGACGCGAGCCGAGATCGTGACGCGCCTGTTCGAGGGCGTCGAGCCGGTGACCTTCCTGCGCGGGTTCGACCGGCCGAACATCCGCCTGGCCTTCCAGCCGAAGAACAGCCCGCGCACGCAGGTGCTGACCTATGTCGCGGCGCGACGCGGGCAGTCGGGCATCGTCTATTGCGGCGCAAGGGCGCGGACCGAGACGTTGGCCCAGGCCCTGCGCGAGGCGGGCCATCCGGCCATCGCCTATCACGCCGGGCTGGAGCCCGACCAGCGGCGCGATGCGGAAGCGCGTTTCCAGCGCGAGGACGGATTGATCGTCGTGGCGACGGTGGCCTTCGGCATGGGCATCGACAAGCCCGACATCCGTTGGGTGCTGCACGCCGACCTGCCCAAGTCGATCGAGGGTTACTATCAGGAAATCGGCCGCGCCGGCCGAGACGGCGATCCGGCGGATACGCTGACGCTTTATGGTCCCGACGACATCCGCCTGCGTCGCACCCAGATCGACGAGGGTCTGGCCGAGCCTGCCCGGAAGGCCGGCGATCATGCGCGTCTGAACGCGCTGCTGGGTCTGGCCGAGGCGACGGGCTGCCGTCGCCGCCGGCTGCTGGCCTATTTCGGCGAGGATCTGGCGCAGGATTGTGGGAATTGCGACCTGTGCCAAGCGCCGCCGAAGCTCTTCGACGGGACGCAGGCGGTCAGGAAGGCGCTGTCCGCGATGGTGCGGACCGGCGAATGGTTCGGCAGCGGTCACCTGATCGACATCCTGACCGGCACCACCACCGACAAGGTGCGCGAACGCGGCCATGACCAGCTGCCGACCTTTGGCGTCGGTCGCGAACATGGCCGTGGCCAGTGGCAGGCGATCTTCCGGCAGATGATGGGGCTGGACCTGTGCCGGCCCGACCCGGAGCGTCACGGCGCCCTGCACCTGACCGAAAGCGCCCACCCCATCCTGCGTGGCGAGGAGAACGTGACCCTGCGAGAGGACACGACCCGCGCCGCCAAGCCCGCCAACGTCCTGCGCACACAGGTGTCCGAGGAGGACGAGCCGCTGCTGTCGGCGCTGAAGGCCAGGCGCCGCGCCTTGGCCGAGGCGGCGCGCGTTCCGGCCTATGTCATCTTTCCCGACCGCACGCTGATCGAGATGGCCGAGAAGCGCCCGCAGGACCTGGACCAGATGGCCCGGATCGGCGGGGTAGGGGCCAAGAAGCTGGACAGTTTCGGCCTGGCTTTCCTTGAGGTGATTGCAGGCGCGCAGCCCGAGATGCACCCCGCCCGCCGCGCCCTGGCGGGCCGGCCCGAAGGGGCGCTGTTCGATCGCCTGGTGGCGGTGCAGCTGGACCTGCAGCGCGGCGCCGACGGGACCGAAAAGCCGCTGTCCTGCTCGACTGCGCAGATCCGGCGCATCGCCGAAAGTCGTCCCCACAGCCGCGACGCTTTGGCGCGCCATCTGGACGACCAGCGCCTGGATCGCTTCGCCGACGCCTTTCTGGCCGAGATCGCCGACGCCCACTGAGGGCCTTCGCGGCGACGTCAACCGAACGTGATGCACCCATCGGCGCATTTCGCGCGTGTTTCGTGGCATGATGACCCGCACCCGTAGGCAACAAGCCCGCTCGGAGGACAGGATGAAGCTGAATTGGTCTGACGTCACGCCGCACCGGATTTATCTGAACCGGCGCAAGTTCATCGGCGCCTCGGCGGCCGCGCTGGCGCTGCCGGCGCTGGCCTCGCGCGCTCATGCATTGACTGGTCGTCCGTCGCCCTTGTCGACGGACCAGGCCCCGAACACGTTCGAAGAGATCACGAACTACAACAACTTCTATGAATTCGGCACGGGCAAGGAGGATCCCGCCCGCTATGCCGACCAGCTGACGGTCGATCCCTGGTCGATCGAGATCGGCGGTCTGGTCGATCGCCCCGGCAGCTATGGGGTCGAGGATCTGGCGCCCGACAACGCGCTTGAGCAGCGCATCTATCGCCTGCGCTGCGTCGAGGCCTGGTCGATGGTGATCCCCTGGATCGGCGTGCCCCTGGCTTCGGTCCTGGACAAGGTCGGCGTGCAGCCGTCAGCGAAATACGTCGAGTTCGAGACCCTGCTGCGCCCCGAGGAGATGCCTGGCCAGCGCCGCGCGATCCTGGACTGGCCCTATCGCGAGGGGCTGCGCCTGGACGAGGCGATGCATCCGCTGACCATCCTGGCCACCGGACTTTATGACCAGCCGATGCCCAAGCAGAACGGCGCCCCGATCCGGCTGGTGGTGCCGTGGAAATACGGCTTCAAGTCGATCAAGTCGATCGTGCGGATCAACCTGGTCGCCGAACAGCCGCTGAACACGTGGAAGCAGCTGCAGTCCAGCGAATACGGGTTCTATGCCAACGTGAACCCGCAGGTGGACCACCCACGCTGGAGCCAGGCCACCGAACGCCGGGTGGGCGCGGGCCTGTTCGCCGGGCGCGAGGAGACGCAGATGTTCAACGGCTATGGCGACCAGGTGGCCAGCCTCTATGCCGGCATGGACCTGGCGGTGAACTACTGATGATGCGCAGGATCAACGACGGTCTTCGCCGGATCCCGATCCCGCTGGTCTGGTTGGCCGGCGCAATTCCCTTCGCGCTGCTGGTCTTTGATGTCGTGACCGGCGCCATCGGCGTCGACCCGATCGCGAAGATCGAGCACCGGTTGGGTCAGACGGCCCTGTACTTCCTGGTCGCGTCGCTGGCGGTCACGCCGTTGCTGAGGCTGACGGGGATCTCGCTCATGCGCTTCCGGCGGGCCCTGGGGGTCATCTGCTTTGCCTATGCGCTGCCGCATGTGCTGGCCTGGGTGGTGTTGGACATGGGTTTCCTGTGGGCGCAGATGGCGCAGGATATCGTCAAGCGACCCTACCTGCTGGTCGGCATGACGGCGTTCGTGCTGCTGCTGCCGCTGGCTGTCACGTCGAACAACCTGTCGATCCGGCGCATGGGCGGGCAAGGATGGCGGAGGCTGCACAAGCTGGTCTACCTTGCCGCGCCCTTGGTTGCCCTGCACTGGATCTGGGCTGCCAAGGTGAATGAGCGCGCGCCTTCGTTCTGGATGGCCGTGATTCTGATCCTGCTGGCCTCGAGGGTGGTGATCCCACGGCCCTTGGCGTGGACCCGGCCGCGACGGGCCTGAAAAATTGTATTTAGGTCAGTGCGTTGCAAGAAATTCTGCCGGCTGACATATTATTTTTGCAAAAGCCGCTTGCACCTTTTGGTTGGTGTCTCTAGATACCGCTTCACCGAAGGCGGGGACGCGTTTGGTTCTGGTTCTGGCGCTTTGGGTTGCTGGGCCGGGGGAAATTCTTGGGATGGATGACCGGGCTGGGCGTCGAGAGATTGGCGCTTGTTCCGTGATTTTGTTCCCTG
>JAYZBS010000188.1:0-2053 GCA_036338635.1 Pseudomonadota bacterium | reverse complement strand
CCGCAGGAAGCGCAGCTGGGGAATGTCGCCATCCTCGATAGGAGTATTCGTGTCCACTGAAACCCTGACCCTTTGCATCGGTGAGCATCCGCCCGCACGTCTTGATAAGGCCTTGGCGCGGGATGTGCCAGAGCAGGCGTCACTGTCGCGCACCCGCCTGTCGCGGCTGATCGCCGAAGGGAGGGTGCGCTGCAACGGCGCGGTGGTCACGGACGCCAAGGCGCGCGTGGCCGAGGGGGACGAGATCGAGATCACCCTGGAGCAGGCGGCAGAGGTCGAGACCGTCGCGCAGGAGATCCCGCTGGACGTGGTCTATGAAGACGCGCAGCTGATCGTCATCAACAAGCCCGCCGGCATGGTGGTGCATCCCGCGCCGGGATCGCCCGACGGCACGCTGGTGAACGCGCTGCTGCATCATTGCGGTGACAGCCTTTCCGGGATCGGAGGCGAGAAGCGGCCCGGCATCGTGCACAGGATCGACAAGGAGACCAGCGGCCTGCTGGTGGTGGCGAAATCCGACAAGGCGCATCACGCGCTGGCCGCGCAATTCGAAAAACACACGGCCGAGCGCGCCTATCTGGCGGTCTGCCACGGGGTGCCGGATGGATCCGACCCGAGGCTGCGCGGCGTGAAGGGCGCGAGCTTCGAGCCGGGCGGGGTGCTGAAGCTGACGACTCAGCTGGGGCGGCACCGGACCGACCGGCAGAAACAGGCGGTGAGCTTTGACGGCGGCCGTCACGCGGTGACCCGTGCCCGCGTGCTGGAGCCTTTTGGCGATGCGGCGGCGCTGATCGAATGCCGGCTGGAGACCGGGCGCACCCATCAGATCCGCGTGCACATGGCCCATGCCGGCCACGCGCTGGTCGGGGATCCGGTCTATGGCGGGCGGCGCAAGGCTGGCAAGGCGCTGAGCGAGGGGGCCGCAGCCGCGGTGAACGGCTTTGCCCGACAGGCGCTGCATGCGGCAGTTCTGGGCTTTGCCCATCCTGACGATGGCCGGATGCTGCGGTTCGAGGCCCCGCTGCCCGAGGATATGCAGGACCTGCTGGCGGCGCTGCGCGCCTAGGCACGCAGACGGCGGGGCGCGCGCAGCAGCCAGAGGGCCAGCGAAAGCTCTGCCACCACGGCGATCAGGTAGGCGGGCTGCATCAGCGCGTTCAGGTCGGGGGCGACGAAACGGGTGAGGCTTCCGATGAGGTAGACGAAGCCCGCAGCGAAGATCAGCACCGAAAGCCGGGGCGCGCCCGCGCGGCGCAGCAGGACCGCCATCACCAGGGCATTCAGTCCAAAGAACCACAGGCCAAGGTCATATCCCGCCGCATGGCGGTCGATCAGCGGCTGCGGCTCGGCTGAGGTGAGCGCCGAGGCCAGCAGCGGCAGATGCGCCGCGATCACCGCCATCTGCACCAGCCGCAGCACCAGTGCCGCCAGCGCCAGATCGGGGCCGAAGCGGCGCAGCAGCCGAAACAGCAGCAGGGCCAGCGCGATGTCCAGGGTCGTCATGACCATGTCGGCGGCGATCCCCAGACGCCAGAGCAGCGTTTGATCGGCCAGGGTACCGGGAAGGTCGTCAGAAGAGGCAATCGGCAGACGCAGCCCCAACTCGGCCCCGAGGCCGAGGGCAATGAGGCTGAGGTATGACAGACCGGCAAGCCGGGCGAGGGTGCGGGAGGAGGGGGCTACGGCAGTCATGGGGCGTCCTTTCCGAGGATCCAGATGATGTGCCCGAAGCTATCCCCGATACGCCCCTGCATGAGAATTGCCCAAATCCGTCGCCCTTCCATGCGAAGTCGCATGAATTACCGGCCGAACGCGGTCACAGGCCCCTCATCCCGCGACACATCGGCGTGAGAACGCCGAAATGTCGTGGCCCATGCAACGGAATGCGCTTCATCATGCGTTAACTTGATGCGTGTATCGGACTTGAACGCGCCGCAAGCAGTACCTATCTGCCATGTTAAGCCGATAAACATGGGCGCAAGACGAGAAGGACAGGGTATGGGAAACTATGCTAATTTGCCGGCACCGACGCCGGAAGGCGGTCTGAACCGCT
>JAYZBS010000187.1:0-5028 GCA_036338635.1 Pseudomonadota bacterium | reverse complement strand
CTGCCCGCCGTTCATCCTGACCGCAGCCCAGATGGACGAGATGTTCGAGAAGCTGGACAAGGCGCTCGGCAAGGTCTTCGCCGAGGTGGCCTGAAGACAGCGGGGCCGGCAGGAAACTGCCGGTTGTTCGCATGGCATCGGGCGCGCTTGCCGGGCCGTCCTGACCCTCTGAGCCAGCTAGGCGGCCGGGCCCCCCGTGGCAACGGGTGGCCTGTGGTCCATCAGCCGCAAGGGAGCCCCGTTCCGGTTTCGGGTCGCCCAACTGGTGGCCTCCCGGTGCTGCACTGACCCCGCGCCGCTTGCGCACCCCCGACCGGACCTGCGATCTAGGCCGCCCGTATTAGTTTGCGATGTCTACTGCCCCAGCTTCAGCGGGGCGGCGTGGTGCAGGATCGGCACATCTTCCAGAAAGTCGATCGATGCCGCGCCCGTCGCTTTCAGCCGTTGAGGGTCCAGAAGCAGGCAGCGCGGCGGAACATCCAGCTCCACGGGTTCGGACGCGACGACGATGCGCAGCGGACGGCAGGCCGCCTCCGCACGCTCGCCAGAACCCTTGCCGGTGAGGTGCCACACCTGCCAGCCCGCCGGCAGGTCCGCGACCCTGTCGCGGCGGTCGCCTGACCATGCAAGGCGCGCGGCGGCATCTTCTTGTCCGGCCATGTCGCCATCCTCCTGCAGCCAAGAGGAGACGACGAATGCCCCGCCGGAGGGCTTTGATATGGCACGTCCCAGCGGCGTCATCAGCCCCACGGCCTCGCCTTCCGGGGCGATCAGCAGCAGGGGGCGTTGCGCCGTGATCCATAGCCCCGCTGCCGCGGCCATCAGTGCCGCACCCAGACCCAGCCCGGCCGAGGTGGGACCCCTGCGCCAACCGCCACGCCAGCAGAGAATGGCCAGGATCGCCCCGAACTCCATCATCGGCACCACCGCGGCAGGCGGAAGCGCGATCGCCGTCACCGCCCCGCCCAGGTTCGCGACATGTTCGGCCACCAGCAGCATCCACTTAGTGCCGATCCCCATGACCCAGAGCGCCGGCGCCTCGAGCCCGACCAGGGCCAGGATCGCCCCGATCACGCCTGCCGGCATGACCAACGTGCCCATCACCGGCACCGCCAGCAGGTTCGCCAGCAGTCCGTATTGCGCCATCCGGTTGAAATGCGCCGCCGCGATGGGGGACGTCGCGACCGCCGCCACCAACGAAGACACGATCAGCATTGCGACCGGGCGCAGCCACCAGGGCACACGCGGCGCGACGCGCGACCAGGGACCGTAGGACAGGATCAGGGCGATGGTGGCGGCGAAGCTCATCTGGAAGCCGGCGCCGGTGACGACTTCGGGGCTGTAGATCAGGATGATCGTTGCCGCCACCGCCACAGTCCGCAGAGAAATCGCGCGGCGGTCGGCCATGATCGCGCCCAGCATGACGGCGACCATGATGAAAGCCCGTTCGGTCGCAACGCCGCCGCCCGACAGCCACAGATAGGCCGCCGCCGCCGCCAACGCGCCCCCAGCCGAAGCCTTGTGCAGCGGCCGGCCAAGCCCGATCCCCGCGCCCTGGACCAGAACCGTCGCCAGCCTCAGACCGCCATAGACGAAGCCCGCCAGCATCCCCATGTGCAGCCCCGAGATCGAGATGATGTGGTAAAGGTTCGACGCCCGCATCACCTCGTTCGTCTGCTCAGAGATGCCTGAGCGGTCCCCCGTCATCAGCGCCGAGGCGACCGCCCCCGCCTGGCCGCCGATGCGGTCCTGGATTGCCCGGCTGATCGCCATGCGGGCGCGGTGCATCCACCAGATGCCGCCCTCGGCCGGGGCGACGGACATGATCGGCGTGCGGGTATAGCCAACGGCGCCCAGGCTTTCGAACCAGGCATGCAGGCGAAAGTCGAATCCGCCGGGCGAGGCCGGGGCAGGGGGCGGTCCCAGATGCGCGGTCAGCATCACCCGCTGACCCAGGGGCGGCAGGTCGTCATCCCCCATCAGCGACAGGCGGACACGCGCGGGCGTCCGGTCGGGCGGCAGGTCGCGCAGCACCACATGATCCAGAGTCAGCCGCATCCGGTCCCGACCCGATCTGTCGATCTCGATCACGCGACCCTCGACCGGACCGTAATAGCGCCATGCCAGCACCGGGGCGGCGACATTGGCGGCGCGGAACCCGACCAAAGCGGTCCCGCAGGCGATCAGGCAGACCGCCAGGGCCGCCAGGTGCAGGCCGTCCGCCACCCCCCATCCGATGCGCCCTCGGTCCGCCCAGACCGGAGCAAGACGCGCGATTGCGAAGGCCGCCAGCGCCACGCCCGCCACGGCCACCCATTCCTGCCAATCCAGCAGCGTCGGACGCAGGAACCACAGCCCGATGCCTGCCGACAGGCAGACCGGCACCCAGGGAAACAGCCCCGCGCGCACGGCCGCGGCGGGGCGGGGCCGTGGCACGATACGCGGATGCGCCGCGGCAAGGCCTTGGGGCAGCGCGCCCGATTGGGGCAACATCCTTGTCCTTTCCAAGGCCGTTGATTATCACATGGCACAAGGTTGGCATGGCGATGGTTACCGAACCGTTAATGCCTGCCAGGTTCCGCATCTGCCGAAGGCCCTCATGTCCCAGACCTCCGTCGTTACCCGCTTCGCCCCCTCTCCGACCGGCTACCTGCATGTGGGGGGCGCGCGGACGGCGCTGTTCAACTGGTTGTTCGCGCGGGGCCGTGGCGGCAGGTTCCTGTTGCGGATCGAGGATACCGACCGCGCCCGCTCTACCCCCGAGGCGACCGAAGCAATCCTGAAGGGTCTGACCTGGCTTGGTCTTGACTGGGACGGAGAGCCCGTCAGCCAGTTCGCCCGCAAGGACCGCCATGCCGAGGTCGCCCGCCAGATGCTGGCGAACGGAAGCGCCTACAAGTGCTTTTCCACGACCGAGGAAATCGCCGCCTGGCGCGAGGAACACCCGCGCCAGCCCTTCGTCAGCCCCTGGCGCGACGCCACCGACCTGCCCGATGCGCCCTTTGCAATCCGCCTGAAGGCGCCGCGGACGGGCGAGACGGTGATCGACGACCAGGTGCAGGGAGAGGTGCGCGTCGCCAACGACCAGCTGGACGACATGGTCCTGCTGCGCAGCGACGGAACGCCCACATACATGCTGGCCGTGGTGGTGGACGACCACGACATGGGCGTGACCCATGTGATCCGCGGCGACGATCACCTGACGAACACCGCGCGGCAGATCCAGATTTATGACGCGATGGATTGGCAACGCCCGGTCTTTGCACATATTCCGCTGATCCACGGAGAGGACGGCAAGAAGCTGTCCAAGCGCCACGGTGCGGTCGGGCTGCACGAGTTCGCGGCGCTCGGTTATCCACCGGCGGCGATGCGGAACTATCTGGCGCGACTTGGCTGGAGCCATGGCGATGACGAGCTGTTCGATGACGCGCAGGCCCGCGAGTGGTTCGACCTGTCGGGCATCGGTCGCGCGCCGGCGCGGCTGGACTTCAAGAAGCTGGAGCATGTCAGCGGCCATCACCTGGGCACGATGAGCGACGATGCCGTCATGGCCGCGCTGCAGGATTTCGTCGCGGAAACGGGGGGTGCACCCCTGACCCCGGTCCAACGGGACCGGATCATGGGCGCGATGGGCGCGCTGAAGGAGAAGGCGAAGACGCTGCCCGCGCTGCTGGATCAGGCACGGTTCGCGATGGTCGAAAGACCGCTGCAGATCGACGAGAAGGCGGCCAAGTCCCTGGACCTGGTATCCCGTGGTATGCTGAAATCGTTGACTGCCGCAGTGCAGAATGCTAGCTGGACACGTGACGATCTGGAGGGCGCGGCCAAGCAGGTTGCCGATGAAAACGGCGTGGGGCTTGGCAAGATCGCGGGGCCCCTTCGGGCAGCCTTGGCAGGGACCAGCGCGACCCCCAGTGTGTTCGACATGATGACTGCGCTTGGTCGCGACGAAACGCTGGCCCGGCTTCAGGACCAGACCGATTTGGCAGGCTGAGGCCTGCCGCAACGTGCCCGGTCCCTTCGGCATGCGAAGGGCCGGGCTTAGCCGGAAAGGACGCACAGGATGGCGGACAAGACAGCCAAACTGCGAATTGACGAACGGGAATTCGACCTGCCGATCCTCAGCCCGACCCAGGGACCCGAGGTTCTGGATATCCGCAAGCTCTATGGCCAGGCGGACGTGTTCACCTATGACCCTGGCTTCACCTCGACCGCCAGCTGCGATTCGACGATCACCTACATCGATGGCGACAAGGGAGAGCTGTGGTATCGCGGCTACCCGATCGAGCAGCTGGCCGCCAAGTCGAACTATCTGGAAGTGTGCTTCCTGCTGCTCTATGGCGAACTGCCGACGGCCGAGCAGATGGCGGATTTCCAGAGCCGCGTGACGCGCCACACGATGGTGCATGAACAGATGCACAACTTCTTCCGCGGCTTCCGCCGTGACGCGCATCCGATGGCGACGATGGTCGGCGTTGTTGGGGCAATGTCGGCCTTCTATCACGACAGCACCGACATCAGCGATCCCTGGCAGCGCGAGGTCGCCTCGATCCGGCTGATCGCCAAGCTGCCGACGATTGCCGCGATGGCCTACAAGTATTCGATCGGCCAGCCGTTCGTCTATCCGAACAACGACCTGGATTACGCGTCGAACTTCCTGAACATGTGCTTTTCGGTCCCGGCCGAGAAATACAATGTCGACCCGGCCCTGGCGCGCGCCATGGACCGCATCTTCACGCTGCATGCCGATCACGAACAGAACGCCTCGACCTCGACGGTGCGTCTGGCCGGATCGTCGGGGGCCAATCCGTTCGCCTGCATCGCGGCGGGCATCGCCTGCCTCTGGGGTCCCGCACATGGCGGCGCCAACCAGGCCTGCTTGGAGATGCTGCGTCAGATCGGCACCGTGGACCGCATCCCGGAATTCATCGCCCGTGCCAAGGACAAGGACGATCCGTTCCGCCTGATGGGCTTCGGTCACCGCGTCTACAAGAACTTCGACCCGCGGGCGAAGGTCATGAAGGAATC
>JAYZBS010000186.1:0-24872 GCA_036338635.1 Pseudomonadota bacterium | reverse complement strand
CGACGCCGCGCACCAGGTCGACAAACTCGCCCGGCCGGGTCATGAACGCCTCGCCCGAGATCTGCGCCGACACGCTCAGCGTGACGCCCGTCTCGGCGGTCACCAGCGCCGCCCGTTCGGTCAGCATCGCGGCCAGCGATGTGCCGGTGTGCAGGTCGTTGAAGCGGATGTTCACCACCGCCGTAGCGCTTTCCGGGATCACGTTCGACGCCGGGTTCCCGCAGTCGACCGACGTGACCTGCAGGCCGGTGGGGTCGAAATGCTCGGTTCCCTGGTCCAGCGGTTCGACGGTCAGGTCGGCCAGATACCGGGTCAGCGCATGCAGCGGGTTCTTTGCGCGGTGCGGATAGGCCGCATGCCCCTGCACGCCCCTTGCCGCGATGTGATAGGTGGCCGAGCCGCGCCGGCCGATCTTCATCATCTCGCCCATGACTTCGGGGTTCGACGGCTCTCCGACGATGCAGGCGTCCATGCGTTCGCCGTTCGCCTCCATCCAGTCGAGGATGGCGATGGTCCCGTCGCGGGACGGCCCCTCCTCGTCGCCGGTGATGGTCAGGATGACCGCACCGTCCGGCGGGGTCTGCGTGACGAAATCCACGGCGGCGGTCACGAAGGCGGCGACGCCTGACTTCATGTCGGTGGCGCCCCGGCCCCAGATCACCCCGTCATCGTCGAGATGACCCGAGAACGGCGGATGCGTCCAGGATGCCGGATCGCCCGGCGGTACCACGTCGGTATGGCCGTTGAAGCCCAGGCTGGGGGCGCCCTTGGCACCCCACCTTGCAAACAGGTTCGACGTGCCGTTCCGATCGACGCGGTGACATTCGAAGCCCGCGCCGCTCAGCACCTCTTCCAGCAGGACAAGGGCGCCGCCTTCCTCGGGGGTGACAGAAGGGCAGCGGATCAGGCGGGCGGTCAGGTCGGCGGCATCCAGCATCACAGGCTCCAGAGTTCCAAGGCACGGCGGACGAGGTTCAGGCCGGTCAGGATCAGCAGCACCAGCGTCCAGCGGCGAAACTGCCCCACATCCAACCGGTCCTGCAAGGCAAAGCCCGCCTTCATGCCAGCAAAGG
The DNA here is from genome assembly GCA_036338635.1 of Pseudomonadota bacterium. GTDB lineage: Bacteria > Pseudomonadota > Alphaproteobacteria > Rhodobacterales > Rhodobacteraceae > Paracoccus. The sequence goes on along the minus strand of JAYZBS010000186.1, from coordinate 23,799 downwards.
CCGGGATGCACAGCACCGCCGACAGGGGCAACGTCTGCGCGTTCAGCAGGCCCGACACCAGATGCGCCACGGTCAGCGTCACCGCACCAATCAGGAAGACGACGCCCTGCACCCGCACCTGTTCGCGCTTTTCCGTGCCGATCGACAGCAGATAGACGATCAGCGGCGGCCCCCAGATTCCCGAGATGCCGCCATAGAGCCCGCCGATCACGCCCGAGATCCCCTCGGCCCGGCGCCGGTGGTGCAGGTTCAGGACCAGCGGGCGGCCGGACAGCTGCCAGATGGCGAAGCCGGTAATCGGCACCCCCAGCAGCGCGTACATGACCCATTGCGGGATGATCTGCGCGAACCCGGCGGACACGCAGATGAAGATTGCGACCATGGCGATATGCAGGCGAAACTTGACCACCGACTGGACGGCCGCCCCGGTGCCTTCGCGAAAACCTTGCTGGACGTTGGTGAACAGTGTCGGCAGGATCATCGCCGCCAGCGCCACGGTCGCCGGCATGATGGAGCCGAACGCCGACATCATGATCATCGGCATGGCAAATCCCAAGGCGCCCTTCACGAAGCCCGCGAAGGCGGTCACAACGAAGGCCGCCAGAAATTGCCAAGGCTCCAGTCCGAACATGCCGGCACGCTAGCGCCGGCGGGCGGGAAGGAAAAGGGCGCATCGGTACGCTGAAGGGCTGCGACATTTAAGAACGTAGCGTGCGCACGTTGCGCAAAATTGTTGCGCTGCGATTGCGAAAGGGTTAGCCATGCTGCAACGCCGCAAAAGGAGGATCAGATGAAAGACGTGCAGCACCAAGGCCCCGCCGTCCTGTCCGAGCTTGATGACCTGCTGACCCGTGCGACCGCGGGATTGCGGGACCGCGTTGCCAGTGACGGGCGCGTCGATCCCGACCTGCTGGAACGTCACCAACATGCGGCGCATGCGCTGTCGTGGCTGGCCACCTATGTCACCGCCCTGCGGCAGCTGCATGCCTGGTCCGCCCGCGTCCAAGGCCGCACCGAGGCGCTGATCGCGCAGATCGGCTTTGGCGAATACCTGACGCAGATCGCCGGCGGCATCCCGATGAGCCAGACCGAGTTCGCACGCCTGTCCGACCTGGGGGTGGACTGGCACCCCTCGGACGAGGCGCGGGCCATGATGGCGGGCAACACCCCCGAGGCGCGGGCCGAGCTGGCCGAGCTGATCGCCGGGAACCGCGGTGCCGCGACCGTCGGCGCATCCGGTCTTGACGAGGATCTTGAGATGATCCGCGACCAGTTCCGCCGCTGGACCGAGGACAAGGTCGTCCCGCATGCCCATGACTGGCACCTGAAGGACCAGTTGATCCCGATGGAAATCATCGAGGAACTGGCCGAACTAGGCGTCTTCGGCCTGACCATCCCCGAGGAGATGGGCGGCCTCGGCATGTCGAAGGCAGCGATGGTCGTCGTCTCCGAAGAGCTGTCTCGCGGCTATATTGGCGTCGGCAGCCTGGGCACGCGCAGCGAGATCGCGGCCGAGCTGATCCTCTGCGGCGGCACGGACGATCAGAAGGCACATTGGCTTCCCCGGCTGGCCTCCGGAGAGATCCTGCCCACCGCAGTCTTCACCGAACCCAACACCGGCAGCGACCTCGGCAGCCTGCGCACCCGTGCGGTGCGCGACGGCAACGACTGGTTGGTGACCGGCAACAAGACCTGGATCACCCACGCCGCGCGCACCCATGTCATGACGCTGCTGGCCCGCACCGACCCCGCGACCGACGACTATCGCGGATTGTCGATGTTCATCGCGGAAAAGACCCCCGGCACCGACGCCGACCCCTTCCCGACCCCCGGCATGACCGGAGGAGAGATTGAGGTTCTGGGCTATCGCGGGATGAAGGAATACGAACTGGGCTTCGACGGCTTCCGCGTCGACGGCGCGAACCTTTTGGGCGGGGTCACGGGCCAGGGTTTCAAGCAGCTGATGCAGACCTTCGAATCGGCCCGCATCCAGACCGCCGCCCGCGCCATCGGCGTGGCGCAGAACGCGCTGGAGCTCGGCCTCCAATACGCGCTGGACCGCAAGCAGTTCGGCAAGCCGCTGATCGCCTTCCCCCGCGTGGCCGACAAGCTGGCGATGATGGCTGTCGAAATCATGATCGCCCGGCAGCTGACTTATTTCAGTGCGTGGGAAAAAGATCACGGTCACCGCTGCGATGTCGAGGCCGGGATGGCCAAGCTGCTGGGCGCGCGCGTCGCCTGGTCCAGCGCCGACAACGCGCTGCAGATCCACGGCGGCAACGGTTTTGCGCTGGAATACCAGATCAGCCGCGTGCTGTGCGACGCCCGGATCCTGAACATCTTCGAGGGCGCGGCCGAGATTCAGGCCCAGGTGATCGCGCGCCGCCTTTTAGGATAAGCTTTAACAGGCTGGAACGAACCGCAGAACAAGGTTATTCCACGTCAGTTTCGCATTCCGCCCAAGGAGTTTGCCATGCCGCTGCCCCAACGCCCCGCCCTTGCCCTTGCCGCCGTCGCGACGATGGCCTTGTCCGCCTGCAACACCCAGCCCGCGGGCGACCCGATGGGGGGCATCCCGGCGAACGACTATGTCCTGGTCGGCATCGGCAACGGCACCGTGCCGCTGCGCAACATCACCATCACCGTCCGCCCCGAGGGTGTGTCGGGTGTCGGCCCCTGCAACGGCTATGCCGCCAAGAACACGGCGCAGCTGCCGGCCGTCGCGTTCGAGCCGCTCCAGACCACCGGCGTCACGGACTGCAAGGACCTGGCGGTCGAACAGCGATATTTCACCGCCCTGCAGCAGGCGACCGAGATGGAGTATTACGGCGGCGTCCTGCGCATCAAGGGCCCGACCTGGCTGATCTATGAAAGCGGCCGCCCGGCGGCGATGGCCACCGACGCCCTGTCGCAGGCGCGCGGAAACCAGTGACGGCCTAACCCGGCCGACCGTCCCGGATCAGCCGGCGCACCAGGCGGTCCCGCGCCGCGGGCAGGTTGCGGCCGACAAGTTCGGCCGCGACGCGATGCTGCAGGAAGTGCCCGGTGATTGCCAGCCCCTGCGCCAGATCGCGGCCCAGGTTGTCCCCCGCCCCGCCCATCATGGCCGGAAGCGGCAGCAGCCTGTCGGCCCAATCGCCAGCGCCTTCGCGGCTGACCGCGCGACCCGACTTCGGGCTGACATAGGCCAGCCCCTCGCTCAGCCCGGTGACGGCGCAGGCCGATAGGTCCAGTCCGAAGCCCATCTCGTCCAGAAGCAACATCTCCCAGGCCAGATAGGCCGCAGGCCAGTCGCGGCCCGCCTCGATCAGGTCCAGAAGCGCCTCGGTCCGGGCGACAAGGTTCGGATGCGGATCGCGTTCCGGCAGCGCAAAGACCAGAAGCGCGCAGACCGCGTTCAGACCGGCCAGCGCCACGGGGTCCGCCATCAACCCGGCCCGCAGGCGCACCGGCTCGGCGGTCAGGGTGCCCAGCTGGTCCGCTTGCCGCGCCCGCCAGCGCAGAGACAGCCGCGCACCCGGCTGCAGCATCGCCGCCCGGCGCGGCGATGCTCCCCCCGGCACGATGCCGCTGTGGCGACCATGTTCCATGGTCAGCACGTCCAGGATGATCGCGGTTTCGCCGTGCGGTCGGCGGCCGATCACGGTGCCTTCAGCCTGCCACTCCATCCCTGCCTCCGCCTGTCCCGCCGACAGCTTGCGCCAGCCTTGCCGGAAGAACCAGAGGGCGGATCACTGCATCCGCTGAGCCGCCAGTTGCCGCCGGTCGCGGCGGCGCTGGCCCGCCTGCCGCAGCAGCGTCACGGAATAGATCACCAGCGCGGCCCAGATCATCGGGAAGACGATCATCCGGGCGGTGCCGAAGGGCTCGTTGAACAGCAGCACCGCGCAGAGGAAGATCATCGTCGGCGCGATGTATTGCAGGATGCCGATGGTGGACAGCCGGATCAGCTTGGCGCCGTTGGCATAGAACAGCAGCGGGATCGCCGTGACCGGCCCCGCGCCCAAGAGCAGCAGCGCCTGCCCCCAGCCGCCTGACAGGAAGTGCGACTGCCCCTGCGCCGCCTGCCAGACGAGGAAAGCGAACGCGAATGGCGTCAGCAGCATCACCTCCAGCGTGAAGCCCTGGTTGGGGCCAAGCGGCAGGCTTTTCTTGCAGTAGGCATAGAACCCCCAGCTGAGCGTCAGCCCAAGCGCCACCATCGGCAGCCGACCCGCCTGCACCGTCAGGATGATCACGGCGGCGGCGGCCAGGGCGATGGCCGCGAACTGGCCGCGGCTCAGACGCTCGCCCAGCAGGGTCGCGCCCAGGAAGATGCTGAACAGCGGGTTGATGTAATATCCCAATGCCGCATCCAGCGCATGATCGTTGGCGATCGCCCAGACATAGATCAGCCAGTTGGCCGAGATCAGCATTGCGGTCAGCGTTGCCATCGCCAGCAGGCGCGGCTGGCGCAGCGCGGCCAGAACGTCATCGGACCGGCCCTGCCAGACAAGGACCGCCGCCGCGATGGGCAGCGACCAGATGATGCGGTGGGCGATGATCTCGGCCGCCGGCAGATGCGCCAGAGCCTTCATGAAGACCGGCAGCACCCCCCACATCACATAGGCGGCGATGGCATAGGCCAATCCGCGGGGCGAATCGATCTGGGGCGCGGGGATGCTGCTCATTCCTGCTGCATAGGCTGCAAGTTTGGCCCGCGCCAGAGGTCAGATGAGCCCCGGCTGGTCCAGCAGCGTGGTGCCGTCGCGGCTCTCGATCTCCAGCACCCACAGGTCGGGGTCGCGGGCGCGCTGTCGAGCGATGGCGGCATCGACGTCACGCTCCGGCCCCGTCTCGACGGCGACCCAAGGGCGAGTGTCGGTATCAAAGTCCCATTCCCGCATCCACAGCGACGCCGTGCCGTTTAGATGCGCGCATTTCACCGCGACGGCACCCGCCGTGTCATCCCCGCGCGAGAGCACATAGGCCGGTATGTTCGCCTGCGCCAAGCGCGCCAGATAGGCCGCGACCCAGAGGCCCGCCGCCAGCCGCGCCTCAGCCATCGCCGTCCTTGAAGTTCAGGCCCATTTCGTCATAGCGCTCGGCTTCGTTCAGCCAGTTCTCTCGCACTCGGACCTGCAGGAACAGGTGGACGCGACGGCCCATGAACTCCTCCAGTTCCGCCCGCGCAGCCTGGCCCACGGCCTTGACCGTCTCTCCGCCCTTGCCAAGGACGATGCCCTTGTGACCCTGGCGAGCGACATAGACGACCTGCTCGACCCGCGCGCTGCCGTCCTTCTTCTCTTCCCAAGCCTCGGTCTCGACCGTCAGCTGGTAGGGGATCTCCTCGTGCAGGCGCAAGGTCAGCTTCTCGCGGGTGATTTCGGCCGCGATCATGCGCATCGGCAGGTCGGCGATCTGATCCTCGGGGTAGAGCCATGGCCCTGCGGGCACGGCGCGCGCCAGCCAGTCGCGAAGCTGCGGGCAGCCATAGCCCTTCTCGGCCGAGATCATGAAGGTCTCGGTGAAGGGATAGGCCTCGTTCAACTGCTTGGACAGCGCCAGCAGCGTCTCGGCCTTGACCCGGTCGATCTTGTTGATGACCAGCGCGACAGGGGTGCCCTGCCCCAGATCCTTCAGCTGGTCGATGATCGCCTGCGCCCCGTCGGTCAGGCCGCGATGCGCCTCGATCAGCAGCAGGACGACGTCCGCGTCGGATGCCCCGCCCCAAGCGGCCGCGACCATGCTGCGGTCCAGCCGGCGGCGCGGGCGGAAGATACCCGGCGTGTCGACGAAGACGATCTGCGCCGGCCCGTGCATGGCAATGCCGCGGATGCGGGCGCGCGTGGTCTGCACCTTGTGGGTCACGATGCTGACCTTGGCACCGACCATTTGGTTCAGCAGCGTGGATTTACCGGCATTCGGTTCGCCGATCAGGGCCACGAAGCCCGCGCGGGTAGGATTTTCGTCTTGCGATTCGGGGGTCATGTCTTGGTCTCCAGCAGGTCCAGCATGGCCTGTGCCGCCGCCTGTTCAATGCTGCGCTTGGTGCCGCTGCCCTGGGCCTGGGCGTGGCGGCCGTCTTCCAGCCGCACGGTGATCAGGAAGACCGGCGCGTGGTCGGGGCCGCTGCGGTCGGTCTGTTCGTAGCGGGGCGGCGGCATGCCGTTGGCCTGTGCCCATTCCTGCAACGCGGTCTTGGGATCGCGGCTGTCCTGTTCCACGGTCGAAAGCCGTGCGGACCAGTGGCGCAGCACCACCTTGCGCGCGGCGTCGAAGCCCGCATCCAGATAGACGGCGGCCAGAACCGCCTCCATCGCGTCGGCCAGCACCGCCTCTTTCCGGCGTCCGCCCGACAGCATCTCGGAACGGCCCAGCTTCAGGACATCACCCAAGGCCAGGTCGCGGGCAATGGCGGCGCAGGTCTCGCCGCGCACCAGCGCGTTGTAGCGCGGGGCCAGTTGGCCTTCGCTGGCGGCGGTGTCGGCGTGAAACAGCGCCTCGGCCATGACAAGGCCCAGGACGCGGTCGCCCAGGAACTCCAGCCGCTGGTTGTCCGGCCGGGTCGCGCTTGCGATAGAGCCATGGGTCAGCGCGCGCACCAGCAGTTCGGGGCGTGCGAAGTCGTGCCCCAGCCGGCCCATGAAGGCGCGGATGTCGGCGCCCGGCGTCACTCCACCGCCTTGAAGAAGCGGTCCGGACGCCAGGTCCAGAAATAGAGAAGCGAGCGTCCCGCAGACGAGAACATGATCCGGTCGGCGCGGCCGATCAGGTATTCGGCCGGCACGAAGCCCAGGCCGCCGATCTCGGTCGGGAAACGCGAATCTTCGGAATTGTCGCGGTTGTCGCCCATGAAGAAGTAATGACCTTCGGGCACGGTGAACGTCGGCGTGTCGTCGGCAACCCAGCCATCGACGATGTTCAGGATGTCGTGGCTGCGCCCGCCGGGCAGCGTTTCCGTCGCGCGTTCCTTGATGCAGTCGCCGCCCTCGGGGACCGGGTCGTTGACGCAGCGCGGGATCAGGCCCTGCGGGCCCTGCTGTTCCTTGGTCTCGACGAAATCCGTGACCGGAGTGATCGGCACGGCCTCTCCGTTCAGCCACAGCCGGCCGCCGCGCATCTGGATCGTGTCGCCGGGCAGACCGATGACGCGCTTGATGAAGTCGACGTTGCGGGTGGGGTGGCGAAAGACCACAACGTCGCCACGCTCGGGTTCGCTGCCAAAGAGCCGGCCCGAGATCGGGCAGACCGAGAACGGGCAGGAATGGGCGGAGTAGCCATAGGCCATCTTGTTCACGAACAGGAAGTCCCCGATCAGCAGCGTGTCCTTCATGCTGCCGGACGGGATCCAGAAGGGCTGGAAGAACAGCGTGCGGAAGATGCCAGCGATCAGCAGCGCCCAGAAGATCGTCTTGATCGTCTCCCAGATGCCGTCCTTTTTCGGGATCGTGCTGTCGGCCATGGTTCGTCTGTTCCTTCGGTCAGGCGCGGCCCCCGCCGCATCGCGCGTTCATGGTCCCCGGCGGGGGACAAAGTCAAGGTTGCGCCGGCCCCGGACGCGCCTCGATCACCACGAAAGCCTGCGCCCAGGGGTGGTCATCGGTCAACGTGACGTGAACGACCGCGTGGTGGCCCGGCGGCGTCATCGCGGCCAGGCGTTCGGCCGCCCAGCCCGTAAGCGCCATCACCGGCTGGCCGGACGACAGGTTCCCCACCGCCATGTCGCGCCAGCTGATGCCCATGGCAAGGCCTGTGCCGAGGGCCTTGGAACAGGCCTCCTTGGCGGCCCACCGTTTGGCCAGCGTCCCTGCCTCGTCCGCGCGGCGGGCGGCCTTGGCCAGTTCAGTGTCGGTGAAGACGCGGTGGCGGAAGCGGTCGCCGAAACGATCAAGCGTCGCCCGGATGCGGTCGATGTTCGCCAGATCCGTCCCGATGCCGAGGATCATGCCGTCGGGTCCGCAAGATATTTGGAGAACGAAGAAGTCACGCCCGTGCGGCATCCATGCAATGGCGCATCCGGGCGATGGCCTTGTCCAGGCCGGTGAACACCGATTCCGCGATCAGGAAGTGACCGATGTTCAGCTCGGCCAGTTGCGGAATTGCGGCGACGGGTCCCACCGTGTCGAAGGTCAGGCCGTGGCCCGCGTGCACCTCGAGCCCCAGGGCGTGGGCCAGAGCCGCGCCCTCGCGGAGCGCCGCCAGCTCTGCGTCGCGTTCAGCGTCGCGGCCTTCGGTATCCAAGTCGCAATAGGCGCCGGTGTGCAGTTCCACCACCGCCGCGCCGATGCGGGCGGCGGCGCGGATCTGCTCTTCCTCGTGGCCGATGAACAGGGACACGCGGCAGCCGGCATCGCGCAGTGGCGCGATGAACTGGGCCAGCATATTGTCGTTGCCGGCCACGTCCAAGCCGCCCTCGGTGGTGCGTTCCTCGCGCTTTTCAGGGACGATGCAAACGGCGTGCGGGCGGTGGCGCAGGGCAATGGCCTGCATTTCGGGCGTGGCGGCGATTTCGAGATTCAGGGGCAGCGTCAGGTTGGCCATCAGCGCGTCGATATCGGCATCGCTGATATGGCGGCGATCCTCTCGCAGGTGGGCGGTGATGCCGTCGGCGCCGGCGGCTTGGGCAAGGCGGGCCGCGCGCAGCGGGTCGGGCCAAGGCGTACCCCGGGCGTTCCGGATGGTGGCGACGTGGTCGATGTTGACACCAAGGCGCAGCATGGGTTCCTCCGCTGAAGTTGGGACCACTTTAGCGGGGCGGCGGAGCGGGCGCCAGTTCGGTCGCGACCGCCCACCAGCCGTGCCTGGCCAGCACAGCAGCAGCGGCCTGCGCTGTCTCTGGGCGTTCGAAGATGCCCAGGCATGTCGCCCCGGACCCGGACATGCGGACGAATGCGGCACCGTTCGCCGTCAGCGCTCGAAGGACCTCGGCGATGACCGGGGCCGCGTCTATGGCGGCCGGTTCGAGGTCGTTGCGCGTCGCCGCAAGCCAGGCGACCAGTGCGTGGACATCGGCGAAAGAAGGAACCTGAGGCAGCGGCGCGTTGTCGCGGCGGGCGAGCCGCGCGAAGACCTGCGGCGTGGACAGCGCGATGCGCGGGTTCGCCAGCACCAGGTGCAGGGGCGGCAGGGGCGGCACCGGGGTCAGGATCTCTCCGGTGCCCTGCATCCGGGCGGGAACGGATGCGACGCAGACCGGGACATCAGCGCCCAGCCGTTCCGGCATTTGCGGCAGGTCACTGCCCATGCGCCGGGCCAGGCGCAGGACCGCCGCCGCGTCTGCCGAGCCGCCGCCGATGCCGGAGGCGACAGGCAGGTTCTTGGTCAAACGGATCCTGGCATCCAGTCCGGCCATGCGGGCGGCGCGCAGGCACAGGTTGTCGTCATCGGCCGAAAGGCCTTCGGCAAAGGGTCCGTCGATCCGCAGGGACAGCTGGCCAGGTTCGGCGCTGACGACATCGCCGGCGGCCGCGAAGCAGACCAGCGAATCAAGCAGGTGATAGCCGTCGTCGCGCCGCCCTGTCACGTGCAAAGCCAGGTTCAGCTTGGCAGGGGCGGCCTCGACCAAGGCCGTTACGGCTGGCGTCATTCGGTGGCGTCAGCCTCGGCCCGCGCCGGATCCTCGACCCCGGCGGCGGCCTCGTCGGCCAGCACGGCATCAAGGCCGCGATCCAGCTTGTCGCGGATGCGGTCGGGATCGACCTCGCCGCTTTCGCCGGGCTCGAGCGAGAGCGCGCGGCGCCACTGGATCTGCGCCTCGCGCTCGCGGCCGACCATCCAGTAGATGTCGCCCAGATGGTCGTTGACCAGCGGGTCAGAAGCCATGGTCGCGATCGACTGCTCCATCGGCGAGACGGCCTCTTCGTAACGACCCAGGCGGTAATAGGCCCAAGCCAGCGAATCGAGGATGTAGCCATCGCCCGGTGACAGTTCGACCGCCCGTTCGATCATCCCCAGGGCGCGTTCCAGGTTTTCGCCCCGGTCGATCCAGGAATAGCCCAGGTAGTTCAGCAGGCTCGGCTGGTCCGGCCGGATCTCGAGGGCGGCCAGCAGGTCGGCCTCGGCCCGGTCGAACTGGCCGGAACGCTCCAGCGCGATGCCGCGGGCATAGAGCGGGAACCACCGCAGCTCGGCCGGGGCATCCTGGAGCAGCGTCAGCGCCTTGTCATAGCTGGGGATCGATTCGCGGAACTTTTCCTGCTGCCGGGTCACGTCGCCAAGCGCGATCCACGCCTGCGCAAGGTCAGGATAGGCGGCGGTCAGGGCCAGCGCGGCCCGTTCCGCCTCGTCGTGGCGGCCGGCGCCGGAAAGGGCATCGATGCGCGACAGCTCGGCTTGCGGGCGCATCTCGCCCATGCGGCGCACGGCCTCGAATTCGGTTTCGGCCAGGTCGAACTGCAGGCGGTCCTGCAGAAGCTGGGCGACCATCAGCCGCGCTTCGGGGCTCTCGGGCGAGATCCAGGCGGCCAGCCGGGCGTGGATCAGGGCCAGCGGCTCGGGATCGGGGCTGCCCGACAGCGCCGAGGCGAAGGACAGCAGCAGGTGCGCGATCCCGTCGGCAGGACCGGCGATCACGTCGAAGGACACCGGCTGACCGGCCTGAAGGCGCTGGCGCAGCTTCAGAAGCTGCGGCTCGGCCTCGATCCCCGGCAGGTTCTCCAGCAGGGCCAGCGCCTCGTCCTGGCGGTCGAGCTGCGCCAGGATCTGCACGCGGGCGATGACGCCCAGAAGCGGGCTTCCGGCCTCGGACTGCTCCAGCAGGCGATCCGCGGATTCATAGTCGCCGACCAGCGCGCGGGCCAGCGCCAGGTGATAGTTCACGATCGGGCCGATCCCTTCCGCGGCGGCCATTTCCTCGAACTTCGCCAGCGCGTCCTGCGCACGACCGGCGCCCAGCATGGCCCAGGCCTGCATGGTGCCGTCCAGAAGGTCGTTCTCGATCGGGCGGGCGGGATCGCTGTCCGCGGCGATCAGCGCCAGAAGGCCGTCCCAGTCGCTGCCGCGGATCAGCTGCGCGCGGCGCAGAAGCCCCGCCAGTTCGGTGTCGCGTCCGGACTCGACCATTCGCTCGGCCAGTTCGGCCGCCTTGTCGACTTCTCCGGCCGAGGACAGAGCGACCAGCGCACTGTCCTGCAGATAGACATCAGCGGGGTCCTTGGCCGAGGCCTGCGCATAATAGCGGGCCGCGGCGCGAAAATCGTTCTCGACCGTGGCCATCCGCGCGGCAAGATAGGGTCCAGCAAGTCCCTTCATGTGGGGCGCCGGCTGTTCCTGCGCAGGCCGCGGGTCCGGGCGCTGATCCTGCTGCGCCAGCCCCGTCATGGGCGCCAGCAGCGCCGCGACAAGCGCAAGGCGCGACAGCGTCCGGCAGGTCTGGTTCTGGGTCTGGGTCAAGGGCGGCCTGTCCAAAATCACGTTTGCGTTCCGGACAGCCTAACGCCGGGGCCGGGGCGCCGCAACGCCCCCGGTCCCGGCCAGCGCATCACATGTTCGGGTAATTCGGCCCGTCGCCCCCCTGCGGCGTCGTCCAGACGATGTTCTGGCTGGGATCCTTGATGTCGCAGGTCTTGCAGTGGACGCAGTTCTGGAAGTTGATGACGAAGCGCGGACCGCCCTCGTCCTCGACCACTTCATAGACGCCGGCGGGGCAATAGCGCTGCGCGGGCTCGGCATATTCCGGCAGGTTCACGCGGATCGGCACCGAGGGGTCGCGCAGCTTCAGGTGGCAAGGCTGGCTTTCCTCGTGGTTGGTGAAGGAGAACGCCACGTTGGTCAGCCGGTCGAACGACAGTACGCCGTCCGGGCGCGGATAGTCGATCTTCTTGTGATCCTTGGCCTTGCCGGTCGCAGCCGCGTCGGACTTGCCGTGCTTCCATGTGCCCATCGGGTTCCAGCCGGTCAGGTTCGCCACCCACATGTCGGCCGCGCCCAGCATCATGCTGGCGGTCAGTCCCATGCGCGACCAGATCGGCTTGACGTTCCTGACACGCTTGAGGTCCTGGCCGATCGCGCCGCCGCGCACGGCGTCGTCATAAGCGGTCAGCCGGTCGCCCTCGCGGCCCGCCTTGATGGCGGCCGCGGCAGCATCGGCGGCCTCGATCCCCGACAGCATGGCGTTGTGGTTGCCCTTGATGCGCGGCACGTTGACCATCCCCGCGCTGCAGCCTAGCAGAACCCCGCCGTCGAAGGACAGCTGCGGCAGCGACTGCCAGCCGCCCTCGCTGATGGCGCGGGCGCCATAGGCGACGCGCTTGCCGCCCTCCAGCAGCTCGGCCACCATCGGGTGGTGCTTGAAGCGCTGGAACTCCATGTAGGGGTACAGGTACGGGTTCTCGTAGTTCAGGTGGACGACGAAGCCGACCAGAACCTGGTTGTTCTCCAGGTGATAGATGAAGCTGCCGCCGCCGGCGTTCTTGCCCAGGGGCCAGCCCATCGTATGCACGACCCGGCCCTGCTTGAACTTCTCGGGGGCGACCTCCCAAATCTCTTTCATGCCGAGGCCGAACTTTTGCGCATCGGTCGCGGCGGTCAGGTTCAGACGCTCGTTGATCTGCTTGGCAAGGCTGCCGCGCACGCCCTCGGCGATGAAGACGTACTTGCCGTGCAGCTCCATCCCCGGCTCATAGCCGTCGCCGATGCTGCCGTCGGGGTTCCGCCCAAATTCACCGGCGACCACGCCCTTGACCCGGTCACCATTCCACACGACCTGGCTGGCCGCCATGCCCGGGAAGATCTCGACGCCCAACTCCTCGGCCTGCTCGGCCATCCAGCGGCAGACATTGCCCATGCTGACGATGTAGTTGCCGTGGTTCGACATCAGCGGCGGCATGGGCCAGTTCGGCATCCGCATCTGGCCGTTTTCGCCCAGCACATAGAAGTTGTCGTCGGTCACCGGCGTGTTCAGCGGCGCGCCCTTGTCCTTCCAGTCCGGGATCAGGCGCGTCAGCCCGCAAGGGTCCAGCACCGCACCCGACAGGATATGCGCGCCCACCTCGGACCCCTTCTCCAGCACCACCACCGAAAGCTCGGGATCGATCTGCTTCAGCCGGATCGCCGCCGACAGGCCCGCAGGCCCCGCCCCCACGATCACGACGTCGTATTCCATGGATTCGCGTTCGATCCCCGCCGCCTCTGTCATGTGCTGGCATCCTCCCTTGGCGTTCTGGCTGGACAGGATTTAACGCGCCGCGCGCACAGGGGCAATGACAACGCGGCGATGCGCCGCGCTTAAACTTGCAGACCTTGGCAAGCGGCCTTGCAAATGGCGCGGAATTGGGGTCACGATGCCCGGGACACAGGTCGAACGCCCCTGCCATCCTTGCATGGCAGGGGCGTTGGCTTAGCATCCGCAGGACAACCGCATCCCACGAAGGACAGGGCAGCGATGGAAAAGATACCGATGACCCCGACCGGCTTTCAGTCGCTCGAGCGTGAACTGGGCGAGCTGAAATCCAAGGAACGTCCCGCCATCATCCGCGCCATCGCCGAGGCGCGCGAGCATGGCGACCTGTCCGAGAACGCCGAATACCACGCCGCCCGCGAGAAGCAGGGCTTCATCGAGGGCCGCATCAAGGAGCTCGAAGGGCTTTTGTCTCGGGCCGAGGTGATTGATCCTGCCAGGCTGTCGGGCAGCATCAAGTTCGGCGCCACCGTCAAGCTGATCGACGAGGACACCGAGGAAGAGCGCACCTACCAGATCGTGGGCGAGGCCGAGGCCGATATCGAGAACGGGCTTCTGAACATCCGCTCGCCGCTGGCCCGCGCGCTGATCGGCAAGGACGAAGGCGACAGCGTCGACGTCACCACCCCCGGCGGTCTTCGCAGCTACGAGATCGTCGAGATCCGCTACGGTTGAGGACATGTCGTTGATCGCACGCATCGCCAGCCTGTCGCATCGCGACCGTATCACAACGGTCGGTCTGACCATCACCGGCATCTGGCTGTTCCTTGTCGCGCTGTTCTGGCTGCTGTCCCCGGGCGATCCCGACAGCGGCGGCGGCGTCGGCTTCCTCGTGTCGGTGGCGGGCATCGTGCTGCCCATCGCGCTGGTCTGGCTGGGCGTCGCACAGGCGCGCGAACTGGCTGTCCTGCGGGCCGAGACCGACGACCTGCGCCACCACCTCTCGCAGATGCGCGCGCCCCGCGCGGACGAGGGCACGACCAAGAGCGTGCGGATCGATGCGTCCGAGGGCGTGCGCATGTCCGCCCCCGAACCACAGCCCGCCCGCGCCGTGCCAGCCGCGCGACCGCGGCCGCCGGCCCCGCCGCGGGCCGCTGCCCCGGCACAGCCCGAGCATGCCGAACAGGCCGAGGTCGATCCCGCGACCCTGATCCGCGCGCTGAACTTCCCCGACGGCCCCGACGACGCCGAGGCCATCGAGGCCCTGCGCCAGGCGCTGCGTGACAAGGCCAATTCCAAGGTGCTGCGGGCGGCGCAGGACGTGGTGACGCTGCTGGCCGGGCGCGACGTCTATATGGACGACCTGCCGCCCGATCCCGCCCGGCCCGAGACCTGGCGCCGCTATGCCGAGGGTGCGCGCGGCAGCGCCGTCGCGGCTCTTGGCGGCATCCGCCAGCCCGAGGCGCTGGAGATCGCCGCCGCAATGATGCGCGACGACGAGATCTTCCGTGACACCGCCCACCACTTCCTGCGCCATGTCGACGACCTTCTGGCCCGTCTGGTGCCAAAGCTGGACGACCTGCAGATCGCTGTCCTGGCCGACAGCCGCAGCGCCCGCGCCTTCATGCTGCTGGGCCGTGTGTCGGGCGCCTTCGGCTAGGCCGCCAGCCGCAGCACATGAACCTGCCCCCACCAGGGCAGGCCATAGCGGCCGCGGCTTTCCTCGCCGAAACCCAGCCTGCCATAGAAGGCCAGCGCGCCACAATTGCGTGCCCGGACCTCGGCCCGCAGGCCGGGGTGGCGCCGCAGGCGCGCCCGCCGCAGCGCCTCGGCCACCAGCGCCCGTCCCGTCCCCTGCCCCGGATCGGACACCGCAAGCCCGTCGATGACCAGATCGCCGGTCGGCGGCGCCGGGCGGAAGATCCAGGGCGGCGCAGGCAACGCCCCTGCCGGCGCACCGCCCGACGCGTCGCGCAACCCCATCACGCCCAGAACCTGCCCCGACGGCCCCACCGCCACGATCCCGTGCAAGGGCCGCAGATGCCGCGGCCAGGCGAGAAACCCGAAATGTGCCCGCCACAGGGCGGTCGCCCGTGGCAGCGCCTCGTCCGGGATCGGGTGCAGGATCTGCATGTGACGGCCTTGTCATGGTTTGCGTGTCGTGCAAGCAAGGTGGCGCGAACCGCGAACGGACGAAAGCACCATGTCAGCCCCACCCCCGTCACAGGCCGCTGCCCGGCAGTCAGCCGCCGACGACGCCTCGGCCCGCGCACTGGCGCGCAGCCCACGCGCGGCCTTCCGGCACGGCGTGGTCCAGTCGCTGCCCTTCATGGTCGTGATCGTGCCATTCGCGCTGCTGTTCGGAGTGGTCGCGACCGAGGCCGGTTTGGACATTGCCCAGGTCATGGGATTTTCGGTGCTGGTCCTGGCTGGGGCGTCACAGTTCACGGCCGTCCAGCTGCTCAGCGACAATGCGCCGGTGATCATTGTGATCCTGTCCGCACTGGCGGTGAACCTGCGGATGGCGATGTATTCGGCCTCGCTGCTGCCATGGCTGCGGCAGGCGACGCCGGGGCAGAAGGCCTGGGTGGCCTATGCGCTGGTCGATCAGAGCTATGCGCTGTCGATCCAGCACTACGAACGCCACCCGAAGCTGTCGATCACGCAGCGGCTGGCCTATTTCGCGGGAGCGGCGGCGGTGGTCTGCGTGCCGTGGATGATCTCCACCTGGGCGGGCGCCACGGTCGGACAGGCGATCCCGGACGACATCGCGCTGGATTTCGCAATGCCGATCACCTTCCTGGCGATGATCGCGCCCATGCTGCGCACGCCGGCGCATCTGGTCGCCTGCTTCGTGGCCATCGTGGCGGCGCTGCTTCTGGCGGGGCTGCCGTCCGGACTGGGGCTGCTGATCGCCGCGCCCCTGGGCATGGGCGCGGGCGCCTTGGTCGAGGTCAGGGCCGAGCGGAGGGCAAGCTGAGCATGCAGATATCCGATGCGACGATTTGGGTCGTCATCCTGGTGCTGGGCGCGGGGACCTATCTGATCCGCTGGTCGTTCCTCGGCGCGCTTGGCGACCGGCAGATGCCCGGCTGGTTCATGCGGATGCTGCGCTATACCCCGGTGGCCGTGCTGCCTGCGCTGGTCGCGCCGCTGGTCGTCTGGCCCGCCGCGACAGGGGGCGCGCCCGATCCGGCGCGCATGGCCGCCGCCGCCGTCACCGTGACCACGGGCGTGCTGACCCGCAACGTGACACTCGCCATCCTGGCCGGGGGCATCACGCTGGCGGGCCTGCTTTACATGTTGTAGCCGACGATCTGTCCGTTCTTCTGGCGCAGAAGCACGTCGTGGTTGTTGGCCGGGTCGCCGTCCTGATGACGCTTCGAGATCACGTTCGGCTGCGCCAGGAACCAGCGCCGCAGGCGCAGCGGCGAAAAGCCGCGCGGGACGGTCTCGAACCCCGGAACGCCCGACAGGACCTTGCTGGATTCGACGGCGCAGAAGCTTTTTCCACCGGGGCCGTTCTGCTCCGCCCGGCGGATCGCCAGGTCGGCGATTTCCAGGGGCACGGGGATCGTGTCCTCGGCCACCCAATAGGTGCTGCGGGCATGGTAGTCGATGTAGAAGTTCTTGAAGTTGTCGGTGATGCCGTAAAGCACGTCGTTGCGTTCGGGGATGTTCGGATGCTGCCAGCTGCCCGCCGGGTCATAGATCACCCGCTGGCTGCCGTTGATCATCAGCCCGGAATGTCCGCCCTCGCCGCGCGGGATGCCGATCACCGTGAACAGTGTGATCGATGGCGGCTCGCCCGACACGAAGCGGGCGGCGCGCAGCCGTTCGTCGCTGGCCCAGATCTTCTGACCGCCGCAGGCGGCCAAGACGGCCGGCGCGGCCGCCGCAAGGAAAACACGTCTCTTCATGACCGGCCGATCAGGCGTTCGTCAGGGCAAGGAAGATCAGCACGACCAGCGACAGGATGATCACCCACTGGGTCATGCGCAGGAAGCCAGCGAAGGTCTTGCGATGCTCGGTCAGGTCCATCGTCCCCGGAGTGGCTTCAGTTTTGTCGTGCTGGTCGGCCATGGCTGCCCTCTTGGAATGGTTTGCCTGTGCGATAGCCGAAAGCGCCGCGCCTGTCACGCCCCCCACAGCACCGCGCCATCCGTTTCGCCCACCGGCCGGATCACGCCAGCGCGATGCAGGTGGTTCACATGCGCCACGGCCTCGACCATGGCCAGCCCGAACTCGCTGTCGCCAATGCGGCGCTTGAAGAGGACATCGAAGCAGCCGACCGCGGTGCGCGGCCCCGCCGTCAGCGCGTCCGTCAGGCGCGACAGCGCGGTCAGGTGGTTCTGGATCAACTGCGACAGGCGGAAGGGCAACCCGGTGAAGGGCAGCTTGTGTCCCGGCAGGACCAGTTGGTCGTCCCGCGCCTGTCCCAGAAGGCGAGTGCAGCTTTCCAGCCACTCGCCCACCGGATCGGCCAGGGGCTCGGTCGGATAGACGCCGAGATTGGGCGAGATAGAGGGCAGAAGCTGGTCGCCGCCGATCACCAGGTTGTCGTCCAGCGACCAGAAAGTCGCGTGGCAGGGCGCGTGCCCGTGACCCATGGCGACGCGCCAGCGGCGGCGACCGAAGGCCACAGTATCCCCCTCGCTCAGCCGTGTGAAGCCGGGCGGCAGCGGGTGGACGACGTCGTTGAAGTTGAACGGACGTTCGGCCTGGCGGCGGGCCAGAAGGTCGGCCGGCATCCCGGCGCGGCGCCAGAAGTCCAGTGCCTGAGGGGTGGCGGTGTCCTGCACGTCCAGGATCAGCATCCGCGCCATCAGCCAGGCTGTCCGGCTGATCATCAGCTCGGCCCCGTCGCGGTCCATGAACCAGCCGGCCAGCCCGATATGGTCGGGATGGTGATGCGTTCCGATCACGCGCCGGATGGGGCGGCCCTGCAGCGGCCCGTCGCGCAGCCCGGCCCAGATCGCCCGCCCGCGCCGGCTGTCGAAGCCGGTGTCGACGATGGTCCAGCCGTCGTCATCCTCCAGCGCATAGACGTTGACGTGGTCCAGCGCCATGGGCAGCGGAAGCCGCATCCACAGGACGCCCGGCGCGACGGTCATCGCCTCGCCCTCGGCGGGCGGCGCGGGATGCGGAGTGCGGATCATGCCGCCTGATCGCCCGCCAGCGCCGCATCGTCAAGCGCGAGAAGGTCGGCCACGCCGGCCTGAACCTCGGCCAGATCACCGGCATACCGGGGCAGGACGCGGGCCATGAAGGTCCGCGCCAGCGCCTGATGCGCCTTGCCGCCCGCCAGCGCCGCCCGCAGGTGGTAGTGCCCGCCCAGCACCCGCGCGAAGGCGTTCAGGAAAGGCACCGCGCCGGCGAAGCGATCAGACATGTCCCGATCCAGCAGGGCCTGCGTCGCCTCGCGCAGCGTCTCGGCCGCCTGCCAAAGCTGGTGCGCCAGGTCCGGATGCGCCGACTGCGCGGCCTTGGCGCCATCGGTCACCTCGTCCAGCAGGCGCATGGCTGCATCGCCACCATCGGCCAGCTTGCGCCCGACCAGATCCATTGCCTGGATGCCGTTGGTACCTTCATAGATCGAGGTGATGCGCACGTCCCGAAGGTACTGCGCGGCGCCTGTCTCCTCGACATAGCCCATGCCGCCGTGGACCTGCACGCCCATGTCGGCCACGCGGATGCCGACGTCGGTGCCATAGGCCTTGGCGATGGGCGTGAGGAACGCGGCGCGGGCAGCATGGTCGGACGCGTTGGTCGCGCGGGCCATGTCGATGGCGGTCGCGCAGGCCAGCCCGATGGCGCGGGCCGCGAAGACTTCGGCACGGCCGGTGGCCAGCATGCGGCGCACGTCGGGATGACCGATGATCGCGCCGCCCTGGTCGCGGTCGATGGCATAGGCCACGGCCTTCTGGAGCGCCGCCTCGGCCACGCCGACGCCCTGCATGCCGACGCCGAGGCGCGCGACGTTCATCATCGTGAACATCGCGGCCATGCCCTTGTGCTCTTCTCCGACCAGCCAGCCGGTGGCGCCCTCATAGGACATCACGCAGGTCGGGCTGCCGTGGATGCCCAGCTTCTCCTCGAGGCTGACGACCTTGAGGCTGTTGGCCACGCCCGGTTCGCCCCGGTCGTCGGGGATCAGCTTCGGCACCATGAACAGGCTGATGCCGCGCGTGCCCTTCGACGCGCCGGGCAGCCGCGCCAGCACCAGGTGGCAGGTGTTTGCGGCGATGTCGCTGTCGCCCCAGGTGATATAGATCTTCTGTCCGGTGATCCGGTAGGTGCCGTCGCCCGCCGGTTCGGCCCGCGTCGTCAGCGCACCCACGTCGCTGCCGGCACCCGGTTCGGTCAGGTTCATCGTGCCAGACCATTCGCCCCCGATCAGCTTCGGCAGATACAGCGCCTTCAATTCGTCGCTGGCGTGATGCTCCAGCGCCTCGATCTGGCCCTGGGTCAGCAGGGGGTTCAGCTGAAGCGACAGGCAGGCCCCGGACATCATCTCGGCCACGGCCATGTTCAGCGCCTGCGGCAGGCCCATGCCGCCGTATTCGGGGTCAGCCGACACGCCGACCCAGCCGCCCTCGGCGATCGCCCGGAATCCATCGGCAAAGCCCGGAGAGGCCCGGACCACGCCGTTTTCCAGCCGCGCAGGATGTTCGTCGCCGGCCCGGTTCAGTGGCGCCAGCACGTTCTGCGTCAGCTTTCCCGCCTCGGACAGGATGGCGGTCGCGGTCTCGGCCGTCGCCTCGGCAAAGCGCGGGGTCGCGGCAAGGTCGCGGAACGGCACGACATGGGTCAGGATGAAGTCGATCTGCTCGACCGGGGCCTTGTAGCTCATCGGGTTCTCCTCCTGGCGCCTTGGCATCGGGCGCCTGCGCAACTATGAACGACGGTCAGGCGGCATCTTGGGCCGCGACCCATTCAGGCTCAACTGGAACCCCGCGTCACGATGCAGACCCTGCGACTGTCAGCCGATGCCACTGGCCTGACCCGCGCCGCCGAGCTGCTGGCGCAGGGTCAGTGCGTCGCAATTCCGACGGAAACGGTCTATGGCCTTGCCGCCGATGCCCGCAAGGCAGAGGCCGTGGCCCGCATCTATCAGGCCAAAGGGCGGCCCAGCTTCAACCCGCTGATCGTGCACGTCGCCGACATCGCCGCGGCCGAGGCGCTGGCAGATCTCGATCCGCAGGCGCGGCTGCTGGCCGAGCGCTTCTGGCCGGGCGCGCTGACGCTGGTCCTGCCGCTGCGGGCGGACAGCGGCATCGCGTCGCTGGTGACGGCGGGGCTGCCCACCATCGGCCTGCGCGTTCCCGCCCATCCGGTGGCACAGGCGCTGTTGCGGACCAGTGGCGCGCCCTTGGCGGCGCCTTCGGCCAATGCATCGGGTCGGATCAGCCCGACCAGCGCCGATCACGTCCTCGACCCGCAGGGCGGGCTCGATGGTCGCATTGCTGCGGTGCTGGACGCGGGCCCCTGCCCGGTCGGCGTCGAATCGACCATCATCGGCTGGCCGGACGGCCGCGCGACGCTGCTCCGCCCCGGAGGCATCGCCGCCGAAGAGATCGAGGCCGCCCTGGGCCAGCCTCTCGCCGCGCATCACGGCGATCCCTCGGCGCCAAGTGCGCCGGGGCAGCTGACCAGCCATTACGCGCCGAACGCGCCGCTGCGGCTGAACGCGTCGCCCCGGCCGGGCGAGACGCATCTGGGTTTCGGCCAGCCCGGACCGTTCAGCCTGTCCGACGAAGGCGACGTGACGCAGGCGGCGGCGCGGCTTTTCGACCTTCTGCGCCGCGCCGATGAGGTCGGGCGCCCGATCTCGGTCGCGCCGATTCCCGACCACGGCCTTGGGGCGGCGATCAACGACCGGCTGCGCCGCGCCGCCGCGCCACGGGACTGACGCCCCGTCGCGCGTCCCGCAGCACCTTAAAGCCCCAGTGAGTGATAGACGTTGGATATCCGCCGGATCGCCACGACATAGGCGGCGGTGCGCATGTCCCCGACCTTCGGATTGCTCATCCACACCTCCTTCATCTTCTTGAAGGATTCGCGCATCGTGTCGTCCAGGCCCGACCGGACCAGGTCCAGCTCGTCGGCCCCGTGCAGGAACGCTTCCTTGAAGCCGCGGGCCAGCTCGAAATTCGTGCCCGTATCGGCCGAGATCCTCTCCAGCTCCTCGACCAGCATGCGGGCGCGGGCCTCCTCGTGGCGGCGCTCCAGCCGGCCCAGGCTGATCTGCGACAGGTTCTTGACCCATTCGAAATAGGACACGGTCACGCCGCCGGCATTGGCATACATGTCGGGGATGATGACGATGCCCTTGCGGCGCAGGATTTCGTCGGCATCGGCGGTGACGGGACCGTTCGCGGCCTCGATGATCAGCTTGCAGTTGATGCGCTCGGCATTGCCGGCATGAATCACGCTTTCGACCGCGGCCGGAATCAGGATGTCGCACTCATCCTCCAGCGCCGCCAGACCGTTTTCACGATAGTCGCCGCCGACGAAGCCCTTGATGCCGCCCGTGGCGCGGATATGGCCGCGCAGCGCGTCGATGTTGATGCCCTGCGGGTTCACGATGGCACCGTCACGCTCGATCACGCAGGTGACCAGCGCCTTGTCCTCGACCGACAGGAACTGGGCGGCGTGGTAGCCCACGTTCCCCAGGCCCTGCACGATGACCCGCTTGCCGGCCAGCGTGCCGGTCAGGCCCGCCTTCTTCATCACGTCGTCATGGCGGAAGAATTCGCGCAGGGCATATTGCACGCCCCGCCCGGTCGCCTCGACCCGTCCGTCGATGCCGCCGGCATGGCGCGGCTTGCCGGTCACGCAGGCCTTGGCGTTGATGTCGTCAGGATGCAGCCGCTTGTAGGCATCGGCCATCCAGGCCATCTCGCGCTCGCCGGTGCCCATGTCCGGCGCCGGCACGTTCTGCGACGGAGAGATCAGGTTCCGGCGTGACAGCTCGTAGGTGAAGCGGCGGGTGATCCGCTCCAGCTCGTCCTCGTTCCAGGCGCGGGGGTCGATCCGCAGACCGCCCTTCGACCCGCCGAACGGCACCTCGACCAGCGCGCACTTGTAGGTCATCAGCGCCGCCAGCGCCTCGACCTCGTCCTGATTGACGTCCAGCGAATATCGGATGCCGCCCTTCACGGGCTCCATATGTTCGGAATGGACCGAGCGATAGCCGGTGAAGGTGTGGATCTGCCCGCGCAGGCGGACACCGAAGCGGACGGTATAGGTCGAATTGCAGACCCTGATCTTCTCCTCCAGTCCCGGCGCAAGCTCCATCAGCCCGGCGGCGTGGGTGAACATGCGCTCGACGGATTCGCGGAACGAGGTGGTATTGATTGACATGGCTGCTACTCCTCCTGATGTCATCGCAGGCCGTTGTCGGGCCGAGGCTAGGGCAAAGCGGAACCCGCCGCCACCACCGATGACGCCGGCCAGGCACTGTGGCATTCCTGCGATGATCGAAACGTGATGCGGGCGGCGACTTCTCAAGGCGGGTGGCTGCTTCTATGGTGAGGCAAGAACAAGGTCCGGGACAGGACCGGCAGAGGTGACGGGCGATGGGCTGCAAGGTATTGATTTCACGCGCCGCCATAATGGCGGTCGTCGGCGCGGTCGCGGGCTGCGCCTCATCCGGCTATCGAATGCCGCCCCCCGGCGCGGCGCCCTACGCGGCACCTGCCGCCCCCTACGCGGCGGCCCCCTATCCCGCGCCGGCCTATGCCCCCGTTCCGGCGCTGCCCACCCCGGCCCCGACCATTCCCGTCGCCGCCCCGGCGCCCGCCCCGGTCGACGGAATCAGCGGCCTGACCGAGCGTGAGCCCGACCTTTGCGGCGCGCGCACCCATGCGGCGGCGGTGGGCCAGCCCTCCAGCGCCATCGCCGGGCTGGGCCTGACCAAGACCTATCGCGTCGTCGAATACCGCGGCATCGAGCCGCAGGACTACGACCCCAACCGGATCGTCTTCCGCCTCGATGCGGCGGGCATCATCACCAAAGTGGATTGCGGATGACACATATGCGCCAGACAGCCCTTCTTCTGACCCTTTCGGCCGGCCTCCTCGCTGCGTGCGAGCCTGTTCCGGTCCAGCCCGAACCCCCGGTCGAGGCCCCCGACCAGTGCGGCGCCGAGGGCTATCAGGGCCTGATCGGCCAGCCGCGCGACGTGCTGGAGCGGATGAACTTCCCGCTGAACACCCGCGTCATCGGCCCCGAGGACATGGTCACCGCCGATTTCCGGCCCGAGCGGCTGAACATCGAATATGCGCCGAACGGCCGGATTTCGAAGGTCAGCTGCTACTGATCCGTTCGGCATTGATTTGTGGCGGGCGGGGTGTCACCATCCCGTCATGATGAATGCAAGCCCGCCGCTCCAGGCCGATCCCGACCGCGTCGTCTTCGACCGAAAAGAGCTTGGGCTGATCCTGTCGACCTATGGCCGCTTCGTCGCCGCCGGCGAATGGCGCGACTATGGCATGTCATTCCTGCGCGACGTAGCGATCTTCAGCGTCTTCCGCCGCGCCGCCGAACATCCGCTTTACCGGATCGAGAAGCGCCCGCGCCTGCGTGCCGCCCAAGGCGCCTATGCCGTGATCGGCATGGACGGCCGCGTCCTCAAGCGCGGGCACGACCTGGCGCAGGTGCTGCGGGTGCTGGACAGCAAGCTGATCCGCGCCGTG
>JAYZBS010000185.1:0-9574 GCA_036338635.1 Pseudomonadota bacterium | reverse complement strand
AGCCAGGGGATCTGGCGCGGCGGTAGGCCCAAGCCGCCGATCGCCATCTGCGCCATCTCCACCCATGCAGGGCGGTCCGCGGTCATCCCATCGGGCAGCGAGAGGGTCACGTGGAGGACGTTCTTCGCGTGTCCCGACGGGCGCGGCATGCGCTGCGCATGGCTCAGCGTCGGGCCATGGCCAAGCCAGGGGATCGTGCCGCCGATGGGCTCGGACGGGCGGAGGATGCCGGGCTTGCCGCTCTGGGTCAGGTAGCCCAGCACCTTCGATACGGAACTGTGGAACGTGATGTGCGGCCTCACTCCCACCTCTCCCGATTTATCTGGCGCACGATCCGATGCATCAGGGCCGCCCCATCGGAGCCGAGCCTGTCGAGATCGCCGTCAGCCGCGTCCTCACCGGCGGGCGCCGCATGCGCGATGTCGTTCAGCACGAGGCCAAGCAGCCCCAGTTCCTCGGTCAGCCGGTCGGCGCGACCGGCCCAACCCGCCAGCAGGCAGTCGCGCAGATCGTCCGCACGGCTGGCGGCGCCACGCAGGCGCATGTCGGCCAGGACGGCCTCCGCCTCCTTGCGCGACAACCGGACCTCGAAGCGGGTGGTGCTCACAGATCCTCCATGCTCATCGTGCCGGTCGGGTCGAAGCCATGATCCTCGTAGGCCACATGCTTTAGTTCCAAAATGAAGCGCACGACATCCTCTTCGACCCACCGGATCGAGCCGAGGGCGAGGCGGCAGGCCTGCGGAAAGCTGGGATCGGAGCGCAGCCAGCGATCAATGGAGGCCTCGCTCTCGGCCAGGCGGCGGCAGAGCTCGGTCTTGGTGATCAGCCGGACATCGGCTGCGGGGTGTTTCTGCTGCATGGTCTCTCCTGTTGCAGGTTGCTGGTTCAAATCCGGTTGACAGTTTTTTCGTTGGGCCGCAGAGACGATGCTGTTCAGGCTATGCTCCCGCGGCTCCTTTCGGAGATCGCGCGGCCAACCGTGTGCCGCCGCGACCTCTTCGTTTTAGGGCGCGCCCCCGACATCGCAGAGAGGCCCACCGAAGTTGATTGTGGATAGCGGCGTTCGGCCTAGCAAATGCTGGGCAGAAGCTCTCGCTTTCCGGCACGGCCCTTTAGGTTCGTGAACGGGCCAGCCCCCTCCGCATGCTCCGAGCCATTGCGATCGCGGTCGCTAAATGCCCCCGGCGGTTGCGGCAAATTGCAAGAGGGAGACCAACGATCTGGCACAGGCACAGGTGCTTTGCCGCAAGGATGCAATATAGTTTTCCCCTTTTTAACGTTTGTCGTCCCATGCCAAGTCTTGGAGCACGATCCGGCACCGGAAAGGAACCGGGTATGATCGAGTGACCGGTTTCATGGCGCAGTGTCATCACGGCCTTCGGGAGTCACATGACGGGTGCCAAGGCCACCGCCAGGTTAGCCTCAACCAGAAAGCCTCGGGTCTCCAAGTCCCGGGCCAAGCCTTCCAGCACTGGTCGATGCTGTCCGAGAACTTGGAGCGCAAGCGTAAGGGCGCGATTGAGATCACGCTGCATTTCCTGACGCACTCCGCCCGGCAGCGAAAGCAGTGTCGTGGTCGGCGACAGCGCCCCGATGGAAAGATGACCCAAGCTGACCAAGCCGAAGCTGAGCTCGCGCTGCATCATCAGTATCGTTGCCTGATGGAGATCACGGTCCTCCGTTCCGCCGGCGCCGCCGCTGGCTTCGCCGAGAAGGAGGATCTCGGCGACGCGTCCCGCGAGATGCGCGGCGCAGCGGTGCAGCAGCATGTCCTACGTTGGGTCCGCGTCGAACCAGCGCAGACGCGTCTCCCCGCCCTCCAGGCTGAGCCGAAGGATCTTGACATGGCCGAGGCCGAGCGCTGTCATCACGACCGCATGCCCAGCTTTGTGGATCGCCGCCCGACGGCGCATTGCCACCGGAAGGGCCAGGTGGTTCGGGACCAGCGCATTGCGCCGATCCTGAACCGACATTAGCCGCTTCTGACGCCGGGCCACTCTGCGCGCTGCACGGACGGCGGCAGCAGAATCCGCGCCGGATTGACCTAAGGTCAGGTGCCCGAGGGCCGCGAGGTCAGCATCATCAACATCGCTGCCAAGATGTTGGCGCAGGATGATTGCCAGCGCCTCGGCATCAGGCAGGCGGATCTCGACGCGCGCGTCGAAACGCCCGGCGCGCAGGATCGCCGGGTCGATCGCGTCCGGGTGATTGCAGGCGGCGATGATCGTGACGCCCTCCCGACCGTCGATCCCGTCGAGCTGCTCCAGCAGGCCGGTGATGACCTTGGTGTCATAGCTCTGGTTCTGCGTGCTGCGCCTGCCGGTCCGGGAGCCGAAGGCGTCGAGTTCGTCGATGAAGAGGATCGACGGTGCCTGGCTGGACGCGGTGGCGAAGCTGGCGCGCATCGCCTTGAGCATGTCGCCGAGATGGCCGTTCGCCTGCCATCGCGCATAGCTGCCGCTCTCGAGATGGATGCCGAGCTCGCGGGCCATGGCGCGGGCCAGCTCGGTCTTGCCGCAGCCCGGCGGACCCACGATCAGCATGCCGCGATGCACCGCGTCCCAAAGCAGCTCGCCCGCCTACCAGGCGCGGAGGTCATCGACGATGCCGATGGCCGTGTCGCGGGCGGTGCCGAGACCGGCAAGATCCGCCAGGCGGATGCCGTCGGGGGGGCGCCTCCTTGCCGTGGCGGCGGCGCGTGCCGCGGCTTTCTCCTCGCGGCGTGGTGCGGGTTGCCGGTCGGGGGACCGTGTCGCGGAGCACCCTTGCCGCCTCCTCGACACTGTCGCTGCGCAGCGACAGCATCAGCGGCAGCATCAGCGTCGCGGCCAGATGGTCGTCGGATGGCAGCAGCCCGCGCAGCGCCGCCGGATCGGATTGCGGCCAGCTCAGCGCCAGCAGCTCCGCCGCGATCTGGCGATCCATGCCGCGGAACGGCCAGAGCGGCACGTCCGCCGCACCGAAGATGTCTGCCGCAGGCATGCCTTCGGGCAGCAGCATCACGACGGGCACGTCGAGGGTCTGCGCCTCGACGAGGTCGCGCTCCAATTGTTCGCGCGAGGAGCCGCCATAGGTCTGGCCCAGCTGAATGACGGCGACCGCACCGCGGCGTCGGCGCTCGTGGTCGGTCCGTGCGATCTGCCAGCCTCGCGGCAGGAGGAGTGGCAAGAGCCTGCGCGCGTCTTTCAGGAGATCATCCGGCAAGCCGGTGATTACGACGATGGCCTTGCGCTCCAGCTGTTCCCGCAGCCTGGCTCCGCTTCCACTGTGGCGGCCAGGCAGAGGATCATCATCTGTTGGCGCGGTGACGCATACGACACCGCACCTTCGCCGCGCAGCGGCGGCAGGTCGTCGGAGGCGTCGCCATGCTCCTGCAGGAGAATGGCCCATTCCGCAATCGCATGATTGAAAACCTCTCATCCCGCGAGTGACTACTCCTGCTTCACGGTGCGACACTTCCCGCCAGGCGCAAGGCTGTTGCCTAGGACATATGTTGATCGCAGGAACCGTAATTCAAATGCCAGCCAAGCCTTCGCTCAGCGCTGGCACCGCATTTTTTCCCGCCGCGGAAGGTAGAACTTTCTCACCCCTGCCGACCTCTGTTATGTGCTAAACACTTCTGCCGTCCTTTTCAGGCAGTCCACCTCACGGGCATCGCCTTGACCAAGGAAAGCGCTCAACGATCGGCGAGCATCGAAGGCGTAAGCCTGCAGCAGATATCGCTATCTGTCTCTCGCGCGCAACCCATAGGTTTCGACCCAAATGAACACCCGCCTTGCGGGAGATATAGATCAGTGCTGCGGCGATCCATAGGCTCAAAATAGCGGCTCTTACGGCGTCAGTCCTTCGCACTCTCAAAATAATACTTTAAAATTGATTGCCTTGGAGTAACATAAAATCAGCCGTAGTCGGGAAGATGTGACAAATGAACCAGGCGTCTTTGACAATAGCAGTGGCGATCGCGGCACTTGCGGCGGGCACAGGGATGACTTCTGCTCAGACGCTTCTACAAGGGAATATCTACGTCAAAGGTTTCGGCGGTGCGACTTGGCCTTCGAATTTTGAAACCACCCTTAGGGAAGACGGCGAACAGATCGCAAGCCCGAGCTTCGACTACGAGACCGGGTATACTCTTGGCGTCGCGTTCGGCACGGCCTTCACACCGAATCTCTCGATGGAGATCGAGTATGCCCACCGCAGCGCGGACGTCGCCATCAGGGACGGTGACGATGATGACGAAAGTGTCATTGCGAACGGCGACACCACGACCAAGGCACTCATGAGCAACGCGATCTACATGTTCGACGGCAAGGGCGCTGCCGGGAGACTTCGGCCCTATCTCGGCGGCGGCATCGGGGGCGCCAAGGTGGAGACAAGCATCCCCGACCAGGACTACGAAGCCGATACGCTGCTTGCCTATCAATTGTTCGGCGGGGTCGCGTACGAACTGAACGCTAATGTGAACCTCTACGCCGAGGGACGCTGGTTCCAGACCGAGTCCCGCACGTTCGACGGCCCTGGTGGGGATAAATTCGACGGCAAGTTTGAGACCTTCGACCTACTCGCCGGCGTGCGCTATGCTTTCTAACCCTCCCTATATGAATTAGCCTACTTTCTGAACTGCGTGCTATAAGGTCTGCAGGCGCGGCAAGGATGAGCACATGCGGCGAATGGCAGCTTGCTCCCGCATGGCGGAGATGCGCGTGCGTGTGCCATGCGGGACAGACCGGTCGCTCGGTGAACCAAAATAGGCCTCGTCGGCAATGGCCTCGCTGCGGTGGTACGAGCAGCGGCCTTGACCTGCTTGATCAGCAGCCATAGCCAAAGGCTCATGATGTTCACATCCACATTTTCCTGCGATTCTGAGCGACCAGTGTTGCAGGCGCTAATGCGCTGATTGACTTGTGGCGGCATCGCATGGCCACCGCCGACAAGGAGAACATGTCTTGTCCAACCCCCAAGGAGCAGAACTGACCGCAGACCAGGTCCAGAGCTTCATCGACGACCGCTTCGTAAAGGTCGACGAAGCCCTCAGCCGCAACCTCGCCAAGCAATGCCGAAGCGAGTTGTGGGCCGATATCGGCCGTTCTCCGGACCGGCCCGAAGGTAAGCGGCGTCTGAGCCCCAGGTTGCTTGGCTGAGGCGGTATTGCGAAAGTCCTTTCCATTGACTGATGGGAGTGCGTTTCGCAACGTGTGCCAAGACTTCGTTTCTCATTTTCTTGGGTGTCGAGATCTATCCGTCAGGCCATCGCCGGTGGCCGAATGAGGTTAAGGCTCGGGTTGTCACCGACACACTGGAGTCGGGTGCCACGATCAACGCGGTCGCGGATCGCTGCGGCGTGCAGCCGAACCAGCTGTCGGCGTGGCGGCGGCTTGCCAAGCAAGGCAAGCTGGTGCTGCCATCTGCACCGAATCATGAGCCGGTTTTTGCCCCGCTTGTGGTCTGCGATCCGGCGCCACCTTTATGCGACAGGCGGCCAGCTGAGGAGCAGATCCGGATCGTGATTGGTGAGGTGAGGCTCGAACTGGCAGCGGACACGCCCGCCGTTCGGTTGGCCGAGATCGTCGGGGCGCTCGGAGCTGCGCCGTGCTGATGCCGTCGCAGGGAATGCGAATCCTGGTGGCGCCCAAGCCGGTGGACTTCAGGAAGGGACATGACGGGTTGGCGGCGCTGGCGCAGTTGATGCTGGCCGAGGACCCCCTCACCGGCACGATATTTGTGTTCCGCTCGAGGCGCGCCGACAGGCTGAAGATCCTGTTCTGGGACGGCAGTGGCCTAGTGATGGCTTACAAGCGCCAGAAGGCCGACAGCTTCACTTGGCCGGCCATCCGGGACGGCGCCATTAGCTTGAGCCGCACGCAGTTCGAGGCGCCTTTTGCTGGCCTCGACTGGCGGCGGGTCCGGCCTCTGGAAACACCGAAGCCGGCCGTTGTCGAATGACTTACACACAGAAAAAGCGAGCAATATGAGGTTGACCGGGCTATGATTGCGGCATGTCCAAAGCCCTGTCCATCGACCTCACCGTCGTCTCCGAAAGTCAGCGTGCCGTTGTGCTGGCCGTGCTGCGTGAGCGGGATGCGCTGCGGGAAACCAACCGGCGGTTGGAGCATCTGATCGCTGAGCTGAACCAGGTCGTGCACGGCAAACGCTCGGAAAAGCTGAACGACGACGAGCCCCAGCTGGCTTTCGAGGATCTCGAAACTGCCGCGGCTGCGGCTGAGACCCGGCAGGATGCGGAGGTTGGCCCCCGCACGCCTTCACGTAGAGCCGCGCACCGCAATCGCAGACATCTTCCAACAAGCCTGCCGCGCTTCGAGCAGGTCATCGAGCCGGATAGCGTGCTCTGTGCGTGTGGCTGTGGTGAGATGCACCGCATTGGCGAAGACCGAACCGAGCGGCTGGACATCGTGCCCGCGCAGCTACGGGTCATCGTGACCGTGCGCCCGAAGTATGCCTGCCGCCAGTGTGCCGAAGGCGTGACCAAGGCACCGGCCCCTGCGCACCTGATCGAAGGTGGGCTGCCCACCGAGCGCGCCCTCGTACATATGCTGGTCAGAAAATACGCTGACCATCTGCCGTTGTATCGTCACAGCCAGATCCTGGCTTGGGCCGGGGTCGAGTTGCATCGCAGCACGCTGGCCGATTGGGTCGGCACCGCCGCTTTCCATCTCGGTCCCGTGGTCGATCACCTAGCCGAGCACCTGAAGTCGTCGACCAAGCTGTTCATGGAGTTCGCAAGGGACCGTGGCCCCAGTGGGGCCGCGTAAGCCCCGGAGAACACGACGGCCCCTGTGCTGGATCCCGGCCGAGGCCGGACGAAGACGGGCTATCTCTGGGCCTTGGCGCGCGATGACCGCTCATGGGGCGGGGCGATCCCCCCGGTGTGGTCTTCACCTATGCGCCTGACCGTGCGGGCGAGAATGCAGAGCGCATCCTGCAGGGCGTTGACGGCATCCTGCAGCTGGATGGCTATACCGGCTACAACCGCCTGACGCGCCCGTCCCGGACAGGCGGCGCGCCGATCACTGTCGCGCATTGCTGGGCGCGTGCCCGGCGCAAGCTGAAAGAGATCTTTGGTCGCGACGGCTCCGAGATTGCGGCCGAGGGCCTGCGCCGGATCGCCGAGCTTTACCGGACCCTGGCCGAAATCCGCGGCATGGGCCCGGGCCAGCGACTGTCGGTCCGCCAAGTGCGAACCGCGCCGCTAGTCGCGGCCTTCGGCGAATGGCTGCAGGCGCAATGCCGGCGCGTATCGATGAAGTCGCGTCTTAGTGAAAGCTGGGCTATATCCACCGCCACTGGGACGGGCTGCAGACCTTCCTGCGCGACGGCCATGTCGAGATCGACTCCAACAACGTCGAGAACCTGATCCGGCCGATCGCTCTGACCCGCCAGAACGCGCTCTTCGCCGGCCATGACGAAGGCGGTCGAGTCTCGGTCCGCATCGCATCTCTGATCGCCACTGCCAAGGTCAACGGGATCGATCCTTTTGCGTAGCTCAAGACAACTTTGGAAGCGGTGGCCATCGGTCATCCGCAGGCATGGATCGACGATCTGCTGCCTTGGAACTCTAAGCCTTCAAGCTGAAAGCGTTTGGGGCGCAACCGCCGCTTACGCCCGAAGGCTGGACCCAGCCCATTGTTCGCATCGGCCGGAAGTCATCGCCTCCCTTCGTGGCCGCTGCAAATACGCCACGCTTGTACGCCGCCTATGACGCTCTCGACGGTCCTGGCCGGTGGCTGGCACCTCAGGGTCTGGGGACATTCCCGATCCGCTTTCCATCAAACGAAGGCGCCGGGGATGACGGCTGGCATGTCATTTCAGCTTCGGAACCAAGAACCCCGATTTCATGGAATGGCGGGCGAACGTTACGAGCAGTGGAAGGGCGCTGCTGATGCTCTTTCTTTTTTTGGATGTCGGGCCAGATGATGCTCCGATCCGGATACGAAAGGGGTCACACATGACCATCGCCCGCGAGCTTCTGCCGCACGGAAAGGCAGGTGCCACGCTCAGGCAGCTTTCGGCCAAGGGCTTTTCCTCCACGCAAAAATGCAAGGTTGCTCTGGCGACCGGAGCCGCTGAAACCGTTTATCTGTGCCATCTTTTCGTGGTTCACACGGCGCAGCCGCATCGGGGATCGAAGCCGCGCTTCATGGCTCAGCCGCCGCTGGTGCCCCGCATGGAATTCGATCCGAACCTGGCGCCGTCGCCGGTTCCACGCGCCATTAGGAACGCCTGCAGCATGATGATGTAAGACGTCCGGATTTCGGGACTGCACTTGGTTTCGGAACCCCAGAAAGGACGTCAGCTAAAGCTGGGCTGTGCACGTCGATCTGCCGACTTTGGCGCCGGCAATGGTGTGCGGCATACCCTGATGCGCGCACTCGGCCCAATGCTGCCAGTCGGCCCCTGGCGGGAGCTGCGGTGCAGCCTTCCCAAATCAGACGTTCATGCTCGGCGCGGCGAAGCGAGGCTGGCAAAGTTTGCTCCGGCGGGATGAAGCTGCCAGTAGCCTCCCAGCTGATAATGACCCAATCAGAGTTGAATCGCGGTTTCCTCTTTTGCGGTGCGGATGACCATCATCGTGAAGAAGCGGGCAACATTGGTCCTGTCACGGAACAGCCTATCGCAGAGCGCGTCGAACTCTTCCATATCGCGCAGGCACAGCACGAGCACGACATCGGTCTCGCCTGTCACGGCGTAAGCTTGCGATACCGCTTCTTCGGCAATCGCCAGATCCAGAAAGCGGCGCATGTGCTGCTCTCCGTGCAGCTTTAGTTCTACCGTGACCAGCGCCTTCAGCAACCGCCCGGTCTTGGCAGGGTTCAGGATCGCGACGATGCGGTCGATAATGCCCGTCTTGTGCAGCCGCCTGACCCGGCGCAGGCAACTGGATGGGGACAAGCCGACCTCATCGGCCATATCCACGTTCGTTCTCGACGCGTCATGTTGCAGCAGGTTCAGAAGCTTTCGATCTATCCGGTCCAAACGAGCGGGCCCCCTTTCGGAACAGGCATGCAATAAAATTGCATGGATGCGCAATCTCTGACCGCATATGCGATCAGGCGCAGGATAGATGTTTAGGGCATTGTCACTGGAGCCATCCGATGCCCGCCCTTACCGCCGCCGTTCGCAAAACAATTGAGAGTCTTGAAATTTACTGGATGCTCATCCGGATCGTGGTTCCGATCACTATCATGACGGAACTGCTGTCCCAGATGGGCGCGATTGAGGCGGTAGCCCCTACATTTGCGCCAGTGATGAGCCTTGTCGGGCTGCCGCCGGAATTGGGATTGGCATGGTTAAGCGGAATGCTGATCGGGATATGGGGCGCTGTGCCGTTGATATTCGTGCTTGTGCCGGTGGATTCACTGAGCGTGGCCGACATCACGATTTTCTCGGCACTGCTTCTTTTCGCGCATGGTCTGCCGATCGAGCAGAGGATCATCCAGAAGGCTGGACCGGGAATGATCGTGACAACGCTTCTTCGCGTCGCTGGCGGCGTATTCTACGCCTCCCTGCTGCACCTCTTGTTTGACGGCACAGGCTGGTTGTCGACGACGGCGCAC
>JAYZBS010000184.1:0-10089 GCA_036338635.1 Pseudomonadota bacterium | reverse complement strand
TGACCCGGTCCTCTACCAGCACATCCTGTGGTTCTTCGGCCACCCGGAGGTGTACATCATCATCCTTCCCGGCTTCGGCATCATCAGCCACGTCATCGCGACCTTCTCGAAGAAGCCGATCTTCGGCTATCTGCCGATGGTCCTGGCCATGGCCGCGATCGGCATCCTGGGCTTCGTCGTGTGGGCGCACCACATGTACACCGTGGGCATGTCGCTGACCCAGCAGAGCTATTTCATGCTGGCCACCATGACGATCGCCGTGCCCACGGGCATCAAGGTCTTCTCGTGGATCGCGACGATGTGGGGCGGTTCGGTCGAGTTCAAGACGCCGATGCTCTGGGCCTTCGGCTTCCTGTTCCTGTTCACCGTGGGCGGCGTCACCGGCGTCGTTCTGTCGCAGGCGCCGCTGGACCGCGTCTATCACGACACCTACTACGTCGTGGCGCACTTCCATTACGTGATGTCGCTTGGCGCGGTCTTTGCGATCTTCGCCGGCATCTACTACTGGATCGGCAAGATGTCGGGCCGCCAGTATCCGGAATGGGCGGGCAAGCTGCACTTCTGGATGATGTTCATCGGCGCGAACCTGACCTTCTTCCCGCAGCACTTCCTGGGCCGTCAGGGCATGCCGCGTCGCTACATCGACTATCCGGTCGAGTTCGCGCAGTGGAACGCGATCAGCTCGTGGGGCGCCTACCTGTCCTTCGCGTCGTTCCTGTTCTTCTTTGGCGTGATGGCCTACACCCTCTTCGCCGGCAAGCGCGTGACCCAGAACAACTACTGGAACGAATACGCCGACACCCTGGAATGGACCCTGCCCTCGCCACCGCCCGAACACACGTTCGAGCAGCTGCCCAAGCGCGAGGATTGGGACCGGACCCCGGCGCACTGAGGACCATGCCTTACCGCTGGACAGAATCGACGGCCCCGGATGCATCCGGGGCCGTTTTGCAAAGGCTGACCCTGTGGCCGCACCGGTCGCTGCCGCGCAAGGGCTTCGTCTGGTTCATCGGCACCACGGCCGCGCTGCTGCTGCTGCCGATCCTGGCGGTGTTGGGAACCCATGTCATGTGGGGCATCCTGCCCTTCATGCTGATCGCCATCGGCGGCGTCTGGATTGCCATCCAGCAGACCTATCGCACCGGCCAGACCCGAGAGGAGCTGC
Source organism: Pseudomonadota bacterium (assembly GCA_036338635.1). Classification (GTDB taxonomy): domain Bacteria; phylum Pseudomonadota; class Alphaproteobacteria; order Rhodobacterales; family Rhodobacteraceae; genus Paracoccus. Next base: position 8,924 of record JAYZBS010000184.1, on the reverse strand, counting down.
TGCTGGATCGCGACCGGCTGCAGGTCAGGCGCAGCGATCCGGGTCGCCCGGTCAGGGAATGGCAGACGAACAGCTACTGGGTGCGGGCCAGCATCCGCACGGGTCCGGTCGAGAATTACCTGACCCTGACCGACGGGCAGCGAGAGATCGAGCTGGGCGCGTTTCTGACACCCGAGGAACGTCGGGCGCTGCGCGAGGAGCTAACGCGCGCGATCGGGCGGGCGCGATCCTGAGACTTCGCCATTAGAATCAGGCTGGGTTCATGACAAAGGGCGGCAGGATCTCCTGCCGCCCTTCCTTCAACGCTCGGCCGCAGTTCACGCCAGCAGCCGCGCCTTCACGGCCGGTCCAACGGCGCCGAAATCCATCTGTCCCGCGTGGCGGTCCTTCAGCGTCGCCATCACGCGACCCATGTCGCGGATGCCTTCGGCGCCGATCTCGGCGATGGCCGCGTCAATGGCAGCGCGGGTTTCTTCCTCGTTCATCTGGCGGGGCAGGAACTCCTGAATGATCCTGATCTCTTCCTCTTCCTTGGCTGCCAGTTCCAGGCGGCCGCCTTCTTCATAAGCCTTGGCCGATTCTTGGCGCTGCTTCACCATCCGCGACAGGATCAGCACGAGGTCGCCTTCGTTCAGAGTCTCGTCGCCTTCGCCGCCGCGCGCCGCAATCTCTCGGTCCTTGATGGCGGCGCCGATCAGGCGCAGCGTAGACAGCCGGGCGCTGTCCTTTGCTTTCATCGCCTCTTTGGTGGACGCCTGCAGCCTGGTGCGCAATTCCATGATCCCGTCTCCGTGACTGTGGGCGCGGGGTGCGCCGGGAAAGACTGCGATCTAGTCCCCCGGCATCGGCTTATCAAGCACCGGCGGGCGACGGCGGCGGGTTGACCTTGCGGCGCGCGCCCCCTATTCACCGGCTGATTTCAGACCAGAGGTGCCGAGATGGCCAAGAAACCGACCGCCTGCCTGGCGCTAGCCGACGGAACAGTCTTCTATGGCCAGGGGTTCGGCGCCCCAGGCGAGGTGGTGGCCGAACTGGTCTTCAACACGGCGATGACCGGCTATCAAGAGATCATGACCGATCCTTCCTATGCCAGCCAGATCGTGACCTTCACCTTCCCCCATATCGGCAACACCGGCGTCACGCCCGAGGATGATGAGGCGCAGGACCCCGTCGCCAGCGGCATCGTCGTCCGGTGGGATCCGACGGACCCGTCCAACTGGCGCGCCGCCGCCGAGCTGACCGAATGGATGTCGCGCCGCGGCCGCGTCGGCATCGGCGGCGTCGACACCCGCCGCCTGACGCGGGCGATCCGCCAGCAGGGGGCGCCCCATGTGGTTTTGGCCCATGATCCCGACGGCAACTTCGACATCGAGGCAATGGTTGCCCGCGCCCGCGGTTGGCCGGGCCTTGTCGGGCTCGACCTCGCCAAGGACGTCAGCTGCGCCCAGAGCTATCGTTGGGACCAGGGCGCTTGGGAATGGGGCAAGGGCTTCGGATCGTCGCCCGAGGAGAAGCCGTTCAAGGTGGTGGCGCTGGATTACGGCGCCAAGCGGAACATCCTGCGCTCTCTAGTGGCTTTCGGTGCGGATGTGACGGTGCTGCCGGCGACCGCAACCGCGGAAGAGGTTCTGGCGCATGAGCCCGAGGGGGTGTTTCTGTCGAACGGTCCCGGCGATCCGGCGGCCACCGGCGCCTATGCAGTCCCGATGATCCAGGGGCTGCTGGGCCGCGACATGCCGATCTTCGGCATCTGCCTGGGCCACCAGATGCTGGCACTGGCGCTTGGCGCGAAGACGGTCAAGATGGGCCATGGCCATCACGGCGCAAACCATCCGGTGCGCGACGTCGAAACCGGCAAGGTCGAAATCACCTCGATGAACCACGGTTTCGCTGTGGACACGCAATCGCTGCCGCAGGGTGTGATCGAGACGCATGTCAGCCTGTTCGACGGCAGCAATTGCGGGCTGCGGATGCAGGACCGGCCGGTCTTTTCCGTCCAGTATCACCCCGAGGCCGCGCCCGGCCCTCAGGACAGCCTCTACCTGTTCAAGCGTTTCGCGGATTCGATGCAGGCGCGCCGCGGCTGACCCTGCCCGTGATGGGGCGGTCTTAACGGCCTATTAATCATATCCGTGGCAGGAATGGGCGATCCAGAAGGGAATCGTCCATGGCCCCGTCCGCCCCGCTGCCTCGGCCAGCGAACCTGCCTGACCCGCAGGTCGAAGACGGCATCGTCCTTCGCGGCCCGACGCTTGGCACCAAGGCGTCGCTTCCCCTTGGGCAGATCCTGCTCGAGGATGGGGCGCTGGACCCCAGCGACCTGCTGAAGGCGACGGTGATTGGGCAGCGGCGCAGCCTGCCGCTGGCCAAGGTCCTGCTGTCCCAAGGGATGGTGACGCCGGTCGCCCTGGCCAAGGGGCTGGCGCGACAGTGGCGGACGTCCGCGATCGACCCCGACGTGACGCCGGCAGATCCACGTTTGATCGATGCGGCAGGCGCGGGTTTCTGTCTGCGGCACGGCATCCTTCCCTGGCGGCGGATCGGCGGCGTCACCTGGATCGCCACCGCCCGCCCCGAAGATTTCGCGCAGTCCCTGGCCCTGCTGCCGCCAGGCTTCGGTCATGTCCGCATGTTGCTCTGCAGCGGCGATCAGGCGGCGGCGGGCGTTCTGGCCCATCGCCGCACCCGCCTTGTGCGGGAAGCCGAAAGCCGCGTCGCCGCCCGCGAAAGCTGCCGCACCGGAAACCAGCAACGCAGCGCCGTGATCCTCGTCCTGCTGGCCGCGGCCATCATCCTGGGTCTGGCAGTGGCTCCGGCCGCGGTCGTCGGGGCGCTGACGGCGTGGGCGGTGCTCACCTTGGTCACCCAGGCGATGCTGAAACTGGCGTCGTTCATCGCGGCCTGGCGCATCGGCGACCCGGCCCGGATGGCGTCCGACGACGAAGGCCCAGAGGTGCCGTTGCCGACCATTTCGGTAATGGTGCCGCTGTACAAGGAAAGCGACGTGGCAGGGCGGCTGGTCGCGCGCCTGTCGCGGCTTGCCTATCCACGAGAACTGACCGACATCCTGCTGGTGATCGAGGCCAGCGACAGCGTGACCGAGGCCGCCCTGAGGGACGCCCGTCTGCCGCACTGGATCCGCGTCGTGCGCGTGCCGGAGGGGCCGATCAAGACCAAGCCACGCGCGCTGAACTATGCCCTGAACTTCTGCCGGGGCGACATCGTGGGGATCTGGGACGCCGAGGATCGCCCGGACCCCGACCAGTTGCACAAGGTCGCCCGGCGGTTCGCCGACGCCCCCGCGGATGTCGCCTGCCTGCAGGGTGTGCTGGATTACTACAACCCCCGGACCAACTGGCTGGCGCGCTGCTTCACGGTGGAGTATGCGGCATGGTTCAGGGTCCTGCTGCCGGGCGTGGCGCGGCTGGGGCTGGTCGTGCCGCTTGGCGGGACCACGCTGTTCTTTCGCCGCGACATCCTGGAGAGCATCGGCGCCTGGGACGCCTGGAACGTGACCGAGGACGCCGATCTGGGTGTCCGCCTGGCCCGCCGCGGCTTTCGGACCGAGCTTCTGGCGACCACGACCGAAGAGGAGGCGAACTGCCGCGCGCTTCCCTGGGTCAATCAGCGATCCCGCTGGCTCAAGGGATATGCGATGACCTGGGCGGTGCACATGCGCGACCCGGTCAAGCTACATCGCGACCTGGGCGCCTGGCGCTTTTGGGGTTTCCAGGTGCAGTTCCTGGGAACCCTGTCACAATACCTGCTGGCCCCGGTGCTGTGGAGCTTCTGGCTGCTGACCTTTGGCCTGCCCCACCCGCTCGGCGCGCCGCTGGACGGTCTGGTTGGCCCTTGGGCCGCCCCGTTGCTGTTCATGCTGTTCGTCGGGGCCGAGGCGCTGAATATCCTGGTTGGCCTCTATGCTGTCAGGCGCAAGCGGCACCGGCATCTTCTGCCTTGGGTGGCAAGCCTGCATTTCTACTTTCCGCTCGGCTGTCTGGCCGGCTGGAAAGCGATCTACGAGGTGGCCGCAAAGCCCTTCTACTGGAACAAGACCGCCCACGGTCTTTTCTCGGAAACCGAAGTTGCGCCCGAGCCGCCCGCGCTGCCCGAGGGGCTGGTCTCGATCCCGGTGCTGGGCCGGATCGGCGGCAGGAACCTGACCGAGGTGGCGGCCGACCTGCAGGAGGCCGCCGGACAGGCCAGCCCCAGCAGCCCGTGTCAGGAGGACGAGGATTCCCGGCTACTGGCCTCGGGCTGATCCTCGGCGGGCAGCATCGCCTCGATCATTGCCGCGGCTTCCGCAACCTGCGACGCGACCATGTCCATCAGGGCCTCCGGTGACTCGGCGCCGGCCTCGCGCAGCAGGAAGGCTTGCCCGCCGAGGCCGATCTCCTCCATGTCCAGCGGGCGGTCGGTCAACAGCCGCGCCGAGGCATGAAGCCGCCAGAGAGTGCGCCAGATCGTGGTCAGCCGGTCGGCCTGGGCGTCGGGCAATAATCCAGCGCGGCGGCCCGCCCGTAGCTGGGCGGCGGTCGCCCGTGCCGGGGCCGCGGCGCGCAGGGCGCAGGCCTGGGCCAGCAGGTCGATGTCCTGCAGCCGGCCCGGCCCCTGCTTGGCATCCCACTGCCCGTCCGGCCCCTTTGCCGAAAACAGCCGCCTCCGCATGGCCGCCAGGTCCGGCATGACCCGGATGTCCTGCCCCCGCGCGGCCAGAACCTTCATCCGCAGCGCATCGATCCGATCCGACAGCGCGGCCGCGCCGGGGCCGACATGCGCGACCGGCCTGGCGCGGGTCAGCGCCAAGTGCTCCCACGTCCAGGCCTCTGACATCTGATAGGTCTCGAAGCTCTGGACCGATGTGGCGACCGGCCCCTGCCGGCCCGAGGGGCGCAGGCGCATGTCGACCTCGTAGAGCCGCCCTTCGGCCGTGGGCGCAGACAGGGCCGTGACCATCGCCTGCGTCAGCCGCGCATAGTAGGGCCGCGCCGACAGCGGGCGCGGCCCGTCAGAGGCCTCGGCGCCGTCGGCATCATAGATGACGATCAGGTCCAGGTCAGACGCCGCGTTGAGGACCCGCGCCCCGAGCGACCCCATCCCCAGCACGACCGCACCACGACCCGGCGGTGGTCCGTGGCGGGCTGCAAAGTCCTCGGCTGTCACGGGACAGAGCGCCGCTAGGCAGGCGCCGGCAAGGTCGGCGTATTGGCTCGCCGCCTCCTCGGCGCCGATCAGGCCGCGCAGGTGATGAACGCCGATGCGGAACTGCCATTCATGCGCCCAGCGCCGCGCCGCGTCCAAGGCACCTTCGTACCCGCCGCCCGGCGCATCCAGCGCCCGCTGCAGCACCGCCTGCAGATCCGATCTCAGCACCGCCTCTCCGGGCCAAGGTGCAAAGAAGCTGCCGCCCAGCACCGCGTCGAGGACCGCCGGGTGCTGCGCCAGATAGCTGGCAAGGCCCGGCGCGGTGCCGCAGATATCAACGATCAGGTCGATCAGCTGCGGGTTGGCCTCGAACAGCGAAAAAAGCTGCACACCGGCGGGCAGTCCCGCAAGGAAGCTGTCGAAGCGCACGAGCGCTTCGGTCGGGTGGCCGGCACGGGACATCCGGTCCAGAAGCGGCGCCTCGATCCGGCGGAAGATCTGCTGTGCGCGGCTGGACCGCAGCGCAGGGTAGCCCTGCCACCGCTGGATGATCGCCCGCGACTCCTCGGTCAGGGACGGGCGTTCGGCCGCAGGCTCATCAGGGGCAAAGAAGCGTTCGGTCAGCGCGTGGACGCGGGCAAGCCGTTCCTTCAGCCGCGCCGACCAGGCTTCGGTATCCTCCTCGCCCATGAGGGCGGCGACGGTCGCCAGGCCTTCGGCATCCCTGGGCAGGCTGTGGGTCTGGGCGTCGTTCACCATCTGGATGCGGTGCTCGATCTCGCGATGCTCTCGATAGTGGTCGGTCAGCTCCTGCGCGACATCGGGGGGAATCCAGCCCTTCGCGGCCAATGCCGCCAGACCGCCGACCGTGTCCCGCAGCCGCAGGTCGCGGTCGCGGCCGCCGGCGATCAACTGCCGGGTCTGGGTGAAGAACTCGATCTCGCGGATGCCGCCCTGCCCCAGCTTCAGGTTGTGACCCGGCACGTCCAGGCGGCCGCCCAGCCCCTTGTGGTCGCGGATGCGCAGCCGCATGTCGTGAGCGTCCTGAATGGCGGCGAAATCCAGATGCTTACGCCACACGAAGGGGCGAAGCTCGCGCAGAAAACGCTCGCCTGCGGCGATGTCCCCGGCGGCGGCACGGGCCTTGATGAAGGCCGCGCGTTCCCAAGTGCGGCCCTCGGCCTCGTAATAGGCCAGCGCCGCGGCGGTCGAGATGCAGACCGGAGTAACGGCGGCATCCGGCCGCAGCCGCAGGTCGGTGCGGAACACGTATCCATGCGCCGTGGCATCGGACAATGTCGCGGCCATACGCCGGGTGGCACGGATCAGTGCTGCCCGCGCCTCGGCTTGGGCATCCTCGGGGTAGGCAGTCTCGTCGAACAGCACGATCAGGTCGATGTCCGAGCTGTAGTTCAATTCCCTGGCGCCGCCCTTGCCCATGGCCAGCGCGAAGATGCCACCTGCATCGGCGTCGGTCTTGGGCAGCTTGCCTCGCCTGGCCTCGGTCGCGACGTGGACGCGCAGCGCCAGATCCACCGCGCGGTCGGCTAGATCGGACAGCGCGCCGGTCACCTGTTCCAGCGACCAGACGCCAGCCAGATCGGCGAGGGCCGCCTGCAACGCCACGCGCCGCTTGGCCCGCCGCAGCGCGACCGACAGCGCCTCCGCATCCAGATCATCCAGACCGGCGGTTTCCCGCGCAACGACGTCGTCATGGTCCAGCGCCGGGATCAGCCACTCGGCCTCTTGCCGCAGCAGTCCGGCCAGGAAGGGGCTGCTGCCCGCCGTGCCGGCGATCAGGTCGCGCAGCCGGTCCGAAATGCCGGGAAAAAGCCCCGCGACGTCGGCCGCGCGGGCCTGGTCCATGGGACGGGGAAGGCGGGTGATGCGGGACGCGAAGCTCATGGCCGTCACCTTAGCTGCCGCCATGGCGCAGTCAACGCACCCAACCGGGGGCCGGGCAGAGGCCGCATGGCCGGTGTTTCCCGACTTGGCCTGTCAGGGAAACATTGCTAGGCTCGCCGCAGTATCCCACCGATCGGCGAAACGGAATCCGCAGCGCGCGCATGACCAGGCCTAATCTGAACAGATGCCGCAGGGGGGCCGCCTGATGCGCCATACCTTGCCCCATGCGCCGCAATTTTATGTGACGGCTCCGCAGCCGTGCCCGTACCTGCACGGCCGGGCCGAACGCAAGCTGTTCACGGCACTTCAGGGCGACAATGCGTCGGACCTGAACAATGCGCTGTCGCGGCAGGGATTCAGACGGTCCCAGAATGTGCTGTACCGTCCCAGCTGCGAAAGCTGCGTGGCCTGCATGTCGGCGCGGATCCGGGTGGCCGACTTCAAGCCCTCGCGCACCCAGCGCCGCATCCAGACGCGCAATAGCGCGATCCGCCGCCTGGCCACCAGCGCCTGGGCGACCGAGGAACAGTTCGAGCTGTTCCGCCGCTATCTTGACAGCCGCCACGCGGACGGCGGTATGGCCGACATGGACATCTTCGAATTCGCCGCCATGGTCGAGGAGACGCCCGTCAAGACCCGCGTGATCGAGTATCGCTGCAATGGTGACGACTTGTCCCACGTCAAGCCGGGCGACGACCATCTGGCGGGCGTGTGCCTGACCGACGTGCTGGATGACGGCCTCAGCCTTGTCTACAGCTTCTACGATCCGGTCCTGCGGCCGTCGAGCCTGGGCACCTATATCATCCTCGACCATATCGAGATCGCCCGCGCCGCGGGCCTGCCCTATGTCTACCTGGGCTACTGGGTGCCGGGCAGCCGCAAGATGGACTACAAGGCGCGGTTCGACGCGCTCGAGATCTACAAGGGCGGCGTCTGGCAGGACATCGGCGATCCACGGGCACATTCGAACGAGGCGCACCCCTTGTCGGTCGATCCGATCGTCGAACAGGTCGCCCGCATCTCCTTGCCGCAGTTCGACCGCTAGCCCGCGAAACAAAGTTTCAATTTCCATCGCGCCTGCGTCACTTTATCCGCCGATCCCCATTGACCATGACAGGAGGTGCAAATAGTTTGCGCCGACGCCGGGTCGGGTATCCGGTGCCTGATACATATGATGGAGCAAGGCAATGTCCCGAACGATGACGGGTGCGAGAATGGTGGTCGAGGCACTGCGCGATCAGGGCGTCGATACCGTATTCGGCTATCCGGGCGGGGCGGTGCTACCCATCTATGACGAGATCTTCCAGCAGAACGACATCACCCATGTCCTCGTCCGTCACGAACAAGGCGCCGTCCACATGGCCGAGGGCTATGCCCGTGCGACGGGCAAGCCGGGGGTCGTTCTGGTCACCTCGGGTCCCGGCGCCACGAATGCGGTCACTGGCCTGACCGACGCGCTGCTGGATTCGATCCCGCTGGTCGTGCTGTCGGGCCAGGTGCCGACCTTCATGATCGGCACCGACGGCTTCCAGGAGGCCGATACGGTCGGCATCACCCGGCCCTGCACCAAGCACAACTGGCTGGTGAAGGACACCGACAAGCTGGCCGCCACGATCCACAAGGGGTTCCACGTCGCGACCTCGGGGCGGCCGGGGCCTGTGCTGATCGACATCCCGAAGGACGTGCAGTTCGCCACTGGTACCTATGTCGAACCGAAGCAGGTCGACACCGGCAGCTACCAACCCGCCCGGAAGGGCGACATCGCCGCGATCACCCGGCTGGTCGAACTGATGGAACAGGCCGAGCGCCCGATCCTCTATACCGGCGGTGGCGTCATCAACTCGGGTCCCGGCGCCAGCCAGCTGCTGCGCGAA
>JAYZBS010000183.1:0-47766 GCA_036338635.1 Pseudomonadota bacterium | reverse complement strand
TGATCCTGCGCGATCTTCACGGTTTCATCGACCGCCGCATCCGCCGCATCCACGGCCGCCGCGTGGCCGAACTGCTGCACGAATTGCTCAACCGCCGGATCGAGGCCGTGGACACCGCGATCGAGGGTCTGCGGCTGCAGTATCCGGGCTATGCCGAAGAGCTCGAGCGTCGCTTCATCCGCCGCACCGCCCTGCGCCTTGAAGAACGTGAATACGCCGCAATGCGAGAAGATGGCCTGATCGGATCCGAAGTCCACACCGAGCTGATGGCCGACATCAACCGCAGGCGTGCCGCGACCGAGGGTCGACCAAAGCTTGACTTGGCCTTGCGCAAGAACGACCTGGTCCGGCAGTTCCCGCTGTTCACCGATCTTGATGACGGCGAAATGCGGCGCCTGTCACGCGCGATCCGCACCCGCTATGTCAATGCGGGCCATGTGATCACGCGCAAGGACACCCCGGCGCGGTCGGTCTTCTTCGTTGCTTCGGGCGCGGTCGAGCAGGAGGTCGCGGGCCAGTCCATCCGCCTTGGACGTGGCGAGATGTTTGGTCAGATGGGCGTCCTGACCAGCCGCATCAGGCGCGCCGATGTGCGCGCGATCACGCCGACCAGCCTTCTGGTGCTGGATGAAACCGACTTTCGCCGGGTGCTGAAACGCTCTGCCGCGCTGCGCGACGCGGTTCGGACCAGCCTGACCGGAAAGGCGGCAGGACAAGAGGTTCTGCGCCTGCCCGAACTTCAAATCGACGCCCCGCTTGGCGAGACGCGGGCGGCGGGCTAGACAGACGGTCTGAAGAACACGACCGAAGGGTTTCCCATGGACGCCGCCCAGACCGCCAGCCGCATCGCCCGGCAGATCGCCACCGAAATCGCGGCGACGCCCGCGCAGGTCAGCGCCGCCGCAGGGCTTCTGGATGGCGGCGCCACCGTTCCCTTCGTCGCGCGTTATCGCAAGGAGGTCACTGGCGGGCTTGACGACACGCAGCTGCGAACGCTCTCGGAGCGGCTGACCTATCTGCGAGAGATGGAGGCCCGCCGCACGGCGATCCTGGGATCGATCCGGGATCAGGGGAAGCTGACCGACGAACTGGCGCGGGCCATTGCGACGGCGGACACCAAGGCGGCACTGGAAGACATTTATCTGCCCTTCAAGCCCAAGCGCCGCACAAAGGCGATGATCGCGCGTGAAAACGGGCTGGAGCCGCTGCTGCGTGCGATCCAGGCGGATCCGGCGCGAGACCCGGCGGCGTTGGCCCCGGATTTCGTTCAAGGCGCCGTTGAAACTTCCAAGGCGGCCTTGGAAGGCGCCCGCGACATCCTGGTCGAGGAACTGTCCGAGAACGCTGAGGTCCTGGGCCGCCTGCGCGATTTCATGCGGAGCGAAGCCCTGATCGCCGCCCGACTCGTCACCGGAAAAGAGGAGGCGGGCGCCAAGTTCAGCGACTATTTCGACCATCGCGAAAGCTGGGCGGGCATCCCCAGCCATCGCGCGCTGGCGATCCTGCGCGCCGCCAAGGAGGAGGTCGTGACCATCGACATCTCTCCGGACCCGGAAACCGGCTCGGCGCGGGCCGAGGGGATCGTGGTGCAGGGGCTGGGGCCGGTTGGCCAGGGGCCGGGCGCCGACTGGCTGCGCGGCGTCGCGGGCTGGACCTGGCGTGTGCGGCTGTCCAACACCATGTACATCGACCTTCTGACCGAACTGCGCAAGCGGGCCCATGACGAGGCGATCCAGGTCTTCGCCCGCAACCTGCGCGACCTCCTGCTGGCTGCGCCGGCGGGGCCGCGCGCGACACTGGGGATCGACCCCGGCATTCGCACTGGCTGCAAGATCGCCGTCGTCGACCAGACCGGCAAGATGCTGGACACGGCAACCATCTATCCATTCCAGCCCAAGAATGACCAGCGCGGGGCCGAGGCCACCTTGCTGACGCTGATCGCGCGCCATGGCATCGACCTGATCGCCATCGGCAACGGCACCGCCAGCCGCGAAACTGAACGGCTAGTCGCCGACGTGCTGAAGCGCTTGCCCAAGGGCACCAAGGCACCAACCAAGGTGATCGTGTCGGAGGCAGGGGCCTCGGTCTATTCAGCGTCGGAACTGGCCGCAAAAGAATTTCCGGACCTCGACGTCTCTCTGCGTGGCGCGGTGTCGATCGCGCGGCGGCTGCAGGACCCTCTGGCGGAACTGGTCAAGGTGCCGCCACAGTCCATCGGCGTCGGCCAGTACCAGCACGACGTCGACCAGCGTCAGCTGGCCAAGTCGCTGGAGGCTGTTGTCGAGGATGCCGTGAATGCCGTCGGCGTCGATCTGAACACGGCGTCCGCGCCACTTCTGGCGCATGTCGCGGGTCTGGGACCGTCGCTGGCGCAGGCCATTGTCGCGCATCGCGACGCGCAGGGCGCTTTCCGGTCCCGGACGGCGCTGAAGAAGGTCGCGGGCCTCGGGCCGCGCGCGTTCGAACAATGCGCAGGCTTCCTGCGCATCCGCGACGGAGACGAGGCGCTGGACGCCTCTGCCGTCCATCCCGAGGCTTATGGCATCGCGCGCCGGATCGTCGCCGCCTGCGGGCGCGATCTGCGAACGCTGATGGGCGATGGTGCGGCGCTGAAGCGCCTGAACCCCGCGGATTTCGTGACCGGCGACTTCGGCCTGCCGACCGTGCGCGACATCCTGGCTGAACTGGAAAAGCCCGGTCGCGATCCGCGCCCAGGCTTCGTCACCGCCAGCTTTGCCGAAGGGGTCGAGGACATCAAGGACCTGCGCCCAGGCATGTCGCTGGAGGGCACGGTCACCAACGTCGCGGCCTTCGGCGCCTTCGTCGACATCGGCGTCCATCAGGACGGCCTCGTCCATGTCAGCCAATTGGCCGACCGCTTCGTCAAGGACCCGCACGAGGTGGTGAAGGCGGGCGACGTGGTCCGCGTCCGCGTGACCGAAGTGGACGTCGCCCGCAAGCGGATCGGCCTGACCATGCGCAAGGACGGCGGACAGGCAGCGTCCGACCCACGGCCGAAGCCACAGGACAAGGGGCGCGCCGCTAAGGCTGCGCCGCAGGCCGTGGGACAGGGCGCTTTCGGCTCGGCCTTGGCCGATGCCTTGCGCAAACGATAAGGGGGTGAGGATGCCGACCATACTTGACGATGCCGATCACCGCGCCTTCCTGATCCGGGATGCCCACCGCGCACTGGACTTCTTCGACTACAGCGTGGCCGCTGACGGGTTCAGGACACTGGACCACGACGGCCAGCCGATGCCCGGCTCCCTGCAAGAGCTGCACACGACGACGCGGCTGGTGCATTCCTATGCGCTGGCGCAGCTGGCCGGCCGCCCCGACCGCGCCGGCGTCATCGACCGCGGCATGGAGGATCTGTGGCGGCGGCATCGCGACGCCGATCACGGCGGCTATCTGTGGTCGATCACGGATGAGGGTCCCGCCGATGCCATCAAATTGGCCTATGGCCACGTCTTCGTCCTGCTGGCCGCGTCCTCGGCGCGGATGGCCGGGCACCCGGATGCGGATCGGATGCTGGACGACATCCGCGACGTCCTGGACGGCCACTTCTGGGACGAGGATGCAGGTCTTTTCCGGGACGAGTTCACCCGCGACTGGCAGCCCTTCTCGACCTATCGCGGCATGAACGCCAACATGCACGGGGTCGAGGCGTTGCTGGCTGCGCACGAGGCGACAGGCGACCCGCTGTTCCTGTCCCGTGCCGGCCGCATCCTGGATTTTTTCGTCGGCGGTCAGGCGGCAGCGCACGGCTGGCGGATCCCGGAACATTACGATCAGGACTGGCGGCCCGATCCGGACTATGCCGGCAATCCGGTGTTCAGGCCGGCGGGTACAACGCCGGGGCACAGCTTCGAAATGGCGCGTCTGCTGCTGCACTGGTGGGACCTTGCAGGCCGACCGTCGGACACCGCGCCGCAGCAGGCCCGCGCGCTTGTCGCGACTGCACTGAACGACGGGTGGGACCAGGCGCGGGGCGGTCTGGTCTACACGATTCGCGACGGCCGCGCCGACCGGGCATCACGCTACTGGTGGCCGGTGACCGAGGCCATCGGCGCGATTGCCGCGCTGATCAAGCTGGACCCGCGGCCCGAGGACGCCGAATGGTATCGCAGGCTCTGGTCCTTCGCCGAACGACACCTCATCGACCCTCGGCGCGGCGGTTGGTTCCCTGAGCTTGACGATGCCGGCCAGCCGTCGGAGTCGCAATTTGCGGGAAAGCCCGACATCTATCATGCGCTTCAGGCCGACCTGTTGCCGCTGGTGCCCGATCTCTCGCATCAGGGGGCGGCACTGTCGCGGCTTCAACCGCTGCGGCCTGCTGACGCTGCGGCCATCAGCGGGCACCCTTGACAGGTTCGGCCAAGATTGCGAACGGTGGACGACCCAGCGAACCCGCCGCCCCGCCTTCGAGGTAGCCTCCTTGCCGAACAATACCGCGCCTGCCCAACCGGGCAGCGTCAACCCGGATCTTCGCGCCCTGGACCTGCTTGCCGGTTCGGAGGGCTCGTTCGCGCTGTCGATTTTGAACAGCTCGCCCGACTGTATCAAGCTGATCGAGCTTGATGGCCGGGTCAGTTTCATGAACAGCAACGGCGTCGCCGCGATGGAAACCGCCGACGCCCGTGGCGTCGAGGACCGTCAGTGGACCGCAATGTGGCCCGAGGAGCAGCGCCCGCTGATCGAAAACGCAATTGCGGCCGCACGCCGTGGCGAAGTCACTGCGTTCGAGGCTTTTCGTGCGACCTTCGCCGGAACTCCGCGCTGGTGGCACGTCACGACAGGGCCGGTCCGGGGTGCGACGGGGCAGATCGAGCGCATCGTGTCGCTTTCACGCGATGTGACAGCCACTGTGACCGCGCGCCAGCGATTGCAGGACGAGATCGCGCAGAAGGACGCCGCACTCGCCCGCCAGAAGATCCTGATGGGAGAGATCGATCACCGCGTGAAGAACAGCTTTGCCGCCGTCATCGGGCTTCTGCGCCTGCAGGCACGGAACCATGCCGGCAGCGAGGCTGGCGGCCTGCTGGCCGAGGCCGCCAGCCGCATCGTCACGCTGGCCCGCGTGCACGAGCAGCTGCACCTGGACCCGGGCGCAGGGCGTCTTGATCTGCCCGAGTATCTGCAGTCGCTGGCCAAGGATCTCTGCGGGGCGCTGAACTGCCATTTGGACATTCAGATTGAATTGCCAGAGGCGCTTCACACCAGCCCCTCGCAAGCCGCCGCGATCGGCCAGATCCTGGCCGAACTGATGGGCAACGCCGTCAAGCATGGAGGCACCGACCGCCAGACGCGGATCGTCCTGCGCCTGACGGGGTCCGGCAACCGGCTGGTGATCTCGGTCGAGGATGACGGGCCGGGGCTGCCCGATGGTTTCGATCCCGCCCGTTCGCGCGGGCTTGGCATGCAGATCTGCCGGATCTATTCCTCGGAAATGGGGGGCGACATCAAGTTTCGCGCATCGGCGATAGGGGGGGCGGCTGTCGACGTATCGCTGCTGATCGAGCCGCCCGTGGTTCAGGCCACGATATAAGCCAAAGAACGCGCTTTGTCAGCGCAGGAAACCCGGAAGACAGGAGCCGCCGATGCGGATGAAGATAGACGTGGCCCTCGACTATCGTTTGGCGTCGCCGGGCGCGGCGATCCTGGTGGTCGAGGCGGCCGGCGTCGAGGGGCAGGTGCTTTCCGAGACGCGGATCGACGTGCAGCAGCCCAGCCACTTTGCCCGTGTCGCAGCCGAGGAAGGCATCGGAGAGCGGATCGTCATGCGCCTTGGCGATCGCATGACCTGCACCTATTCCGCTGTCGTGCAGGTAACCCGGACGCGCCCGAACCTTCCGGACTTGGACGCCGTCGAGGTCGAGCATATGCCGGGCGACGCCCTGCGCTATCTGCTGCCCTCGCGTTATTGCGAGGCTGACCGCTTCGCGAGCCTTGCGGCGTCACGGTTCGGAGAACTGTCGGGCGGGGCGAAAGTGGCGGCGATGCGGGATTGGGTCGAGGCCCATCTGGACTATGTCTCCGGCGTCAGCGACGGTAACACGACAGCCGCGGATACCTACCTGGAGGGGCGCGGGGTGTGCCGCGATTACGCCCATCTGCTGATCGCGCTGTGCCGGGCTGCCCAGATCCCCGCGCGGATCGCCAGCGTCTATGCTCCGGATGTCGAGCCGCAGGATTTCCACGCCGTCGTCCAGGTGTATCTGTCCGGCGACTGGTACCTGGTCGACCCGACCGGCATGGCCCAGGCGGACGAGATGGCGCTGGTTGCCGTGGGCAGGGACGCGACCGATGTGGCGTTCCTGACGACCATCCCCGCGGCGGAACTGCTGACCCAGACGGTCGCCGTCACGCGGCTGGATTGATCAGCGCCAGCGCCAGCAGCAGGCCGCCCGCCAGGGCGACCGCGCGACGATAAATCGCGATGCCGCGCCACAGGTGATGCACGTCCGGGTCCGGGGCCTGGCCGTTCAGCCAAGGTTCACGGGCAATGCGGTCGGCATAGACGCGGGGGCCCGACAGCCTGACCCCCAATGCCCCCGCCATCGCGCCCTCCGGCCAGCCGGCATTGGGTGAGCGGTGCGCGGATGCGTCGCGCCAGGCGCAGCGGAGCGCTGCACCGGCGCTGCGACCTGCCGCCAAGGCGATCAGCACCGCCGACATCCGCGCCGGCACCAGGTTCACCAGATCATCCAGCCGCGCAGCCATCATGCCGAAGGCTTCGTGCCGGGGCGTCCGATGGCCGATCATCGAATCTAAAGTGTTGATCGCCTTGTAGGCCGCGATGCCCGGCAGCCCCGCCACCGCCGCCCAGAACAGCGGCGCAAAGACGCCGTCGCTGGAGTTCTCGGCCAGGCTTTCGAGGCTGGCCCGGGTCAGCGCAGGTTCGTCCGCCCGGCTGACGTCGCGCCCCACGATCATCGCCGTGGCCTGCCGCGCCTGCGCGAGGTCCGCGCGAACAAGCGGCTTTGCGACGGCGCGCAGATGCTCATCCAGCGACCGCGCCGCCACAAGGGGCCAAGCCAGCACTCCGGCCACCCAGGGCCCGAGCCACGTCTGCAGCGCCACGGCGGGGACCAAGGCAACCGCAAGAACGACGGCGACAGCAAGCGCCCCCTTGGCACGCCTGGCGCTGCCGGTGTTCAAGGCCCTGTCCAGCGCCGAAATCAGCCGCCCCAGCCAAGTCACCGGATGCCCGATCCGGCGGAACATCGCATTGGGCCAACCCACTGCTGCGTCCAGGATCAGCGCCAGAACCGCCACCAGTGCCATCAGAGGTCGCTCCGGATGTTGACCGCCTCGACCGCCCAATCGTCGTCATGCCGGGCAAGAATGGTCAGCGACAGGGGCGCGACGGCAAAGGACAGTGCGGCGGGGCCGACGACCATGGACAGCGCCGCCCGGACGGTGCCTGCATGGGCGATCAGCAGGCTGTCGCGGTCCAGCGACCGCAGCACGGGGATCACCCGCGCCGCCATGTCGTCGAAGCTTTCGCCTTCCTCTGGGCGGTGGCGGGCAAGTTGCGCGGGCGTCAGCCTGCCCAGATCGGGCAGCCGGTCCGGCGCCAGATCCTCCCACGTTCCGAAGTCCTGTTCCCATAGCAGCGGCTCGAAACGGTCGGGGGACAGGCCGAGCGCCTTTGCCGTCTGTCGGCAGCGAAGGGCGGGGCTGGCGATGACCTGCGACGGCGCGCCGATCCGGCCGCGCTGCCGCTCCAGCGCGGTAAGGTCGCCGCAATCCGACGCGACGTCGCGACGTCCGACCATGCGGCCGTCCGGGATGCAGGGCGCGTGGCGCAGGATCGTCAGCCGCATCGGTGCCTCGCCATCAAGGGACCGGGTCTTCTTGGCGATCATCGCAGGCCAGGGCAAGCCCCCGGCGCTTGACGCAACGCCGGCAGGCGCGCAGCCTGTGCTTGACGGGCGGGCCGGACCTGCTCTATGGAAATGAACAAGCGTTCAATAAACCGGGGAGGGGGATCGCGATGTTCACGCGTGGCATGGAATTCGATCTGGGCGAGGATGTGAATGCGCTGCGCGACATGGTCCACCGGTGGGCGCAGGACCGCGTCGCGCCGCTGGCGGCCGATGTCGACAGCTCGAACGCCTTCCCCAACGACCTGTGGCCCGAGATGGGAGAGCTTGGCCTTCTTGGCATCACCGTCCCCGAGGAGTGGGGCGGCGCGGGCATGGGATACCTGGCCCACGTCATCGCGGTCGAGGAGATCGCGCGCGCCAGCGCCAGCATCAGCTTGTCCTATGGCGCGCATTCGAACCTTTGCGTGAACCAGATCAAGCTGAACGGATCCGATGCGCAGAAGGTGAAATACCTGCCCGACCTATGCAGCGGCAAGGCGGTCGGTGCGTTGGCCATGTCCGAGGAGGGCGCCGGCAGCGACGTCGTCGGCATGAAGCTGCGGGCGGAAAAGAAGAACGACCGCTTTGTTCTGAACGGCAACAAGTACTGGATCACCAACGCGCCCGATGCGCAGACGCTGGTGGTCTATGCCAAGACCGACCCCGAGGCCGGGTCGAAGGGCATCACGGCCTTTATCGTCGAACGCGGGATGTCCGGTTTTTCGACCGGTCCGCATTTCGACAAGCTGGGGATGCGCGGATCTAATACGGGCGAGTTGATCTTCGAGAATTGCGAGATCCCGTTCGAGAACGTCCTGGGCGAGGAGGGCCGGGGCGTTCGGGTGCTGATGTCGGGGCTGGATTACGAACGCGTGGTCCTCTCGGGCATCGGCACCGGAATCATGGCGGCCTGCCTTGATGCGGTGATGCC
The DNA here is from genome assembly GCA_036338635.1 of Pseudomonadota bacterium. GTDB lineage: Bacteria > Pseudomonadota > Alphaproteobacteria > Rhodobacterales > Rhodobacteraceae > Paracoccus. Next base: position 38,964 of record JAYZBS010000183.1, on the reverse strand, counting down.
CTACGTGGCGGAACGGCGGCAGTTCGGGCAGCCGATCGGGTCGTTCCAGCTGATGCAGGGCAAGATTGCCGACATGTATGTCGCGCTGAACACTGCCCGCGCCTATGTCTATGAGGTGGCGCGCGCCTGCGATGCGGGCAAGGTGACCCGGCAGGATGCCGCAGGCGCTGTGCTTTACGCCAGCGAACAGGCGATGGTGCAGGCGCACCAGGCGGTGCAGGCGCTTGGCGGGGCCGGTTTCCTGAACGACAGTGCCGTCAGCCGCCTCTTCCGCGATGCCAAGCTGATGGAGATCGGCGCCGGCACCAGCGAGATCCGCAGGATGCTCATCGGTCGGGAACTGATGGGGCTGGTCTGATGCGCGTCCTGATCGTGCTTGCACTGTCGGCCGCGCCCGCGTTCGCGCAAGACGGCCCGAAGTTCGATCCTGCGCCCGTGACCGATTGTCTGGTGGCCGATGGTGGTCATGACTGCATCGGAGTGGCAGCAATCGCCTGCATGGAGGGCGAGGGCGGTCAGACGACGCTTGGCATGAACACCTGTCTGGCCGCAGAGCGAAATTTCTGGGATGGGCGGTTGAACGACGCCTATCGGTCCGGGATGAACAACGCGACGCCGGTCCGCGCCGACGCGCTGCGTCAGATGCAGCGCGCCTGGATCGGCTTTCGCGACGCCGCCTGCGACTATGACGCCGGGCGCTATGAGGGCGGCAGCCTGGCAGGCACGGTTCTGGTTCAGTGCCAGATGGAACTGACCGCTGCGCAGGCAATGCGTCTGGAAGCTTCGCTTGGCGAGGGCGGCTGATGGACCGGCTGCTGACCAACACCGATTATGACCGCCTGCGCGCCGAGTTCCGGTGGCAGTTCCCGAAACGCCTCAACATGGCGGACCAGTGCCTGGACCACGACCCGGACAGCGTTGCGATCATCGAACATGATGGTCAGCCGCGTCCTGTCACGGTAGCTGAGCTGACGGTCATGACCGACCGGCTGGCCCACGCTCTGGCGGCCGCACCGGGCGACCGCATCGGCGTGCTGCGCACGCAGTCGGCCTGGACCGCGGCGGCTCATCTGGCTGCCTGGAAATCGGCCGCGATCTCGGTCCCGCTCTTCAAGCTGTTCGGGCCCGAGGCGCTGGCGTTGCGGCTGCGGGATGCGGGCATCGCCACAGTCATTGCCGACCCGGAAGGGAGGGAGATGCTGCGGCCATTCCCGGAACTGCGGGTCGTCGTTCCCGAGGACGGGCTGCCAGAGGGCGCCAAATATTCCACCCGGCCCACGGGACCGGACGATCCTGCTGTGATCATCTATACATCGGGAACCACCGGGGCACCAAAGGGGGCGCTGCACGGTCACCGCGTCCTGACCGGTCATCTGCCCGGCGTCGAGATGAGCCACGATCTGCTGGGCCAGCCCGGTGACGTGATCTGGACCCCGGCGGACTGGGCCTGGATCGGCGGGCTGTTCGACGTGGCGATGCCGGCCCTCGCTCTTGGGGTGCCGGTCGTGGCGGCGCGAATGCCCAAGTTCGATCCTGCCGCGGTGTCGCGGCTGATCGATGACTGCGCCATCCGGAACGTCTTCTTCCCGCCGACGGCGCTGAAAATGCTGAAGGCCGCTGACGTCACGCTGCCGGGGCTGCGCAGCGTGGCATCGGGCGGCGAAACCTTGGGCGCCGAGATGCTCAACTGGGGCCGTGATGCCTTTGGGCTGACGATCAACGAATTCTACGGCCAGACGGAGTGCAACATGGTCGCCTCGGGCAGCGGGGCGATGTTCTCCGAACGCCCCGGCGCGATCGGCCGCGCGGTGCCGGGCTTCGACGTTCGGGTCGTCGACGGCGAAGGGCGACCCACCGATGGCGAAGGCGACATCGCGGTCCGGCGCGGCGCCGGCAGCATGATGCTGGGCTATTGGCAGAAGCCCGAGGAAACGGCGGCCAAGTTCCGCGGCGACTGGATGATCACCGGCGACCGGGGCATCATCGAGGACGGCCATGTCCGCTTCGTCGGGCGCGACGACGACGTCATCACTTCGGCCGGCTATCGCATCGGTCCCTCCGAGATCGAGGACTGTCTGCTGCGCCACCCGGCCGTGGCGCAGGTCGGCGTGGTCGGCAAGCCCGATCCGCTGCGGACGGAAATCGTCAAGGCCTATATCGTATTGCGCGCAGGATTTCAGGCGTCGGACGAATTGGCGGCCGAGCTTCAGGCCCACGCCCGCAACCAATCAGCCGCCCATTCCTATCCGCGAGAGATCGCATTCCTTGACGCCCTGCCGATGACCGTGACCGGGAAGGTCATGCGCCGAGAGTTGCGCAAGCTGGACACGACCGAGGAGACACCGACATGAAGCTGACCTCGACCGCGCTGCCGTCCTCCGAGCAGTTCCGCGCCAACCGCGACGCCCATCTGGCGCTGCTGGATACCGCACGTCAGGCCGCTGAAGCCGCGGCCGCCGGCGGTGGACCGAAGGCGATGGAGCGTCACACCGGTCGTGGCAAGATGCCGCCACGCGAACGGGTGGCGAACCTCCTGGACCCCGGCAGCCCCTTCCTGGAGGTCGGCGCCACGGCGGCCCACGGCCTCTATGATGGCGCGGCACCCTGCGCGGGGGTCATCGCCGGAGTGGGGCGGGTGCACGGACAGGACGTCATGGTCGTCGCCAACGACGCGACGGTGAAAGGCGGCACCTATTACCCGATGACGGTCAAGAAGCACCTGCGCGCGCAGGAGATCGCCGAGGAATGCCATCTGCCCTGCGTCTATCTGGTCGACAGCGGTGGCGCGAACCTGCCCAACCAGGACGAGGTCTTTCCGGACCGCGATCATTTCGGCCGCATCTTCTTCAATCAGGCCCGGATGAGCGCGAAGGGCATTCCGCAGATCGCGGTGGTCATGGGGTCCTGTACCGCCGGCGGCGCCTATGTGCCAGCGATGTCTGACGTCACGATCATCGTGCGGGGCCAGGGAACGATCTTCCTGGCGGGGCCACCGCTGGTCAAGGCGGCGACCGGAGAGGTCGTCAGCGCCGAAGATCTGGGCGGCGGCGACGTGCATACGCGCCTGTCGGGCGTCGCGGACTATCTGGCCGAGGATGACGCCCATGCGCTGGCGCAGGCGCGGCGCGCGATCGGCAATCTCAACCGGCGGATGCCCGACACGGTGCAATGGCAGTCGCCGGAACTGCCCGCCTATGACCCCGAGGAGATCTTGGGCGTCGTTCCCGCCGACCTGCGCACCCCCTATGACATCCGCGAGGTGATCGCCCGCGTCGTCGACGGATCGCGCTTCGACGAGTTCAAGGCCCGCTTTGGCGAGACGCTTGTGACGGGCTTCGCCCATGTGGAAGGCTGCCCCGTGGGCATCGTCGCGAACAACGGCGTCCTCTTCAGCGAGGCCGCGCAGAAAGGCGCCCATTTCATCGAACTCTGCAGCCAGCGCGGCATCCCGCTGGTGTTCCTGCAGAACATCACCGGCTTCATGGTCGGCCGCAAATACGAGAACGAGGGCATTGCCCGCCACGGCGCCAAGATGGTCACGGCCGTGGCCACGACCAGCGTCCCCAAGATCACCATGCTGGTCGGCGGCAGCTTCGGGGCCGGCAACTATGGCATGGCGGGGCGGGCCTATTCGCCGCGCTTCCTGTGGACCTGGCCCAACAGCCGCATCAGCGTGATGGGCGGAGAGCAGGCGGCTGGCGTTCTGGCAACCGTCCGCCGCGAGGGGATCGAGCGGCAGGGGGGCACCTGGCTGCCCGAGGAGGAGGCCGAGTTCAAGCGCCCGACCATCGAAATGTTCGAACGGCAGTCGCACCCGCTCTACGCGTCGGCGCGGCTCTGGGACGACGGGATCATCGACCCGCGCAAGACGCGCGATGTCCTGGCGCTGTCGCTGCGGGCGTCGCTGAACGCGCCCATTGCGCCGACGCGCTTTGGCCTGTTCCGGATGTGAGCATGGCCATGGCGGATTTCACTTTGCACAGAAGATGCGGCGGGCGTTCGAGAAGGGGGCAGCCATGTTCGACAAGATCCTGATCGCGAACCGGGGCGAAATCGCCTGTCGGGTGATCGACACCTGCCGGCGCATGGGGGTCGCGACGGTCGCCGTCTATTCCGACGCCGACCGAGCCGCGCGGCATGTGGCGATGGCGGACCAGGCGGTGCACCTGGGCGGCCCCGCCCCTGCCGACAGCTATCTGCGGGGCGATGCGATTATCGCCGCCGCCAAGGCCACCAGCGCGCAGGCGATCCATCCGGGCTACGGCTTCCTGTCCGAGAACCCGGATTTCGTGGAGGCGGTCGAGGCAGCCGGTCTGGTCTTCATCGGCCCGTCCGCCAAGGCCATCCGCGCCATGGGCCTGAAGGACGCGGCCAAGGCGCTGATGGAGGAGGCGGGCGTTCCCGTCGTTCCGGGTTACCACGGCGCTGATCAGGACCCGGCGCGTCTGGCGCAGGCTGCAGACCGGATCGGCTATCCCGTGCTGATCAAAGCTGTGGCCGGTGGCGGCGGCAAGGGCATGCGGCAGGTCGACAGTCCCACGAAGTTCCCCGAGGCGCTGGAATCGGCGCAGTCCGAGGCCCGGAAGGCCTTTGGCAACGCCGACGTCCTGGTCGAGAAATACGTCCAGTCGCCACGCCATATCGAGGTTCAGGTCTTCGGCGACGGCAGCAGGGCCGTGCACCTGTTCGAGCGGGACTGTTCTTTGCAGCGGCGCCACCAGAAGGTCATCGAGGAAGCGCCGGCCCCCGGCATGACGCTCCAGATGCGCGATGCAATGGGACAGGCGGCCGTCAGGGCGGCCGAGGCGATAGGTTATGCCGGCGCGGGAACGATCGAATTCATCGTCGACGGCAGCGACGGTCTGAGGCCCGACCGATTCTGGTTCATGGAGATGAACACCCGCCTGCAGGTCGAGCATCCGGTGACCGAGGCGATCACCGGGATCGACCTGGTCGAATGGCAGCTGCGCGTGGCCAGCGGCGAAAGCCTTCCGGCGCGTCAGGAAGACCTGACCATCCGCGGCCACGCCTTCGAGGCGCGACTCTATGCCGAGGATGTGCCGGCGGGGTTCCTGCCCGCGACCGGGCGACTGTCCCATCTCCGGTTCCCGCAGGGTGCGCGGATCGAGACGGGTGTGCGTCCTGAAGACAGCATCAGCCCCTGGTATGATCCAATGATCGCCAAGGTGGTGACGCATGGGGCGACGCGTGCGGTGGCCCTGCGGGCGCTGGAACAGGCGCTGGTTGATACCGAGGTCGCGGGCTCGGTCACGAACCTCGACTTCCTGATCGCGCTGGCGCGGCACGACGGGTTTCGCCGCGGTCAGGTCGATACCGGACTGATTGCCCGTGATCTGGACCGCCTGATCGCCGAATCCGCGCCAGATGCGCGGGCGCTGGTGCTGGGCGTCGTGGGGCTGGCGGGGCTTGCCGATCCCGCAGTTCGCGGCGGCATGACGCTTTGGCAGCCTCTGCGGCGGACGGTTGCCTGGGATGGCGGACAGGCCGTGCTGGAGGTTCTGGGCCCCGGCGCCGCGCGCGTGACACTGGACCGCTCGCGCGAGGTGCGCTGGCAGGGCGACCGCTGGTGGGTGGACGGTGATCTCTGCCGAGAACGCATCGTCTGCCATAAGGCCGGGGTCAGCGTCTTCGGCGGCCGCACCGTGCATCTGACGGCGCTCGATCCGCTGGCGCGCACCGGCGCGGACGATGCGGGCGACGGGCTGACCCGGTCTCCGATGCCTGGGCTGGTCAAGGCCGTCCATGTGACGCAGGGGCAGCAGGTGGCGGCCGGCGACAGGCTGGTCGTGCTGGAAGCCATGAAGATGGAGCACAGCCTGACCGCGTCCCGCGACGGACTGGTGGCCGAGGTTCTGACCGCTGCCGGCGATCAGGTCGAAGCCGGCGCACCGCTGATCCGGCTGGAGAGCGCCGATGACTGAGCGCGTCGAGATCTTCGAGATGGGCCCGCGCGATGGGCTGCAGAACGAAAAGCGGCTGATCCCCGCGGCGCAGAAGATCGCGCTGGTGGACCTGCTGTCGCAGGCAGGCTTCCGTCGCATCGAGGTGACAAGCTTCGTGTCGCCCAAATGGGTGCCGCAGCTGGCCGACGCGGCCGAGGTCATGGCCGGAATGACCCGCGCACCGGGCGTGCGGTATGCGGTCCTGACGCCGAACGTGCGCGGCTACCAAGCCGCACGGGCCGCCGGTGCCGACGAGGTCGCGATCTTCGCCAGCGCGTCCGAAGGCTTCAGCCGCGCGAACCTGAACGCCTCGATTGCCGAGAGTCTCGAGCGGCTGGCCCCCGTGGCCGAGGCCGCACAGGCCGACGGAATTGCATTGCGGGGCTATGTCAGCGTGGTCACGGACTGCCCGTTCGACGGACCGACGCCGCCGGCTCGGGTTGCCAAGGTCGCCGCAGCGCTGCGGGACATGGGTTGTGCCGAGATCAGCCTTGGGGACACCATCGGCCAAGGCCGCCCCGAAACTGTCGATGCCATGCTGTCGGCGGTCCTGGACGAGCTTCCGGCTGACCGGCTGGCAGGCCATTTCCACGACACGGCGGGCCGGGCGCTGGACAATGTCGATGCCAGTCTGGCGCGTGGCCTGAGGATCTTCGATGCGGCCGTCGGCGGTCTGGGGGGCTGCCCCTATGCGCCGGGTGCGGCGGGCAACGTCGCGACCGAGGCGCTGGCGGCGCATCTGTCGACCCGCGGCTTCGAACACGGGCTGGATATGAACATCATCCGGCGTGCGGCCGACATGGCGCGTGCCCTGCGGGAGAATGCCGATGCCTGAAACGATCCGGATCGAGACCGATGCGCGCGGCGTCGCAACGCTGTGGCTGGCACGTTCCCAAAAGCACAACGCGCTGTCCCGCCAGATGATGGACGAACTGACCGAGGCCGCAGCGACGCTTGGCGCGGACGAGGCGGTGCGCGTGGTCGTCCTGGCGGCGGAAGGCGCCAGCTTCTGCGCTGGTGGCGACCTTGGCTGGATGCGCCAGCAGATGGATGCGGATGAGGCGACAAGGAGAGAGGGCGCGCATGCGCTGGCCGGCATGCTGTCCGCGCTGAACCTGATGCCAAAGCCGCTGATCGCGCGCGTACATGGCAATGCCTTCGGCGGCGGCGTGGGCATCATGTCGGTCTGTGATGTCGCCATTGCCGCGACGACCGCCAGGTTCGGGCTGACCGAGGTGCGGCTTGGCCTGATCCCGGCGACGATCGGACCCTATGTGGTCGCCCGGATGGGCGAGCCGATGGCGCGCCGCGTCTTCTTCTCGGCCCGGATCTTCGATGCGGCCGAGGCGGTCACGCTGAACCTTGCGGCACGTGCGGTGGCGACCGAAGAACTGGACGCCGCGGTCGAGGCCGAGGTCGCGCCGTTCCTTGATGCCGCGCCGGCAGCCGTCGCCGCCGCCAAGGCCCAATGCCGGTCGCTTGGGCCGGTGATCGACGATGCCGTGATCAACGACAGCGTCGATCGTCTTGTCGCGGTATGGCAGGGAACCGAGGCGCCCGAGGGGATCGCTGCCTTCTTCGACAAGCGCAAGCCACGCTGGCAGGCGTAGCTGGCTTCATCAGCCCACCTGGCTGACGACCCGCCGCCTGTCGTGGCGGCGGGACATTGATCAGAGGTTCGGATAGAGCGGGAAGCGGCCGCAGAGTTCCGAAACTTCGGCGCGGACCTTCGCCTCGATGTCGGCATTGCCGTCTTCGCCATGCGCGGCCAGCCCGTCCACGACCTCAACGATCCAACGAGCGATCTGCCGGAACTCGGCCTCGGCAAAGCCGCGCGTCGTGCCCGCAGGCGCGCCCAGGCGGATGCCCGAGGTCACGAAGGGCTTTTCCGGATCAAAGGGCACGCCGTTCTTGTTGCAGGTGATGTGGGCGCGGCCGAGCGCGGCCTCGGTCGCCTTGCCGGTCACCTTCTTCGGGCGCAGGTCGGCCAGGCACAGGTGGTTGTCGGTCCCGCCCGAAACGATGTCGATGCCGCCCTTCATCAGCTCGTCCGCCATCGCCTGGGCGTTCTTGACGACCTGCGCGGCGTAGGTCTTGAATTCGGGGCGCAGCGCCTCGCCGAAGGCGACGGCCTTGGCGGCAATGACATGCATCAGCGGACCGCCCTGCAGGCCGGGGAAGACGGCGCTGTTCACCTTTTTCGCAATCTCGGCGTCGTTGGTCAGGATCAGGCCCCCGCGCGGGCCGCGCAGCGATTTGTGCGTGGTCGAGGTCACGACATGGGCGTGCGGCACGGGCGAGGGGTGCACGCCGCCGGCCACCAAGCCCGCGATATGCGCCATGTCCACCATCAGGTAGGCGCCGACCTCGTCCGCGATCTTGCGGAAAGCGGCCCAGTCCCAGACCCGGCTATAGGCCGTGCCGCCGGCGATGATCAGCTTCGGCTTGTGCTGGCGGGCGCTTTCGGCGATCGCCTCCATGTCCAGCTGCTGGTCCTGCTGGCGCACGCCATAGCTGACCACGTTGAACCACTTGCCCGACATGTTCACCGGCGATCCGTGGGTCAGGTGACCGCCCGAATTCAGGTCCAGCCCCATGAACGTGTCGCCCGGCTGCAGCAGGGCCAGGAACACGGCCTGGTTCATCTGGCTGCCGCTGTTCGGCTGCACGTTGGCATATTCACAGCCGAAGATCTGCTTGGCGCGGTCGATGGCCAGGTTCTCGGCGATGTCGACGAACTGACAGCCGCCGTAGTAGCGCTTGCCGGGATATCCCTCGGCGTACTTGTTCGTCAGGACCGATCCCTGCGCCTCAAGGACGGCGCGGCTGACGATGTTCTCGGACGCGATCAGCTCGATCTCGTCGCGCTGACGCCCCAGTTCCTGAGCCACGGCCTGCGCGATGTCGGGATCGCGGCTGGCCAGGGTTTCGGTGAAGAAGCCGTTGTCGCGGGTCGGGGCGTTCATCGTCCTCGGTCCTTTCGGTTGCAGGGGCGGCGGTTGGTGTCTTCTATCGCAACGGTCGCGGTGCGAAAAGTGACAAAAGCGGCGCACTGCCGGGGCTTGTCATCGGCGTGGCCCCGCGTGATGGTGCAGGCGAACAGGAATGACGCGGTCCATGACGCCCAGGATACACTTCACGGCAAGCCATGCCGAACTGGCCCGCGAGGCATTGACCACGCTGACCGCCCGCTATGGCGACACGCCGCTGGACCGCGCCGACATCGTGGTGGCGCTTGGTGGCGACGGCTTCATGCTGCAGACTCTGCATGTCACCCAGGGGCTGGGCGTTCCGGTCTATGGCATGAACCGCGGCACGGTGGGCTTTCTCATGAACGCCTATGCCGGCGACGACCTGCCCGCGCGGCTGGCCGAGGCCGAAGAGACCTCGATCAACCCGCTGCGGATGCGCGCGACCTGCGCCGACGGCACCTGCCACGAGGCGCTGGCGATCAACGAGGTGAGCCTTCTGCGTGAGGGGCCGCAAGCGGCCAAGCTGCGGATCCACGTCGACGGGCGCATGCGGATGGAGGAGCTGGTCTGCGACGGTGCGCTTGTCGCAACTCCGGCCGGCTCGACCGCCTACAACTATTCGGCGCACGGTCCGATCCTGCCCATCGGGGCCGAGGTTCTGGCCCTGACCGCCATCGCGCCTTTCCGCCCCCGCAGGTGGCGCGGCGCGCTGCTGCCGAAAGAGGCCGATGTCGTGGTCGAGGTCCTGAACCCCTCGCGTCGCCCGGTCATGGCCGACGCTGACAGCCGCTCGGTCCGCAACGTGATCCGTGTCCAGATCCGCAGCGCGACCGACATCAGACACCGCCTGCTGTTCGACCCCGGCCACGGCCTGGATGAGCGACTTCTGCGAGAGCAGTTCGTCTGACGCCGTGCGTTCACAAGAGCGCAGCACGTCGGAGATCGCGTGGATTTCGCCGGCAATCCTTGCGCGGCGACCGGTATCAAAGAGCCTTGACGACAAAGATCGTTGGCCTGCCGCGACATTCGGCTACGTGGACAGCTCTGGTTCAGGCATGCTTGTCGACGGCGTCAGCCCGCACAGATCTGCTGCAAGGCCAGCCACTGTTCGTCGGTCAGCAGGTCCTTGGCGGGGGTGCCGGCGCGGAGCGGGTCAGCCTCGATCAGCGGCAGAACCGTCGTGCCTGTGGGGTCGATGCTGCGGGCAAATGGCTCGGTCGACAGGTCGTGTTCGGCAAAGGCTGCCGGCAGGACCGCCAGGTCAGGGCGGGGCAGGGGCTGGGCCAGCAACGATTCACCATAGCCCGTCATCGCATCCTGCGGCAGCGTTCCCAGGGTCATCAGTCGCAGCGCCGTCATGAGACCCGCGTGTCGAAGCGCGTCCAGGGTGACCTGGTCGTCATCTTGCGCAAGCCGCGCTGAAAGCAGGTGACCGGCGGCGGCCTCGGGGCCGGGGGAAGCCGCCAGAAGATCCTCGCCAAGCACATAGAGATCGCCCGGCAGGCGCCTCGCACCGTTCAGGGGCCCCGGAACGACCTGCACAAGACCATCCGCCCCCACGAAGGTCGGCGTGAACCAGTCCAGCACCTGCTGACCCGAGACACGGCGGCAGACAGGTCCTGCGGCGGCCTCCATGTCGGAAAGCACGGCCAATCCGATCGTGCGCTTCTGGGCAGGTGGGGCGATGTGCGCGGCATGGCGCACCATGGCGTCGGGCAGCCAGAAGATCAGGCCTGCCAGCATCAGCAGGACCGCCAGCACCGTCGCCGCACCACGTAGCCGTCGTGGCTTGGCGCGGTGGGTGGCGATGGCGCGCTGGACGCGCTCGATCGCCTCGGTCATCAGCGGGTCGTCGATCTCGACCGTTTCGTCGGGCTCGCCGGAACTGGGGGTGTAGAGGGCGGGCGTCCGCCCGAGATTGAGGCGCGTCACCGCGGGAAGGGACCAATGCGACAGCGGCTTGTCAGTCCGGGGATCCATCAGCGTCAGGGTCGCTTCCCCAAGCGAGACAATGACCTCGCGCTGACGCGTCTCGGGCGTCTCTCGCCAAACGCCCTGCGCCTCAAGGCGCTGAAATTCGGTCAGGGCTGTCATGGCAAAGGCATGGTCCGGGATGGAGGATCGGTTTCCGCGACCATAGCGACGCGCCGCATCGGGTCAATGCGGCGCGGTATTCAGCAGGGCGTCAATCGACCGCTTCGGCGATCCGCATGCCCTTTTCACGCGCCAAGATACGCATGCGGTCCTGCAGCTTTTCGAACGCGCGCACCTCGATCTGGCGGATCCGTTCGCGCGAGACGTTGTAGCGCGACGACAGATCCTCAAGCGTCATCGGGTCGTCGCGCAGGCGCCGCTCCATGAGGATGTCGCGCTCGCGGTCGTTCAGCACGTCCATCGCGGCGACCAGCATGCCGCGGCGGGTGTCCAGTTCCTCGGTCTCGGCATAGGCCTCGGCCTGATTGGCGTCGGTGTCCTCCAGCCAGTCCTGCCACTGGGCTGCGGATTCTCCATCGCCTGACCCGACCTGCGCGTTCAAGGACGCGTCGCCGCCCGACAGGCGGCGGTTCATGTCGATGACCTCCTGCTCGGTCACGTTCAGCTCGGTGGCGATCTGGGCGACGTTTTCCGGGCGCAGATCGCCTTCCTCCAGCGCGCCAATTTTGGACTTGGCCTTGCGGAGGTTGAAGAACAGCTTCTTCTGCGCGCTGGTCGTGCCCATCTTCACCAGCGACCAGGACCGCAGGATGTATTCCTGAATCGAGGCACGAATCCACCACATGGCATAGGTTGCCAAGCGGAAACCACGTTCCGGATCGAAGCGCTTGACCGCCTGCATCAGGCCGACATTGGCCTCGCTGATGACCTCGGCCTGGGGCAGGCCATAGCCGCGATAGCCCATCGCGATCTTCGCGGCCAGGCGCAGGTGGCTGGTCACCAGCTTGTGGGCGGCCTCGCTGTCCTCATGGTCGGCCCACGCCTTGGCCAGCATGTATTCCTCTTCCGGTTCCAGCAGCGGGAACTTGCGGATCTCTTGCAGATAGCGGTTCAGGCCCTGTTCGGGACTGGGGGCGGGCAGATTTCCATATGTCGCCATGGTGAAAGCCTTTCGCAGAGTTCGCCCAACGCCAGCTTTGTCCCGCCGGTTCCGGTGCAGGTTGTCGCAGGCGAAACCACCGCGGCGCGGACGGAATGGTCCGGGCGCGAGTGGCTGCGTCATAAGCTGTGGTCGCGCGGCGACCACGTCAAGGGGATGGCACGGCCTTTTCCAATGCGTCCAGAAGGACTTGCATGTCGGCGGGCAGGGCGCTGTCGAAAGCCAGCGCCTGCCCCGACACCGGGTGCGCGAAACCAAGATGGGCTGCGTGCAGCGCCTGTCTGGAGAAGCCCTGGACCAGATCCGCCGCACCTCCAAGCGCCTTGACAGATGCGCGGCGCGACCCGCCATAGACCGGATCGCCGACCAGCCCCAGACCCGCATGGGCCATGTGAACCCTGATCTGATGGGTCCGGCCGGTTTCCAGCCTGCATTCCACCAGCATCATGGCGGGCGGATTGCCGAATGACCTCATCATCCGGGCGCGAGTGACCGCATGGCGGCCCTTGTCGAAATAGACTGCCTGCTTCTGGCGGTCCGTCGTGTGCCGGGCCAGTTTCGTCGTGATGCGCAGGACGCCGCCATCCTCGAAGGCGACGCCGGGGGTCCCGCGCAGACGCGGGTCGGCGCCGTCGATGATGCCATGGGCCAGCGCGAGATAGCGGCGGCTGGCGGTATGGGCCTCGAACTGCGCCGCCAGGCCGTGATGCGCACGGTCGGATTTGGCGACGACCAGCAGGCCCGAGGTGTCCTTGTCGATGCGGTGAACGATCCCAGGCCGCTTCTCGCCACCGATGCCCGAAAGCGAATCGCCGCAATGCGCCAAAAGGGCGTTCACAAGGGTCCCCGAGGGGCTGCCGGGGGCTGGATGGACGACCATCCCCGCCGGCTTGTCGATCACGATCAGGTCATTGTCCTCGTAGGCGATGACCAGCGGGATGGCTTCCGGCCGGGTCTCGACCTCTTCCGGCGGAGCCAGGGTGATCCGGTATTCCTGCCCCTCGGCCACGCGCGCCTTTACGTCGCGGGCGGGGCCGTCGGGTCCCGTGACGGCGCCTTCGATGATCAGCCGCGCCAAGCGCGAGCGCGACAGGGCCGCCTCCTCTGGCACCGCAATCGCAAGCGCCTTATCAAGTCGGTCGGGCGGGTTCGCCGGGATGATCACGGACAGGTTCGACATGGCGGAAGATGACACCGACTGGAAGGTTGCGGCAAGGACGGTCCCGGAACTGCGCTTCCTGAAAGCACTGGTCACGGGACTGACGCTGGTGATGGGCCTGGGGATGGTCGCGGTCGTGGCAATGCTGTGGCTGCGGCTGAACCAGCCCGTGCTGCCGGAACTGCCCGACCCCATCGCGCTGCCCGACGGCGCGACAGCCGCTGCCGTCACGTTCGCCCGCGACTGGATCGTCGTCGTGACCGAAGGGGCCGAGGTGCTGCTTTATGACAGCGCCGGCACCCTCGTCAGTCGGACAACAACCGTTCAGTCGCCCTGACGCGAGGCTTCGAGCGCGTCCAGACGGGCCTTCAGCTCGCTGTTTTCGGTGCGGGCCTTGATGGCCATCTCTCTCACGGCCTCGAACTCTTCGCGGGTGACGAAGTCTCGATCGGCCAGCCAGCGATCGACCCAGCCCTTCATAGCGTTCTCGGCCTCGGTGCGGGCGCCGTGGGCCACGCCCATGGCGTTGGTCATCAGCTTGGACATGTCGTCGAAGAAACGGTTCTGCGTGGTCATCGGTGGCCCCTTGTCCTTTATCCGCACCTATATGGTCCGACCAGCGTCCGGGTTCAATGTTGACACGACCGGTTTGGCGGCTAGCGTGCGCGCGAACCGCAACCCCGAGGCCTCATGATCCCGTTTCCCGACATCGCCCCCGAGATCTTCACGATCAACCTCGGCGGGTTTTCGCTGTCGCTGCGCTGGTATGCGCTGGCCTACATGGCGGGGCTGATCATCGGCTGGCGGCTGATCGTCGCCATGATGCGGCGCCCCGCGATCTGGGGCGGAACGGCGCCCACCGCGCCCGACAGCATCGACGACCTGCTGACATGGGTGATCCTCGGCGTGATCCTGGGCGGGCGGCTGGGGTTCGTCCTGTTCTACGAACCAGCCTATTACCTGTCGAACCCGGCCGAGATCATCAAGGTCTGGCAGGGCGGAATGAGCTTTCACGGCGGCTTTGCCGGGGTGATCGTCGCAACGTGGCTTTGGGCTCGACGGAACGGTGTGCCCGTGATGCGGCTGGCGGATGCGCTTGCGGTCGTGGCGCCCATCGGGCTGTTCTTCGGACGCATCGCCAATTTCATCAATGCCGAGCTGTGGGGCCGGCCGACGGACCTGCCCTGGGGCGTCATCTTCCCAGGCGAGGCCGCGCAGGCCTGCCCTGGCGTCGAGGGGCTGTGCGCCCGCCATCCCAGCCAGCTTTACGAGGCGGGTCTAGAAGGCCTGCTGCTGGGGTTGATCCTATGGGCGCTGGTGCGGGCCGGCGGCTTGCGACGGCCGGGCCTGGCATTCGGCGTCTTCCTGGCCGGATACGGGCTGGCGCGCATGCTTGTCGAGCTGTTCCGCGTGGCCGACGCGCAATTCATCACCCCTGACAACCCGCTTGGCCATGTCGTCGGTGGACCGGCCATTGGGCTGACGATGGGCCAACTGCTGTCGCTGCCGATGGTGCTGATCGGATTGGCGCTGATCTGGCGCGCACGGTCCCGGCCGCGCGTGGCCGCATGACGCCGCTGGCGCAGATCATCGCCGGGCGCATCCGCGCGACGGGGCCGATCAGCATCGCCGAATACATGCAGATCTGCCTGCTCGACAGTCGGCACGGCTATTACGCGACGCGCGACCCGTTCGGCGCCGCCGGTGACTTCACGACTGCGCCCGAGATCCACCAGATGTTCGGCGAACTCTGCGGGCTGGCGCTGGCGCAGGCTTGGATGGATCAGGGCCGTCCCGCACCCTTCACGCTGGCCGAGCCGGGTCCCGGTCGTGGCACCCTGATGGCAGACATTCTGCGCACGATCCGGATCGTGCCTGGAATGGAGGGCGCGGCGGATGTCGCGCTGATTGAGGCCTCGGCGCACCTGCGGCAGGTTCAGCTTGACAGGCTGGGCGCAGTCCGGCACCTCGAAACAGTCGAGGGTATTGGAAACAAGCCACTGTTTCTGATCGGTAATGAGTTCATCGACGCTCTGCCGATCCGGCAGTACCAGATGACGCCAGAGGGCTGGCGCGAACGCGTGGTGGGGCTGACAGACGGCGAACTGCGGATGGGGCTTGCGGAACCGGTGGCGCTGCCGCGAGATGGCCGGCCGGGAGACATCGTCGAGGAATGCCCGGAGGGCGCCGCCTTTGTCGAAGCGGTGGCGCGCAAGATTGCAAGGCAGGGCGGCGCGGCCATCTTGATCGATTATGGCGGCTGGAACGGCTATGGCGACACGTTGCAGGCCTTGCGCCACCACACCCCCGAGGATCCGCTGGCCAATCCCGGAGAAGCCGACCTGACCGCCCATGTCGATTTTGCGCCTTTGGCCGCCGCGGCGATGCGGGCAGGTGCGCAGGTCTCGGCACCGCGGCGTCAGGGCGATTGGCTGCGTGCACTGGGGGCCGAGGCCCGCGCCGCCAAGCTGACGGCGGCTGGCGACGCCGGGGCGTCAGGGGCGCTTCACCGCTTGACCGACCCCGCAGAAATGGGTCACCTGTTCAAGGCAATCGCGATCTGGCCGAAGGGGGCGCCCGCCGTTCCCGGTTTCACGGCGCTGGAGGCTCATGCAGACGACGCTTGAAATCCTGACCCACCCGCTTCTGTCGGATGTGAAGCACGGGTTCTTCACCCGCAAGGGCGGCGCGTCTTCAGGCCTGTTCGCAGGGCTGAACTGCGGGCGGCGATCCACCGATCAGACCGACATGGTGCAGGTCAACCGCGCCAGGGTCGCCAGTGCCATGGGCGTGCCGATGGACCACCTTGCCACCGTCAAACAGGTGCATTCAGCCAAGGTCGTCACGCTGACCGAGGGCGATGACATCGCGGAAATTCGCGATGTTCAGGCCGACGGCCTTGTGACCGCGCGCCGCGAGGTTGCGGTCGCTGTGCTGACTGCGGATTGCCAACCGATCCTGCTGGCCGACCCCAGGGCGGGTGTCGTGGGCGCCTGCCACGCCGGCTGGCGCGGGGCCATCGATGGCGTGATCGAGGCGACGGTGGACGCGATGCGCAGCCTGGGCGCCACGGACTTGCGTGCGGTGATCGGCCCCACGATCAGCCAGCAGGCCTATGAAGTCGGGGACGAATTCATGGATAACTTCCTGACCGAAGATCCTGAATCGGAACGCTTCTTCAGCGGAGGTCCCCAAGGCAGGCCGATGTTCGACCTACCGGGCTTTGGCCTGAAGCGGCTGCGGGATGCCGGGGTCGAGGCCGAATGGTCGCGGCATTGCACCTATTCCGACCCGCAGCGGTTCTTCAGCTATCGTCGCGCCACGCATGAAGGACAGGTCGATTACGGCCGCCTGATCAGCGCCATTTCCCTCTGACGCAGCAGGCTGCGCAGCCACAACTTCAGCGCGGCGCCAGCCATGACCGCAAGCTGGCCTAGCACGAGCGCGACAAGGCCCATAGCGGCCAGGGCAAGATCGCTGATGCGGCTCAGCAGCCGCATGGTGCGAGCCTTGCCCAGTACCTCGAGCGTTCGGCCGGTGTCGGGGCCTGCCACGTCCGACAGACGGGTGAGTGCGCGCAGATCCCGGGGGCTGTCGGCATGGCGCAGCAGCGAAAGGACCTCGGCGTTCGACGTCCGTGTCGCCAGGTGGCGAATATCGCCGGCCACGGACCCAAAGGTGGCGGCAGGGGCCGGGCCGCGTGCTGCTTCCCGCAGGGCGTAGCGCAGACCCGGTGACAAGGCATCTGCGCGCCGTGCGACCCGCAGAACCGTCGCGGCGCCCTTCAGGGTCAGGCTGCTGCCGACCGTGACGACTGTCGAGATGGTAGCGGCAAGCCCAATACCGGCCAGGGCGGCCTCGACCTCGTCGATTTCGGCGCCTGTGATCAGGTTGCCGCCCTGCCGGGCCAGCGCTGCCGCGTCACCTGCGGGCGACAATTCGAAGGGCAGGGTGCAGGCCGCCACCAGCGACAGGCTGGGACAGCGCGCCACATCGGTGATGCACAGGCGGCAGTCGGACATGGTCGCCCGCCAGCCTTCGTGCGCGGCTACCGCCTCGGTAACCTGCCGCTGCAGGTCGGGTGGAAGAATGACGCTGTGATCGCTGGCGATATCGTTGAGCAACGTGACCCGCTGCATGTCATCCTCGGCAAGCGCCGCCTGCAGCCGCGGGACCAGCCAATCAAGGCTGACCTGACGGGCAACAGCGGTCGAGAGCGCGACCCGCGCCTCGGCCGCGCTGCGCTGGACCAATGGGTTGACGAATGGGTGGTGCGACAGAACCCAAGCTGTTGCGACAAAGCTGAACACCGCCCAGAGCAGCAGGATCGACCGGGCTACGATTCGAAGCCGTCCCAAGGCGGCCCTGTCATCCGTGACGGCGGCTGGCGTCACCATCGTGGGCCGTCAGCCTGCCTCGCGGACACGCTCCTCGACAACCTCGAAGGGGATCGTGGGTTCATCCTTGGCGCCCCTGATGACCAGCGAAGTCTTGACCGACGCCACGTTCGGCGCCGCCGTCAGGCTGTTTGTCAGGAACCGCTGGAACGTCGACAGGTCGGGCGAGACGCACTTCAGGATGAAGTCGATCTCGCCGTTCAGCATGTGGCATTCGCGGACCAGGGGCCAACCCTGGACCAGCGCCTCGAACGCCGTCAGGTCGCGTTCCGACTGTGATGCAAGGCGCACCATGGCGAAGACCTGAACCTCGAACCCCAACTCTCGCGCGTTGATGTCGGCGTGGTATCCGCGGATATACCCCAGCTCTTCCAGTGTGCGGACACGGCGCAGGCAGGGCGGGGCCGAGATCCCGACACGGCGCGCAAGTTCGACATTCGTCATCCGGCCATCGGCCTGAAGTTCGGCCAGGATCTTGCGGTCGATGTCGTCGAGTTTGGCGCCAGCCATGTCTGTCTTTCTTCTGTTGGTCGAGGCGTTGCCGGAAACTACAACGGGCGCAGATCCCGCGCAACATTCTTTCTGCCGCCTGCGACGGCCCTGCGCACCTGTGCGTTGCAGTCGGACGCCCGAGGGATTACCTCATGCACAAACCGCGAAAGGGGCGCAAGATGAGCGAACGCAGCCATGTGAAACTTTTGATCGTCGGGTCGGGGCCCGCCGGCTATACCGCCGCCGTCTATGCCGCCCGTGCGATGCTGGAGCCGATGCTGATCCAGGGGATGCAGCCCGGCGGCCAGCTGACGATCACGACCGAGGTCGAGAACTGGCCGGGCGAGACCGAGATCCAAGGGCCCGAACTGATGGTCAAGATGGAGGCGCATGCCAAGGCCATGGGCGCCGAGATCGTGACCGATCTTGTGACAAGGCTGGACCTGCAGAAACGCCCCTTTACCGCCTTCTGCGACAGCGGCCGCGTCGTCACCGCCGACGCGGTGATCCTGGCCACGGGCGCTCAGGCGCGCTGGCTGGGTCTGCCGTCCGAAGAGAAGTTCAAGGGCTTCGGCGTCAGTGCCTGCGCCACCTGCGACGGCTTCTTCTATCGTAACCGCGAAGTCGTCGTAATCGGCGGCGGCAATACCGCTGTCGAGGAGGCGCTGTTCCTGACCCGCTTCGCCAGCAAGGTCACCTTGGTCCACCGCCGCGACAGCTTGCGGGCCGAGAAGATCCTGCAGAACCGCCTGCTGAACCATCCCAAGGTCGAGGTCGTCTGGAACCACGCCTTGGCCGAGGTGGTCGGCGTCGACACGCCCATGGGGGTCACCGGCGCCATTCTGCGCAACGTCGATGACAACTCGACTCGCGAGATCAAGGCCGACGGTGTGTTCGTCGCCATCGGCCATGCACCCGCCAGCGAGCTTGTGGCTGATCAGCTGGAGCTGCATGACGGCGGCTATGTGAAGGTCGAGGCGGGCAGCACCCGCACCTCGATCCCCGGCGTGTTCGCGGCAGGCGACCTGACCGACCACATCTATCGTCAGGCGATCACCAGCGCCGGCATGGGCTGCATGGCCGCGCTGGATGCCGAGCATTTCCTGGCTGCGCAGGACGGCGCCCAGACGGCACCCGAGCAGCTGGTGGCTGCGATCCACTGACATGGTCGCCGCAGCGCGCACTTGAGCCCCGCTGCGGCACCTGTGGATCGCCGGGGTCACGTCATCGGGCAAAGCGTTTTCCCGGACTTGAATATCGCTTTGAACGCCGCTATGCGTCCCGCGAACCATGCCTCCACTCGGATGGCGTGCTGCCCCGATACCGCTGCAATCACCAGGCCTGTCCATGACCCACCCGAATCAGACCCCGATCCCCGAACTCTATGTCTCGGCCGACGCCGCGGCGGCGCTGAAGGACGAAGCGGGCGCAATGCCCAGCTGGGACCTGACGCCGCGCCAGCTGTGCGACCTGGAGCTGCTGATGAACGGTGGCTTCAACCCGCTGAAGGGGTTCATGACACAGGCGGATTATGACGGCGTCGTCAATGACATGCGGCTGACCTCGGGCGCGCTGTGGCCGATGCCGATCAACCTGGACGTCAGCGAGAAATTCGCCGAGGGGCTGGAGCCGGGCACGGACATCGCACTGCGCGACCAGGAAGGCGTGATCCTGGCGATCATGTCGGTCACCGACAAGTGGACGCCCAACAAGTCGCTGGAGGCCGAGAAAGTCTTCGGCGCCGACGACCTGGCCCATCCGGCAGTGAACTATCTGCACAACGTCGCTGGCCCCGTCTATCTGGGTGGTCCGATCAAGGGTCTGCAGGCGCCGACGCATTACGACTTCCGTGCCCGCCGCAACACGCCGAACGAACTGCGCGCGATGTTCAAGAAGCTGAACTGGCAGCGCGTCGTGGTCTTCCAGACCCGCAACCCTCTGCACCGCGCCCACCAGGAGCTGACCTTCCGCGCCGCCCGCGAAGCGCAGGCCAACCTGATGATCCACCCGGTCGTCGGCATGACGAAGCCTGGCGACGTCGACCACTTCACCCGCGTCCGCTGCTATGAGGCGGTTCTGGACAAGTATCCCTCGGCCACGACCACTTTGTCGCTCTTGAACCTGGCGATGCGCATGGCAGGACCGCGAGAGGCTGTCTGGCACGGCCTGATCCGCAAGAACCACGGCGCCACGCACTTCATCGTCGGCCGCGACCATGCCGGCCCCGGCAAGAACAGCGCGGGCGAGGACTTCTATGGGCCCTATGATGCCCAGGATCTCTATCGCCAGCACCAGGACGAGATCGGCGTCGAGATGGTCGACTTCAAGCACATGGTCTATGTGCAGGAGCGTGCCCAGTACGAGCCGGCAGACGAGATCGAGGAGGGTGTCACCGTCCTGAACATCTCGGGCACTGAACTCCGCCGCCGTCTGCGCGAGGGGCTCGAAATCCCGGAATGGTTCAGCTTCCCCGAGGTCGTGCAGGAACTGCGGCGCAACTCGCCCCCGCGCGCCAAGCAGGGCTTCACCGTGTTCTTCACCGGCCTGTCGGGCAGCGGCAAATCCACGGTGGCGAACGCGTTGATGGTCAAGCTGATGGAGATGGGCGGCCGCCCCGTCACGCTGCTGGACGGTGACGTGGTCCGCAAGCACCTGTCGTCCGAGCTGGGCTTCTCGAAAGAGCACCGCGACATCAACATAAAGCGCATCGGCTATGTCGCGTCCGAGATCACGAAGAACGGCGGGATCGCCATCTGCGCGCCCATTGCGCCCTACACCGCAACCCGCCGCGCCGTGCGCGAGATGATCGAGGAAGGCGGTGCCTTCGTCGAGGTTCATGTCGCGACGCCGCTTGAGGAATGCGAACGCCGTGACCGCAAGGGCCTTTACAAGCTGGCGCGCGAGGGCAAGATCAAGGAGTTCACCGGCATCTCGGACCCCTACGAGGAGCCGAAGACGCCCGAGCTGCGCTTGGACACGACGGATATCGACGTCGACGGCGCCGCCCATCAGGTGCTTCTGAAGCTGGAAGGCATGGGGCTGATCGGCCTCAGCTGAGCATCAAACGGCGCGGCCCAAATGGCCGCGCCTGACGAGGCGGGAATGCGATGACGGAAAACTGGCGCTCATCGCTTGAGGTGCTGGAGATCGCGACCGGCAAGTGTCGCGTCGTCCTGCGCAGCCCGATGCTGATCGAGGCGCCAAACTGGCACCCCGACGGATGGTTCCTCGTCAACGGTGAGGGGCGTCTGTGGCGGGCCGACGATCAGGGCCTGACCATGATCGACATGGCGCATGACGGCCGCTGCAACAACGACCATGGCTTCCTGCTTGATGGGCGCATCGTCTTTTCCTCGCACGATGGCACCGGCGCGGGCATGCATGTCTGGAACGGGCGAAGCGTCCGTGCGCTGGCGACGGCGCGCCCAAGCTGGTGGCACGCGGCTCATGGTGATCGGATCGCCTATGCCTGCGCGCGCGGAGATCGGGTGGTCCGTATCGCGACCTCGGATGACGACGGTCGGAACGAGATCGTGCTGACCCCGCATGACGCCCATCACGACGGGCCTGATTTTTCGGCCTGCGGCCAATGGATCTGGTTCAATTCCGACCTGACGGGCCATGCGCAGATCTGGCGCATGCGCGATGACGGATCAGCGGCCGAGCCGGTCTTCCGCGACGACAACGTCAACTGGTTCCCGCATCCGTCGCCCTGCGGTCGGCATGTCGTCTATCTGGTCTATCATTCGGGAACCGAGGGACATCCAAGGGACCGCGACGTGTCGTTGTGGATCATGCGGCCGGACGGGTCGGACAGGCGCAAGCTCATCGACCTGTTCGGCGGTCAGGGCACGCTGAACGTGCCCTGTTGGTCGCCTGATGGTCAGGCGTTTGCATTCATGCGCTATGCGCCTCAGTGAACACTGACGGGCTGAAGCTCGTTCTGCCGGGCCAGCACGAATGCCATGCGACGATCGCGGACAAGGGCCAGTCGTTCGCCCTCGGCGTCATGCAGCGCGTACATGGTAGTGACGCCCGGCAACTGGTCCTGCAGGTCCTGCGGCAAAGTCTCGGTGGCGACCTCGCGGATATAGACCGTGGGCGCGTCAGATGCGTCTCCGAAATCAAATTTGCTATTCATTTGCAATCCCCTCCTTGCGGCTGATCGGGATGGTCTTGACGACCTGCTGAGGTGCCGTGCGGCGCAGATCGATATGCAGCAGTCCATTCTCCATTCCGGCCGAGACGACCTCGACGCCATCCGCCAGCACGAAGCTGCGCTGAAAGGCGCGGGAAGCGATGCCGCGATGAAGGAAGACGCGGCTCTCGTCGGCGCCGGGCATCTGACCGCGGATCACAAGCTGACGGTCCTCGGTGGTGATCGCGAGATCGTCATCCGAAAAGCCGGCGACGGCCAGGGTAATCCGGAAAGCGTCAGGGGGCAGGTGTTCGATATTGTAGGGCGGATAGCCCTCGGCCCCCTTTGCGGCGCGCTCGACCAAGCGTTCAAGCTGATCGAAACCCAGCAAGTAGGGATGTGAACCCAACGAAATCTTCGTCATATCAGCCCTTTGACTTGAAGCGACTGTTTGTGCCAAGGGGTCCCGGTCCGGCAACCCACATGCCTTCAAATATGGAAACGCCTGAAAGGCTTTGCAAGATCCACACATGAGGGGATCGGCCGGCGATACCGGTGGATACGTCCTGAATGTCTGGGAAATACGGCAGCCGACAATGCTGCGGGATGCCGCCGCGGACGGGCCGCGGCGGCGGGTCGGATCAGCCGGCCGGGTTCAGGGCGCCGTTGCGCTGCTGGATCATCATGAACGTGTCGAACGTATACTCGGCGGTCTGCTGGTACAGATACCAGTCGTCGCGGAACTGACGCATCGCTTCGTACTGGGTCTTGAACGACTCGTTTTCGGCCGAGATCTCGGCATAGACCTCGTTCGCGGCAGCAAAGGCGGCAGTCAGGATCTCTTCGTTGAAGGAACGCAGCTGCGCGCCCGATCCGACCAGCTCTTTCAGGGCCGTCGGGTTCAGGTAGTCGTATTTCGCCAGCATGTTCTGGTCAGTCGCCTGTGCGGCGGTCCGGAACAGCGACTTGTAGTTTTCAGGCAGGTTGTCCCACTGTCCCTTGTTCACGAAGAAGCTGACTGTCGGACCGCCCTCCCAGAAACCGGGATAATAGTAATAGGGCGCGACCTTCTGGAAGCCCAGCTTGCTGTCGTCATAGGGGCCGACCCATTCCGCCGCATCGATCGTGCCACGCTCGAGCGAGGGATAGATGTCGCCGCCGGCGATCTGCTGCGGCACGACGCCCAGCTTCTCGACGACACGGCCCGCCAGACCCGAGATGCGCATCTTGAGGCCCTGAAGGTCCGCAAGCGACGCGATCTCCTTGCGGTACCAGCCGCCCATCTGCACGCCGGTGTTCCCGCCCGGATAGCTGACAAGATCGTACTTCTCGAGGAAGGTGTTGTAGTTTTCAATCCCGCCGCCCTGGTAGTTGTAGGCGTTCTTCGCGCGGGCCGAGAAGGTGAACGGCAGATCGGCGCCACAGGCGAAGGCCGGGTCCTTGCCCCAGTTGTAGTACCCGACCGAATGGCTGCACTCGACGGTCCCGTCGGTCGTCGCGTTGATCGCATCCAGGCCCGGAACGATTTCGCCGGCCGAGAAGACCTGGATCTGGAAGCGCCCGTCGGTGGCCTCGGACAGCCGGGTCGACAGCTCTTCGGCGCCGCCATAGATCGTGTCGAGCGACTTGGGGAAGCTCGACGCAAGGCGCCAGTTGATCTGCGGACTTTCCTGCGCGATGGCCGGGGCGGCAAGCACGCTGCCGGCCGCGGCAGCCGCGCCACCGACCGAGGCACGCGTCAGGAAGGACCGCCGGTCCAGAGCTTTGTCTTTGTTCATCTTTGTTCCTCCGCTCGGGTCGGGTTGGCCCCCTCGGCCCACAAGTGCCCGCCCTGCATGGGCCGCAGTTTAGCCCCCCGTGCCAGCCTGTCGAGAGCCGAGCGACATTCCGCAGAGTAATTTTACCGCCTTCCCCTCCGGCGGGCGGTGGCGACGTCACGAGGGTGATTGTCCTGCCTCACCGGCGGGATTACCACTTCTGTCACAGACAGGTTACAACCGGGGGACGGCAGATGCGGATCGACGACTGGCAGCCCGACCTGACCCGGCAGCAGGGGCCAAAGTTTCGCGTGCTGGCCGATGCCCTGCGCGAGGCGGCGCGCTCGGGCGAACTGGCGCCGGGGACGCGCCTGCCGCCGATGCGGGAACTGGCCTGGCGGCTGAAGGTCACGACCGGCACCGTGGCGCGCGCCTATCAGGTCGCCGCCGCCGAAGGCGTGGTCGAAAGCCATGTCGGCCGCGGCAGCTTCGTGGCCGCGCCACCCGCCAAGCGCCCCGCGCCGCAGCCGCTTCTGTACGAGGCGCTGGACGGGGGCTGGCGGGCCGAGGGGTTGGCCGACCTGCGCATCCCGCAACTGCCGGACTGCGGTCAGGCCGCGCGGATCGGCAGCCATCTGGCCGCCATCGCCACCCAGATGGGCGCAGCGATCCTGGATTATACCTCTCTCAGCCGCGATGCCGACTGTCGGCGCGCGGCCGTCGGCTGGTTGCAGGGGCGCCAGCTGGGCGAGGTGACGACCGAGGATCTGGTGCTGACCCATGGCGGCCAGCATGCCATCACGCTGGTCATGGGACTCTGCCTGGCAGATCAGCCCGCCAAGGTCATGGCCGAGGCGCTGACCTATCCCGGCATGCGCCACGCCGCGCGGCTGATGAGGGCCGAGACGCTGCCCGTCGCGCTGGACGATCAGGGCATGATCCCCGAGGATCTGGACCGCGTCGCCCGCAGGACCGGCGCGCGCCTCGTCTGCCTGACGCCTTCGGCGCAAAATCCAACCTTGGCAAGCATGGGTACCGACCGCAAGGCACGGATCGTCGAGGTCGCGCGCCGGCACGACCTGCAGATCATGGAAGACGAATGCTATGCCCCCAGCCCCAACGCCGCGGGCGCGCCCAGCCTGCGGATGATGGCGCCCGAGCGGGTCTGGCACGTGTCCAGCCTGTCAAAGATCATCGCGGCCGGATTGCGCTTCGGGATGCTGATCTGTCCCGCGGGAATGGGGCAGGCCGGGCGCGTCGCGGCGCAGCACAGCCACATGGGGCTGTCCCTGCCGATCACTGCTCTGGCGCTGCGCCTTCTGGAAAGCGGAGAAGCCGTGCGCATCGGCCGCGAGATCCTGGCCGTCGTCGAGGATCGCCGCCTGCTTGCGCTGAGCCTGCTGGGTGGACTGGCGCCCGTCAGCCGGCCCGGCGTGCCGATGCTGTGGCTGCCCCTGCCGCAGCCTTGGAAAGCCGAAGACTTGCTGTCGCGCGCGGCGTTGGCGGGGCTGATTGTCCGGCCGGCAAGCGATTTCACCGCCGCACCGGGGGACGGACCTCCGGTAGAGGCCATTAGGATCGCGCTCAACTGCCGGATGGAGCGGGATCGACTGTCCGAAGCGCTGTCGACCTTGGCCCAGATGGTTCGGTCGGGGCCGCTGGTCGGGCCGGAATAGGCGCGGCCGGTCGCCCGGCCGCGCAGCTCCATCAGCGCAGGATGCTGCGGCCGGCGAATTCGGCGGTGGCACCCAGCATCTCTTCGATGCGGATCAGCTGGTTGTACTTCGCCAGCCGGTCCGAGCGCGCAAGGCTGCCGGTCTTGATCTGCCCGCAATTCGTGGCGACGGCGAGGTCGGCAATGGTCGCATCCTCGGTCTCACCGGACCGGTGAGACATGACGCTGGTAAAGCCCGCGCGGTCGGCCATGCGAACGGCATCCAGCGTTTCGGACAGCGTACCGATCTGGTTCACTTTGACCAGCAGGCTGTTGCCGCAGCCCTTCTCGATTCCCTGCGCAAGGCGCGCGGGGTTCGTCACGAACAGATCGTCGCCGACCAGCTGCACGCGGCTGCCCAACTTGTCGGTCAGCATCTTCCAGCCGTCCCAGTCGTCCTCGGCGCAGCCATCCTCGATCGACAGGATCGGGTAGGCGTCGCAGAGCGCGGCAAGGTAGTCGACGTTCTCGGCCGGAGACAGCGACTTGCCTTCGCCAGCCATCTCGTACTTGCCGCCCTTGAAGTATTCGGTGGACGCGCAGTCCAGCGCCAGCATGATGTCGTCGCCGGGCTTGTAGCCGGCCTTCTCGATGGCCTTCAGGATGAAGTCCAGCGCGTCGCGCGTGCTTGACAGGTTCGGGGCAAATCCACCCTCGTCGCCGATCCCGGTCGAGAGGCCCGCCGCCGACAGCTCTTTCTTCAGCGTGTGGAAGATCTCGGACCCCATGCGGACAGCTTCGCGGATGTTCTCCGCAGCGATCGGCATGATCATGAACTCTTGGATGTCGATCGGGTTGTCGGCGTGTTCGCCGCCGTTGATGATGTTCATCATCGGCACCGGCAAGATGCGCGCGGCGGTTCCCCCGACATAGCGGTAAAGCGGCTGGCCGGTCGCCTCGGCGGCCGCCTTGGCCACCGCCATTGACACGCCCAGGATCGCGTTGGCGCCAAGCCGGCCCTTGTTCGGGGTGCCGTCCACTTCGCACATCATCGCATCGATGGCACGCTGCTCGGTCGCGTCCTCGCCCACCATGTTCTCGGCCAGTTCGCCGTTGACGGCGGCCACGGCCTCGAGAACGCCCTTGCCCATGTAGCGCGACTTGTCGCCATCGCGCTTCTCGACGGCCTCATGCGCACCGGTCGAGGCGCCCGAGGGGACGGCGGCGCGGCCCATGGTGCCGTCTTCCAAGGTCACGTCGACCTCGACGGTCGGATTGCCGCGGCTGTCGAGGATCTCTCGGGCGAAGATGTCGATGATGGCTGTCATGAAGACCCCCTGTTGATCTGCGTCGGGGCCTTCATAGCGACCCTGCGGCCATGCCGAAAGCGCCAATCTTCACGGCAGCTTGATGCGCGCCCAGATCGGCAGATGGTCCGAGGCATCGCGCGCGCCCGCGCCTGCGAAGACGCCGGTCTCGACCAGGTCAAGGTTCGTCGACATCGCCATCCGGTCCAGCCGCAACTGCGGCAGCGGCGCGGGATAGGACGGCCCGGGCGCCACGACCCTGTACCCCGCCAGCGATTCAAGCCCGCGTTCGTCACGCCATTCGTTGAAGTCGCCCATCATCACGACACGGTCTTCGGCAATGCGGGCGGCCTGCGCGGTGATGCGCGCCAACTGCTGACGGCGAGAGGACCGCGCCAGCCCCAGATGGACGCCGATGACTGTCAGCCCCGGCAGGCGCAGTGCGATGGCGCCCCGCGGCTCCAGCCCCGGCAGGGGCAGGCGGCGCAGGACGGCAATCTCGGCTAGGTGGGGTCGCATCAGGATCGTCTGGCCGTGCCAGCCCAAGCTGCTGTCGCTGGTGCCGGTGATGCGGGCGGGCAGAAGCCCCGTCTCGGCCTGGATCAGCTTGCGGGGCAGCGCCTCGGGGCGGACGCCATATCGGAAGTCGACCTCCTGCAGGGCGATGATGTCGGGGTCCAGTGCGCGGATGACCGCCAGGTTGCGCAGCGGCGCGTGGGGGCCGGTCATGCCGCGGCATTTGTGCAGGTTATAGCTGGCCAGTTTCAGCATGTCTGTTTCGTCCGCGCCCATTCGTCGACAGTGCCGGGATCATGACGACGATCCCGCGTCCCGCAAGGGCCTGCCTGCATGAAATGGCGTCAGGTTCCGCAGAAGGTCTGATGCACGACCTGATCCGGCAGGGGTGGCGTCGCCAGATCCGCCCATTCATCCCGCGCTTCGCGAGGGTGCGTCACCGCATGAAACAGCCGATCAAATTGGGCCATGTCGCCGGCCACTGCCGCGGCGATGGCGCGCTCGACCTGGTGGTTGCGCGGGATGCGGCGCGGGTTTGCCTGCGCCATGGTGTCTCTGTCGGGCGACAATGCCCGCCAGTCGCGCGCCCAGGCGTCGAAAGCGCCGCGGTCAGAAAATTCGTTCCGCGCACTGCCGTCTGACAGGCCGGCGAAGACGCGGGTGAAGTCGGCGCGCTGCTGCGCCATCAGCCCCAGCAACCGCTCGATCAGCGCCTGGTTCGGCGTGCCCTCGATACCCAGCTTGGCGCCGAAGCGCGCCTGCCACGCAGCCTGATAGAGCGGCGCGAAGCGGTGGACCGATTGCGTCGCGGCCTCGACGGCTTCTGCCTCATCGCCCATCAGCGGGATCAGGCAGGTCGCGAACTGCGCCAGGTTCCACACCGCGATCTGCGGCTGGTTCGCCCAGGCATATCGGCCCGCCCGGTCGATGGACGAAAACACCGTGTCCGGATGATAGGTGTCCATGAAGGCGCAGGGGCCATAGTCGATCGTCTCGCCCGAGATCGCCATGTTGTCGGTGTTCATCACCCCGTGGATGAACCCAAGCGACATCCACTGCGCGATGGTCTGCGCCTGCCGCTCGACAACACGGTCCAGAAGGTCCAAGGGACCCGTGGCGTCGGGATAGTGCCGCGCGATGACGTGGTCGGTCAGCGCCTGCAGCGCGTCCTTGCGGTCGCGCACGGCGAAATACTGGAACGTGCCCACGCGGATGTGGCTTGCAGCGACCCGCGTCAGGACCGCGCCAGGAAGGCCGCCCTGCTCGCGCCAGACCTCTTCCCCCGTGGCGACGGCCGCCAGGGCCCGCGTGGTTGGGACATTCATTGCCGCCATGAACTCGCTGACGACGTATTCCCGCAGCACCGGCCCCATCCAGGCGCGCCCGTCGCCGCGGCGAGAGAACGGCGTCGGCCCCGACCCCTTCAGCTGCATGTCGAAGCGGGCGCCATCAGGGGCCACGACCTCGCCCAGCAGCACTGCGCGGCCGTCGCCTAGCTGCGGCACAAATCCGCCGAACTGGTGACCGGCATAGGCCTGTGCGATCGGCTCGGCCCCTTCGGGAACGGCGTTGCCCGCCAGCATCGCCACCCCCTCGGCCGTCCGCAGCATGTCCGCGTCCAGTCCCAGCCTCTCCGCCAGCGGCGCGTTCAGGGCCAGAAGCCGGGGCTTCGTCACGGGCGTCGGATCGACCCGGGCAAAGAACCCCTGCGGCATCCGGGCGTAGCTGTTGTCGAAGTGGATCATCGCTGTCTCCTTTGGACATTACATAGGAGGCAGAGGCCGCTTTGCCAGCCCGCGACACTTGCGCGGTCTGGGGCAAGGGCGTATCCGTCACCGCCAAAAGGAGCCTGCAGATGAAATTCCTCGACCTCGCCAAAGTCTATATCCGGTCCGGTGGCGGCGGCGCGGGCTGCGTGTCCTTCCGGCGCGAGAAATTCATCGAATATGGCGGCCCCGACGGTGGCGATGGCGGGCGCGGCGGCGATGTCTGGGCCGAGGCAGTGGACGGGCTGAACACGCTGATCGACTTCCGCTATCAGCAGCATTTCTTCGCCAAGTCCGGCCAACACGGCATGGGCAGCCAGATGACCGGCAAATCCGGCGATGACATCACCCTGCGCGTCCCCGTGGGCACCGAGATCCTGGATGAGGACGAGGAAACCGTTATCGCCGACCTGACCGAGGTCGGCCAGCGCGTCCTTCTGGCCAAGGGCGGCAACGGCGGCTGGGGCAACCTGCACTTCAAGACCTCGACCAACCGGTCCCCCCGGAACGCCAACCCCGGGCAGGAAGGGGTCGAGCGCGTCATCTGGCTGCGCCTCAAGCTGATCGCCGATGCGGGGCTTCTTGGGCTGCCCAATGCCGGCAAGTCGACCTTTCTGGCGGCGGTGTCGAATGCGCGGCCCAAGATCGCGGATTATCCCTTCACCACGCTGCATCCGAACCTTGGCGTCGTCGGCGTGGATGGTCGCGAATTCGTCATCGCCGACATCCCAGGCCTGATCGAAGGCGCCAGCGAGGGAAGGGGCCTTGGCGACCAGTTCCTGGGCCATGTCGAACGCAGCAACGTCCTTTTGCATCTGGTCGACGGCACCTCGGAAACTGTGGCCGAGGATGCCCGCACGATCCTGACCGAGCTTGCGGCCTATTCTCCGGTGCTGATCCAGAAGCCACGCGTTACTGCGCTGAACAAGATCGACGCGCTGGACGACGAAACCCTGATCGAACGACGCGCCGAGCTTGAGGCCGAGCTTGGCCATCCCGTCATGCTGATGTCGGGCGTGGCCAGGACCGGCGTCACCGAAGTTCTGCGCGCGCTCTGGGTGCAGATCGAGCCGACGCGTGCGCCAGCGTCCGAAGGCAGTCAGGGAACATGGCAGCCGTGACCGCGCCTTCGCTTGACGGCGCGCGGCGGCTGGTCGTCAAGATCGGCTCGGCCCTTCGGGTTGGATCTGACGGGCTGCGCGCAGATTGGCTTCGGGCCTTCTGCGACGACGTGGCCGCCTGGCGGTCACGGGGCTGCGACGTCGTTCTGGTCAGCTCCGGTTCAATTGCGCTTGGGCGGCGCGTTCTGGCCTTGCCTCCAGATGCGCTGCCGCTGGAACAGGCGCAAGCCGCCGCAGCCGTCGGACAGATCCGTCTGGCCCGCGCCTATGAGGAGGCGTTGGCGCCCCACGGCGTCGCCACCGCACAGGTCCTGCTGACGCTAGAGGACAGCGCCGATCGCCGCCGCTATCTGAACAGTCGCGCAACGATGCAGACGCTTCTGTCGCTTGGCGTGGTGCCCATCGTCAATGAAAACGACACCGTCGCCACGGATGAAATCCGCTTTGGCGACAACGACCGGCTGGCTGCGCAGATCGCAGTGACCTGCGGCGCTGACCAACTGCTGCTGCTGTCGGATGTCGACGGGCTCTATACCGCCAATCCCAAGACCGATCCCACCGCCCGCCACCTGCCGGTCGTGGACGCGATCACGCCCGAGATCGAGGCGATGGGCGGCGACCCGGTATCGGGATTGTCGAAAGGGGGAATGAAGACCAAGCTGATGGCAGCCCGGACCGCCGTTGCCGGCGGCTGCGCCATGGCTATCGCCGAAGGGTCGATCCTCCGCCCGCTGACGGCGATCACCATGGGTGCCCGCGCCACCTGGTTCCTGCCCGAGGCCGACCCTCAACTGGCCCGAAAGCGCTGGATCGCAGCGATGAAACCGCGGGGAACGCTGTATGTCGATGAGGGGGCGGCGGTGGCGCTTGGCCAGGGTAAATCGCTCCTCCCGGCCGGCGTGACCCATATCGACGGCGAATTTGGTCGGGGTGACCCGGTTCTCGTCACGGGCCCTGCCGGGCAACGCCTCGCCACCGGCCTGACACGCTACACCTCCGACGAAGCGCGCAGGATTGCCGGTCACCGCAGTGCCGAGATCGAGGCGATCCTAGGCTATACCGGACGCGCCGCGCTGGTCCACCGCGACGACATGGCTTTCTGACCTTCCGAGCGGCACAAGGCAGGCCAGGGGGGGCCGGGGGGCCGGCCCCCCGGCCGTCGCGGGACGCAATCAGCCGCCGACGGGACGACGCGCGCCGACCAATCGGGGAACACCGCGCTCGCGGCTCAGGCGCGCGGCGTTCATGCCCGGTTCGGGCAGCGCCAAGACCAGATCTCGCAGCACGGCGATCGCCTCCTCGCCGCTGCGGGGCAAGGCCGCGGGTGCGATGGGTTCGCCAATGGTCACGCGATAGGACTGCCGGGTCTTGTTCAGCACCTCGTTGAACAGCGTCACGTCCCGAAGCGTCGGATGGATCCGGTCGAACAGATAGAACAGCGCCGAGTTTCGAGCCCGGATCCGCAGCGGAATCACAGGCACATCGAACTTGCGCGCGATCATCGCCGCACTGGCCATCCACGGCCGCTCGTGCAGGGTCAGTCCGCGCCGCTTGGCCAGCCGCCCCGACGGGAAGATCAGTCCGATCCGCCCTGCGCCCAAGGCATCGCGAGTATAGTCCATCGTCGCCCGCGTCTTGGCGTGGCTTCGTTTCTCTATCCGCCATTCGACCGGGGCGATCATTTCGACCATCTGCGGCAGGACGCGGATCATGTCGTGATTGGCGTAGATGAACAGGTCGTCGCGCAGTTGCGACACAACCGCGTTCAGGAAGATGCCGTCAGCAATTCCGGTCGGATGGTTGGCGACGATCAGCGCGGGGCCGGTCGCCGGCAGATGCTCCAGACCCTCGACCCGCAGGTCATGGACGATCATTTCGCTCATCCTGCGAAAGATCTCCGATGGAGCCATGTCGCGGAACTCGGCCCCCAGCTCCACTGTCTTGGGGTATTGCAGCAGGCGCATCATGGCCTGCCGCGCCAGCTGGTGGTGCGGCTTGGTCGAAAACAGCCAGGGCGCCCGTTCCTCGATCAGAGGGTCCAGGCGCGCGCGCATCTCAGCGCGGGCTTCATCTGTCTTGCCCATCGCTTCCCCCCTCAGCGCCCGGCGGCGATCATGCGCGAGACCATTTCGCGCGTGTTTCGACTTAAACCCTTCACAGACGCGATCCGTTCCAGCGCCGACCGCGCATGTCCGCGCCGCGTCCCGTCATAGCGCGGCCAGGTCTCAAAGGCGGTCGACATGCGGGCGGCGATCTGCGGGTTGACCGCATCCATGCGGATCAACCAATCAGCAGTGAACGCGTAGCCGGACCCGTCAGCTGCGTGAAAACCCGCGTGGTTTGCGGCAAGCCCACCAAGCAGCGCACGGAAGCGGTTCGGGTTCTTCCAATCGAAGTCGTCACGTTCCGCAAGACTGCGCGCGACGGCGACCGCGTCCTGGGGCGGGGCGGCCATGGACTGGATGCTGAACCACTTGTCCATGACCAGGCGATTGTCCCCGAACTCGTCCAGCAGGGCCGCGATGGCTGGCGCACCGCGGCCAAGCCGCAGAAGGATCGCCAGCGCGGCCATCCGCTCGGTCATATTGCCGGCGACGCCGAACAGGACCTCGGCGCGCTCGCCGCCGTCGACGCGGCCAAGAAGCCCCAGCGCCGCGATCCGCAGCGCACGGCGCGCGGCAGAGCCGGCGTCGGGGGAATATCCACCCGGCACCGTCATTTCGTCATAGATGCGGGACAGCAGCGGCTCGTGCGCAGATGCGATGCGCCGGGCCAGGTCGGTGCGGGCGGCATGAATTGCATCGGGGTCCGGCGTATGCCCCAGATACGCCAGCCGCGTTGCGATTTCCTCTTCTCCTGGCAGGTTCAGGCTCAGCGCGCGGAATGCTGGGTCGGTCTGGTCTTCGGCAACAAGCGCCCCGATGGAGGCGATATAGCTTGAACCGGCCTCGCCGCCCGTTGCCAGTGTCGTCAGGGCAGACAGCGCCAGTTCGCGCCCGGCCTCCCATCGGGCGAAGGGGTCTGTGTCATGCGCCAGAAGGAACGCCCGTGTCGCATCGTCAAGATCGCGGCGCAGGATGACGGGCGCCGAGAACCCCCGCAGCGCGGACACGATCGGCCGCGCCGAAAGACCGTCGAAGTCAAAGGTCTGGCTGTCCTCTGCCAGTTCCAGCACCCGAGTCTCGGTCACTTCGTCGCCGTTCGGACCCAAAAGGCCGACGGCGATCGGAATGACGCGCGCGGGCTTCTTAGTCTGACCAGGCGTGGGGGGCGTCGACTGGCGGAAGCTCAGCGTCAGGCGGCCGTCCTGCCAGTCCTCTGACATCTCGACGACCGGCGTCCCGGCATCGGTGTACCAGCGCTTGAACTGCGCCAGGTCGCGCCCCGTCGTGTCCTCGAAAACCTTCAGCCAATCCTCGATCGTCGCCGCGTCACCGTCGTGCCGGTCGAAATAGAGGTCAAGCGCCTTGGCATAACCGTCATCGCCCACCAGCCGTTTCAACATTCCGATCACCTCGGCGCCCTTCTCATAGACGGTCGCGGTGTAGAAGTTGTTGATCTCTTCGTAGTGGTCGGGTCGCGGCGGGTGGGCCAGCGGCCCCTGATCCTCTCGGAACTGGCGGGCGCGAAGGGCCTGAACGTCCTCGATCCGCTTCACGGCGGCGCTGCGCATGTCGCTGGTGAACTGCTGGTCGCGGAAGACGGTCAGTCCTTCTTTCAGGCACAGCTGGAACCAGTCGCGGCAGGTGATCCGGTTGCCGGTCCAGTTGTGAAAGTACTCGTGGGCGATCACGGACTCGATGCGCTCGTAATCCGCATCGGTCGCGGTTTCGGGCGAGGCCAGCACCAGTTTCGAGTTGAAGATGTTCAACCCCTTGTTTTCCATCGCGCCCATGTTGAAGTCGTCGACGGCAACAATGTTGAACACATCCAGGTCGTATTCGCGGCCATAGACGTCTTCGTCCCACTTCATCGACTTGATCAGGGATTGCATGGCAAAGTCCGCACGATGCTGGTCGCCGGGGCGCACCCAGACATTCAGCGCCACCGGTTGCCCCGATCGTGTGGTGAAGCTGTCACTGACCGCCGTCAGATCACCCGCGACCAGTGCGAACAGATAGCACGGCTTGGGCCAAGGGTCGTGCCACTCGGCGATACCCGGCGCCTGCGACACCTGGTTGCCGTTCGACAACAGCACCGGCAGGTCGCTGCGAATGGTGACGCTGAAGGTCGCCATGACGTCCGGGCGGTCGGGATAGAAGGTGATGTGGCGAAAGCCCTCGGCCTCGCACTGGGTGCAGAAGATGCCGTTCGACAGGTAAAGCCCCTCGAAGGCGGTGTTGTCGGCCGGGTCGATTCCGACCTCGGTCGCCAGCGTGAACGGTCCCTGCGGAAGTGCCGCGGCGGCCACGGTCAGCCGTTCGCCGTCGCGGATGATATGGGACGGCTCCGGCTGCCGGCCGTCGACAGTCAAAGAGATCAGCCGCAGTTCCGTCCCGCCGTCCAGCACCAGATCCGCGCCCGCCTGCTGCGGCGTCAGGCGCAACTGCGCAAGGACGCGGGTGTCACGGGGGGCCAGTGTCACGTCCAGCTGCGTTTCCGACAAAGTGAAGGGCCAGGGCCGGTAATCGGCCAGATACTGAACGGGCTGCGGGTCGGTCTGCGACATGCTTGGCGGCCTTCCTGAATTTTGCGACGCGGGCCGGAACCCTTGTGTGATCACCGTGTTAATCGCGACAGAGCAGGCTCGCAAGCCGCGGCGTCCAGTCTGCCGATTGACAGCGGAACCGCGCCGGGCCACTGATCCGCGC
This sequence comes from Pseudomonadota bacterium, assembly GCA_036338635.1. Lineage (GTDB taxonomy): Bacteria > Pseudomonadota > Alphaproteobacteria > Rhodobacterales > Rhodobacteraceae > Paracoccus. Next base: position 3,817 of record JAYZBS010000183.1, on the reverse strand, counting down.
ACTGACCCGGTGAAAAGACTGACTTATTTGGAGGCCAGCATGACCTACGATCCCAACGACCCGAACCGACCCAAACCCGCAGCTGATCACCGCGAGACCTATGTCGAGCCGGTCGAGCGTAAGTCCTCGGCGCTTCCGCTGATCATCGGTGTCCTGCTGGCGTTGGCCTTGGCCTATTTCGTGCTGCAGTGGTTCATGGTGGACGAGACCCCGGTTGTCGAAGGCGACACCACCACGGTGACCACGACCGAGGAGGCGCCCGCAGATGACGTCGACGCGATCGTCGTGACCGAACCCGCCCCCGTCGAAGAGCCCGTGATCGACGAGGCGGCCGAGGCCGAAGCCGCCGCCGATAACGCCGCCGCCGAGGCCGAGGCAGCTGCAGACGACGCCGCCGCCGAGGCTGAGGCCGCAGCGGATGACGCTGCCGCTGCCGCCGAGTCGGCTGCGGACAGCACCGCTGCTGCCGTCGATGAGGCCATCGAGGATGCTGGCGCTGCTGCGTCGGACGCTGCCGATGCGGCCGCCACCGCGGCTGACAATGCGGGCGATGCCATCAGCGACGCCCTGACCCCGGAAGCGACCGAGACCGAAGAGCTGCCCGAGCCTCTGGCGCCGGCCGAGACGGCCGAGCCCGAGGTCGAGCCGCTGGCGCCCGCCGCGACGACCGAACCCACGGTCGAGCCGCTTGCCCCGGCGGACGAGGAACCTGCGACCTCGCCGGCGAACTGATCGCTGCGACGTGCAGATGGAGGGCCCGGACGCCGTTGCGTTCGGGCTTTTTGTTATGTCGAAGTTCGGCCGATGTCGCGCGCCGGCTATCAGACTTTGCGGCGGATGTTCGGAGGCGTGGCCTTGTGAAACAATATTTCGCGGTGCTATGACTTTCGCGACTGCGAAATCAACAAGGCGGGGGACAGTTGAGCCATGAAGATTGGCGCGTTGAAGGAGACCTTTGGGGGTGAGGCTCGGGTGGCGGTGACGCCATCCTCGGCTGGCCACCTTGGCAAGCTGGGGCACGACGTCTTCGTCGAAAGCGGCGCGGGCGACCGTGCGGGCTTTTCTGACGAGGATTACCGCAAGGCGGGCGTGACTGTGTGCCAGACAGCGGCCGAACTGATCGGCGCCGTCGACGTGGTGGCCAAGGTCCGCCAACCCACCGAGGCCGAGATCCGGCAAATGCGCGAAGGGCAGACGATCATCTCGTTCTTCTATCCCGCGCAGAACGCCGAACTGCTGGCGCTGGCGAAAAAGCAGGGCGTCACCGCCATTGCCATGGACATGGTGCCGCGCATCAGCCGGGCACAGAAGATGGACGCACTGTCGTCGATGGCAAATATCGCCGGCTATCGCGCGGTGATCGAGGCCGCGAACAACTTCGGGCGCTTTTTCACCGGGCAGGTGACGGCGGCCGGCAAGGTTCCTCCGGCAAAGGTCCTGGTGGTCGGGGCAGGGGTCGCGGGTCTTGCTGCGATCGGCACCTCGGTCAGCCTGGGCGCGCAGGTCCATGCATTCGACGTCCGCCCCGAAGTGGCCGAGCAGATCGAGTCCATGGGTGCCGAGTTCGTCTTTCTGGAATTCGACGAGCCTGCGCAAGACGGCGCGGCAACGGGCGGCTATGCGGCCCCCTCCAGCCCCGAGTTCCGGGACAAGCAACTGGCGAAGTTCCGCGAGCTGGCCCCGCAGATGGACATCGTCATCACGACCGCGCTGATCCCCGGCCGGGACGCGCCGAAACTCTGGACCGCCGACATGGTCACGGCCATGAAACAGGGCAGCGTCATCATCGATCTGGCCGCCGAAAAGGGCGGCAACTGCGAACTGACGGTCCCGGACGAACGCATCGTCACCGAGAATGGCGTGGTCGTCATCGGCTATACCGACTTCCCGTCGCGCATGGGGGCGCAGGCCTCCGAGCTTTACGGCAACAACATCCGTCACTTCATGTCTGACCTGACGCCCAAGAAGGACGGCGTCATCGACCACAACATGGAAGACGACGTGATCCGCGGCGCGACCGTTGCGCATGACCACGACGTGACCTGGCCGCCACCGCCGCCGAAGGTTGCGGCCATCGCGGCACAGAAGCCGAAGGAGAAGAAGAAAGAGCCCACCGCGGCCGAGAAGCGCGCCGCAGAGATCGCCGCATTCAAGGCCGAGACGAGCAGCCAGGTCAAGCTGCTGGCGGGCGGGGGCCTTCTTCTGCTGCTGATCGGGCTTGTCGCGCCGGCCAGCTTCATGTCGCATTTCATCGTCTTCGTGCTGGCCTGTTTCGTAGGCTTCCGCGTCATCTGGAATGTCGCCCATTCGCTGCACACGCCGCTGATGGCGATCACCAACGCGATCAGCTCGATCATCATCCTGGGTGCGCTGATGCAGATCGGGTCGGGGTCCTGGTGGGTCGTCCTCCTCGGCGCGCTGGCCGTGCTGATGGCCTCGGTCAACATTTTCGGTGGCTTCCTGGTCACCCGGCGCATGCTCGCCATGTTCCAGAAGTCGTAAGGGGGCAGGTATGGAATACGGATTCACCACCGCGGCCTATGTGGTCGCCTCGATCCTGTTCATCCTGTCGCTTGGCGGGCTGTCTGGGCAGGAAAGCGCCAAGCGCGCGATCTGGTACGGCATCGTCGGCATGGCGCTTGCGGTGCTGGCGACGCTGTTCGGTCCGGGTGCCGGCAACTGGTTCCTGTCGCTGATCATGATCGCCATCGGCGGGACCGCCGGCTGGATCGTCGCCAAGCGCGTCCAGATGACCGAGATGCCGCAGCTGGTCGCCGCCATGCACAGCCTTGTGGGCCTGGCGGCCGTCTTCGTCGGCTTCAACGCCCAGATCGAACTGGCGCGCGTGATGCGCGCCCGCATGGACGGCATCGAGCAGATCTTCTTCGGCTTCGCAGGCCTTCTGGCCGAAAAGACCCCGGCCGAAATCGCCATGCTGAAGATCGAGGTCTTCCTGGGCGTCTTCATCGGCGCGGTCACCTTCACCGGTTCGGTCGTGGCCTTCGGCAAGCTGTCGGGGAAGGTTGACGGCAAGCCGAAGAAGCTGGCGGGCGGCCACATGTTGAACGCCGGCGCGCTGGCGCTGTCGATCCTGCTGGGCATCCTCTACTTCACCGGCACGGGTCCCGCGATCTTCTGGCTGATCCTGATCACGCTGCTGGCGTTCTTCATCGGCTATCACCTGATCATGGGCATCGGCGGCGCCGACATGCCGGTCGTCGTGTCGATGCTGAACAGCTATTCCGGTTGGGCGGCGGCGGCCATCGGCTTCACGCTCGGCAACGACCTGCTGATCGTCACGGGCGCGCTGGTGGGCTCGTCCGGTGCGATCCTGTCCTATATCATGTGCAAGGCGATGAACCGGAACTTCGTCAGCGTGATCCTGGGCGGTTTCGGAGGCGAAGCCGGGCCCGCAGCCGCCATCGAGGGTGAGCAGATCGCCATAGACGCCGAGGGTGTCGCCGGCGCCCTGAACGAGGCCGACAGCGTTGTCATCGTTCCGGGCTACGGCATGGCCGTGGCGCAGGCCCAGGGCGCCGTCAGCGAACTGACGCGCAAGCTGCGCGCGGCCGGCAAGGAGATCCGCTTCGCCATCCACCCGGTCGCTGGACGCCTGCCGGGCCACATGAACGTGCTGTTGGCCGAGGCGAAGGTGCCCTATGACATCGTGCTGGAAATGGACGAGATCAACGACGACTTCCCGTCGACCGATGTCGTCATCATCATCGGCTCGAACGACATCGTGAACCCGGCTGCGCAGGACGATCCGAACAGCCCGATCGCCGGGATGCCGGTGCTGGAAGTCTGGAAGGCCAAG
>JAYZBS010000182.1:0-8846 GCA_036338635.1 Pseudomonadota bacterium | reverse complement strand
TGAACCGCCCACTGCCCGCCCCCGGAGGGCACGAAGATGTTGACGATCCCGGCTGCGATGAAGCTCCAGAAGGGCAGGGTCTGCGCGGTCGAGATCGACACGAACCACTCCGACAAACTGGCGGCTAGTCCGCTCTGGACCATGATTGCCATGATGCCGGCATAGAACGGGAACTGGATGACGATGCCCGCGCCGCCACGCACCGCACCGTCCAGCGCCGCCAGCAGGCTGCGCGGCGTGCCGTGGCAAACGATGCCCAGGAACAGGAACAGGAAGTTCACGACGTTCAGGTTCAGCGCCCCGCCGCCCAAGAAGTGCAGAAGCAGCCAGGCAAGGCCGGGGATGCCGATCAGGTACATCAGCAGGGGGCTGGTCTCCAGCCACTCTGCCGGGGTCGGGGCGCTGCTGCGCGGCGCGGGCGCCGGGTCGCGCAGCTGTTCGGGATCGACCAGCACCTGTTCCCGCTCCAGCGGCAGCATCAGGCGGTTGACCAGCGGGACGATGACGAACAGAAGCGCGACGATCAGCAGATTCCACCAGGCAAAGATCGTCTCGGCGGTGGGCACGACGCCGATCTGGTCTTCGGTGAAATGCCCCGGCGTCGCGATGACCAGCGGGATGGAACCCGAGATCCCGCCATGCCAGATCACGAAGCCGGAATAGGCGGACGCGACCAGCAGCCGATAGTCGACGCGGACCTGTCGCGCGATCTCTTTGGCGAAGATCGCGCCGACCACCAGACCGAAGCCCCAGTTGATCCAGCTGGCCGCCAGCGACACGACGCTGACCAGCACGATGGCGCCGCCGCGGCTGCGCGCCAGGCTGGCCAGACGCGCCAGGACCCGGCGCACGGGGGGCGAAGATGCCAGGATGAAGCCGGTCACCAGGACCAGCAGCATCTGCATCGAGAATGACAGAAGCTCCCAAAAGCCGTCGCCCCACATCCGCACCAGCGCCACCGGGTCGGTGCCCTGGGTCAGCATCGCGGCTGCGGCGGCCACCAGTGTCAGCACGATGACGAAGATGAACGCGTCGGGCAGCCAGCGTTCCATCAGCCGCGTCGCGGGCCGTGACAGGATTCTCAGCATCTTCCTCCTCCTTGGTCGCGCGAAGGCTGCGACAGCAGGGCAGGAATGACAACCGCCCCCGTCAGCTTTCGCGGAAGGCGCGGTTGAAATAGTCCGCCAGCGGCTTGACCAGATAGGCCATCGGGCTGCGATCCCCGGTCTGGATATAGACCTCGACGGGCATGCCGGGGACCAGTGCCAGCTCGCCCAGCTTGTCCAGCTCCTGCGGCGGAATCGAGATTTCGGCGCGGTAATAGGGCGTACGTGTCGCCTCGTCGATCAGCGCGTCGGCCGAGATGCGGTCCAGCCGTCCGTCGATCTCGGGCGTGGTCCGCGACGAGAAGGCCGAGAAGCGCAGCACCACCGGCTGACCCAGCTGGATCTCGTCGATATTGATCGTCGAGACGCGCGCGCCGATCACCAGCGGCCGGTCTTGCGGGATCACATAGAGCAGTGGGTCCGCCGGCCTGACGACCGATCGCGGCGTGGTGACCTGCATGTTGTAGACAAGGCCCGACACCGGGGCCCTGATCTCCAGCCGGCTGATCTGCTCCAGCAGGCTGCGCCGGCGCTCGGCAAGCTCCAGTTCGCGATAGCCCAGATCGCGCAATTCGGTTTCCGCCTGTTCGCGACGCTCGGCCGTCAGGCGCAGGCGCTGGATCTCAAGCTCGGTCTGGCGGATTAGGGCGGCGGCGCGGTCGGCCTGCAGGGCGCCCAACTGACCGTCCAGACGCGCGGCCTCTCGTTCAAGGCTCAGGACACGGGACGCCTGTGCCAGGCCCCGGTCCAGCAGGCTTCGCTGGTCGGCCAGTTCCTGGCCGATCAGCTCGCGCTGTGCGGCAAGGGCGGCGATCTGTGCGTCGATCCCCTCGACCTCGGCATCGACCTGGTCGGACTGTTTGGCCAACTGGTCCAGCGACTGGCGGATGGTCTCAAGACGGGTGCGGAACAGGCTGGCCTGCCCCTCCATCAGGGCCCGCAATTCGCCCGAGCCTGCCGCGGCTTCGACCAGCAGCGGCGGGAAGGTGATGTCGTCGGCACCGGCGCGCTCGGCCTCCAGCCGGCCGCGGCGGGCCAGGATCTCGAAATACTGGCCTTCGACGATGGTGTGCTCGGTTTGCAGAAGCGTGCCGTCCAGCGACAGCAGCAGGTCGCCCGCCTCGACCGATTCACCCTCGGACACGGCGATCGCCTCGACCACGCCGCCGTCGGGGTGCTGCACGATCTGGCGCTGCTGTTCGACCTCGACCTGACCCGAGGCGACGACCGCACCCGAGATCTGGGTGGCCATGGCCCAGGCCACGAAGCCGCCGACCAGCACGATGACGGCGACCAACCCGGCGATGATCGGGCCGCGCACCGGCCAGCGGTTGTCGTCCGGCCCGCTCATGCGACGCCGCCCCTCTGTCCGGCTGTCTGGGCCTTCAGGATCTGGGCCGAGTTCTGCACCATCTGTTCCAACACCTTGTCGCGCGGCCCGAAGGCGCGCCGCTGCCCGCCTTCCAGGACCAGCAGGTTTTCGCACTCGTTGATCGCTGCGGGGCGGTGGGCCATGATGACCACGGCGCCGCCCTGCGACTTCAGCCGCCGGATCGCTTGGTTCAGCGCCTCGGATCCCTGGTTGTCGAGGTTCGAGTTCGGCTCGTCCAAGACCAGCAGCACTGGGTCGGGATAAAGCGCCCGCGCCAGGCCGATCCGCTGGATCTGGCCCCCCGACAGGCGGCCGGCGGTCTGGCTGATCCGCGTGTCATAGCCCTGCGGCAGGTCCAGAATCATCTGGTGCGCGGCAGCCGCCTGCGCAGCGCGAACGACGCGATCGGGGTCTGGTGTCTCGGCCAGACGCGCGATGTTCTGGGCGATGGTGCCGTCGAACAGGGTCACCTGCTGCGGCAGGTAACCGATCAGCCCGCCCAGGACGTCGGGGTGAAACTGGTCCAGCGTCGCACCACCAAGCCGGATGCTGCCCGCGCCCACCGGCCAGGCGCCGATCAGCGCCCGCGCCAGCGTCGACTTGCCCGCCCCGGACGGCCCGATCACGCCGAGAGCGCTTCCGGGCGCGATGCCGAAGCTGACGCCGCGCAGCGTCGCGGTGCCATCGCCGGGTGGCGCGACCGACAGGTTGCGCACCTCGAGCCGCGCTTCGGGGCGGGGCAGGGCGGTGCGTGGAGTTTCGGGCGCATGGCGCGACAGCAGGCCCGCCAGCCGCGCCCAGCCATCCTGCGCGGCCTGGACCGCCGGCCAGCCGCCGACCAGTTGGTCCACCGGCGCCAGGGCACGACCCATCATGATCGAACTGGCGATCATCGCCCCCGGCGTCAGTTCCTGCCGCAGCACAAGCCAGGCGCCGGCCGCCAGCATCGCGCTTTGCAGGAACAGCCGGAAGCTGCGCGAGAAGACGCTGAAGCCCGAGGACAGGTCGCCCGCGCGGACCGAATCCTGCTGCGCCTGTTCCCGGGCCTTGCGCCAGCGGGCGAAGGTCGCGCCGCGCATTCCCAAGGCGCCGATGACCTCGCCCTCGTCACGGTAAAGGTCGGCCATGCGCTGCGCCTGCGCCCCGGCCTGGGCCGAGCCCTGCAGAGGCGCCTTGGTCAGGGTCCGGTTCGCAATCGTCGTGGCAATTAAAATCGCCCCGCCGACGGTCGCGACCACGCCCAGCAGCGGATGGAAGATATAGACGGCCGCCAGGAACAGCGGTGCCCAGGGCAGGTCGAAAAGCGCCAGCGTCACTGGCGAACCCAACAGCCGCTGGACCGCATCCAGGTCGCGCATTCCGCCGGCGGTCGTGGCCGATTCGTCGCCGCGCAGGGCCCCCTCACGCAGCGCGGCCGAGAAGACCCGCCCCTCCATCCGGTCCTGGAACCGCGCGGCGATCCGCTGCATCACGCGGTTCCGGATCAGGTCCACGATACCCATCAGCAGGAACAGGAAGATCACTAGGATGAACAGCGCCGTCAGCGTCTCGGTGCTGCGCGACGCCAGCACGCGGTCATAGACCTGCAGCATAAAGAGCGGTCCGGTCAGCATCAGAAGGTTCACCACAGCCGAGAAGACCGCCACCGCCAGGAACAGGCGCCAGCCGGTGGCGCGGGCCGCACGCAGCTCGCGTGTCCCGTCATGAAGTGTCGCGCTTCGGACCATGATCGTGCCTTGAGCTTCGCGGCGATGCAGCCGCGCCAGGTTGCCGACAAGCGACAGGGCTTGTCTCGATTTTGCGCGGACCATATCACCACGTGCAGGTAAAGATACCCTTAGTGCCGGGTGGACGAACGGAAAGGCCATGATTCTGGTGAAGTTGTTACCGACAGGCCGACGCCTTGTCTGCCTTCTGGCCGGGCTCGTCATGGCGGGTTGCGTGTCGCAGCCCGTCCAGCGAGACGGTGTGACGATCAACGACCCGTTCGAGTCGCAGAACCGCCGCGTCCACGCCTTCAACAAGGGGCTGGACGCGCGGGTGATCGGCCCGGTGGCAGAGCGTCTGAAAGGGGACGACGCCGGCCCGCGCGACCCGGACGCGCCCATCGGGCCGCTGCAGATGGTGATCAATGCCGGGCGCAACCTGTCGCTGCCGGTCAAGGTGGTGAACGGGCTGCTGCAAGGGCGGCCGGGGAACGCTGGCCAGAACCTGACGCGCTTTGCGGTGAACAGCACGCTTGGCCTTGGCGGGCTCTTCGACCCGGCCGCCGCCGGCTTCGGCGTGACCGAGCGCGACACCGACTTCGGAGAGACATTGGCCGTCTGGGGCGTCCCCGAGGGCGCCTATCTGGAACTGCCGGTTCTGGGCCCGTCGACGCAGCGCGATGCGGTGGGGCAGGTGGTCGACCTGCTGATCGACCCGCTCTACCATGTGCTGGACGACAAGGCGGCCGCGGCCGTGTTCGGGCTGCGCGTCGCCTCAAAAGCCGGTGATCGAGCGCGGTTCGGTGACAGTGTCGATGGCATCCTGCAGGGTAGTGCGGATAGCTATGCCCAGTTGCGGCTGATCTGGCTGATGAACCGACGCCACGATTTGGGAGAAGAGCGTGCCGAATATGACCCCTATGACGATGCCGCGATCGACCCCTATGCCGAGTGACCGGCGCGGGTTCCTGACCCTGCTGGCCTCGGCCGGCGCCATGGCGGCGATGCCGCGACGGGCGCTGGCGCTGGACGCGGGTGGCGCGCGGGCGCTGATCGACCGATCCTTGGGAGAGGTGTATCAGGTCATCAACTCTGGCCAGCCCGCCCCGCAGATGTATCAGCAGTTCGAAGCGATCTTCGCCCGCTATGCCGATGTCGACGTGATCGCCCGGTCCGCACTGGGGCCCGCCGCCCGGCAGGCCGGCGCGGCCGAGTTCGCGGCCTATCGGCAGGCGTTCCAGGGCTATATCGGGCGCAAGTACGGCAAGCGCTTCCGGGAATTCATCGGATCCCGCATCGAGGTGACCGGTGCGCGCCCGCTGAAGAGCTTCTATGCCGTGACATCGGTCGCCTATCTGAACGGACGCGCCCCGATGGAGGTGGAATGGCATGTCTCTGACCGGTCGGGCCGAGATCTGTACTTCAACATCATCATCGAAGGCGTGAACATGCTGGCCAGCGAACGAGCCGAGATCGGCGCCATGCTGGCCCGCCGTCAAGGCAGCCTGCCGGGGCTGACGGCCGACCTGCAGCAGGCGGGTTGAAGCCGCTTCGTCCATCACGCACGGTCCCAAACGAAAGCCCCGTCCGAAACGTCGGACGGGGCTTTGTCTTGTCCACCGCAAGTCGTCAGTTGTTGCCCAGGATCCCGTTCAGCGCCCGGCTGAGCGCATCGTCCGAACTGGCCCCGGCGCTGTCGCCCGGTGTCTGCGGGGCCGTCACCTCGGTGGGGGCGGTGACGACGCGGCCAGTGCGCTCGGCTTCGACCCCGTTCATCACCCCGGCCAGCGCCGCCGCTAGCGGATCGTCGGCAGACCCGCTGGTCACGACGCGCGGCGTCGATTCGCCCTGCGACATGATGATGCCGCTGCCATCGGGCGACACGGTCGACAGCGCCAGCTCCGGCAGGTCCTTGTGAATCTCGGACATGACGGCCTGCCAGATCTCGGCCGGTAGGCCGCCACCGGTCACGCCCGACAGAGGCGTGTTGTCGTCATAACCCATCCACACGCCGGTCACGTACTGCTCGGTGAAGCCTACGAACCACGCGTCGCGATAGCTGCTGGTCGTGCCGGTCTTGCCTGCGGCAGGACGCGACCCAAGGCTGGCGCGGCGGCCGGTGCCGTCCTGAATGACCTTCTGCATCATGTAGATCAGCTGCCCCGCCGCGCGCTGGCTGATCACGCGCTGGCCCAAGCCGCCCGACTGGCCCATCAACGGACGTTCGTCGCCCTGCATGGTCAGCTCGACCAAGCCGTAAGGCAGCACCGAAGTGCCGCCGTTTCGGATGCCCGCATAGGCGCCGGTCAGTTCCAGCAGCGTCGCCTCAGACGCGCCCAGGCCAAGCGACGGGCTGCGGGTCAGGTTGCTGACGATGCCGAAATCATGGGCCACGCGGATCACCTGGTCGCGGCCCACGGCTTCCTGCAGGCGGATGGTCGAGGTGTTCAGCGACTGCGCCAGCGCGGTGGTCAACGAAACCGGTCCACGGTAGGTGCGGGTATAGTTCTGCGGCGACCAGTTCTTGCCGCCCGGTATCCGGATCGTCAGCGGCGCGTCCTGCACCGTGTCCGAGGGCGAATACCCCGCCTCGAGCGCGGCGGCGAAGACGAAGGGCTTGAAGCTTGACCCGGTCTGCCGCTTGGCCTGCGTCGCGCGGTTGAAAGCGCCGTTCACGGTGGTGTCGCGGCCGCCCAGCATGGCACGCACGGCGCCGTCCGCCGACATGACAACCACCGCCGCCTCGACGTCCGAACCTTCCTTCAGCTTCTCATCGAAGACCTGCTTCAGCGCGCGTTCTGCGGCGCGCTGGATGCCTTGGTCGAAGGTCGTCCTGATGGTCACGTCCTCGGTCGTCTCGCTGGTCAGGAAGCCGGGACCGGATTCCATCAGCCAGTCGGCGAAATAGCCGCCGGCCCGCGCCTTGGCGGCCTGCGACAGGGTGGCGGGGCTGGCGCGGCCCTCGGCGACCTCGGCCGGGGTCAGGTATCCTTCCTCGCCCATCAGGCCCAGGATCACGTTGGCGCGTTCCTGGCTGCGTTCAAGGTTTGCGGTGGGCGCATAATAGCTGGGCGCCCGCAGCAGGCCCGCCAGCATCGCCGCTTCCTGAGCGTTCACCTGGCTGGCCGGCTTGTTGAAATAGCGCTGGCTGGCGGCTTCGAAACCCCGCGCGCCGGCGCCGAGGTAGGACCGGTTCATGTAGATGTTGAGGATGTCGTCCTTGCTGTACTTCGCCTCCATGGCAAAGGCATAGGGAACCTCTTTGATCTTCCGCCAGACGCCGCCGGACCGGCAGTCGGCCTCGAACTCGGCCTCGTCGGCGAAGCGGGTCGGGTCGAAGGTGTCGCCAAGACACAGCAGCTTGGCGACCTGCTGGGTGATGGTCGAACCGCCGTTCCCCTCCAGCGGGCCGCGGCCAGCGGCCAGGTTGATGCGGATGGCGCTGGCGATGCCGCGCGGGCTGACGCCCAGATGGCGGTAGAAGCGGCGATCTTCGGTCGAGATCACGGCCTCCTTCAGGACCGGGGCGATATCCTCGCTGCGCACGGCGCCATAGGTCTCGCCCCGCCAGGCGAAGACGCGGCCTTCGTGGTCCAGCATGGTGACGCTGCCACGGGCGCGGGCGTCGAACAGGTCCTCGGGTTCGGGCAGGCCGATATAGAAATAGGTGGTGGCCGCGCCGATGATCAGCGCCACGACCATCGCCAACCGCCAGATCGACCCCCAGATGATCCGCCAGATCAGCGTCACGAAACCCGCAATCCATCCGAGGATGCCGCCGCGACGCGGCCTGCGATGCCTGCGGACCTTGCGCGGCTTCTGGGGCGCGGCCGTAGGCGCCGAGCGCTTGTCGGCAACAGGGCTCTTGCCCGTGCGGGGCGGGGTGCCGGTCGGTCTTTTCATGCGTCGGGTGCCTGCGTGACTGCTATGCCGGTTGATCCGGCCAGAATTGCCGACACCCTACAGCAAGACGTGGGGCAGGGGAATTGGGCTGACCAATCCGTGATGCCCCATAGGCGGGCCAGCGCGAGGGGCGGCAATGACCTTGTCGCGGGCAGGTTGCACAGGCTGCGGGCACCATGACGTTGATGCCGCGCAAATCCTGCCCGTTTCTTCGGCCCCGGCGTTCGAATCCGCCCGTTCTGCGGGCAGTTCCGGATTCACGCCGATTGTTTTCTCGGCACCGCTTTGCCGCAAGGCCTGAATTGCTGATGAAAGGTGCGACAACAGCCGGTCCGGCGGCTGTGGCTTGATGCGAGGTTAACACATGCAAAAGACCCTCCCGCTCATCGCGACGCTTGCGGCGCTGGCAGCCAGTCCCGCTGCCGCCCAGGACGTCGCGGCGCCCGTGGAGGCGGCTGCCGCGGTCAGCGCGGACGTCGCTTACATCTTCAACACGCTCCTGTTCCTGATCGGCGGCTTCCTAGTCATGTGGATGGCCGCAGGCTTCGCAATGCTGGAAGCCGGGTTGGTGCGGTCGAAGAACGTCACGACGCAGCTGTTCAAGAACATCTCGCTCTTTGCCATCGCGGGGATCATGTACTGGCTGATCGGGTACAACCTGATGTATCCGGGCGACTGGACCGTAACCGGATACATCGGCGAGCTGTTCAGCCCCAAGGCCATCGACCCCGTGGGCGCGGGTCTGGCCGAGGACGGCTA
>JAYZBS010000181.1:0-8666 GCA_036338635.1 Pseudomonadota bacterium | reverse complement strand
GGGTCATTCCCGCGTCTCTGCTCCGCTTCGGGCTCATCAGCGCCGGAGCTGGGCTGCGGCGGAACCGCCGGTTCGGACGTACGCCTTAATTCTCCGCTGAGCGGTGGCAGATGCCGCCATATCTCTTCGGCCGTCGGAAGCCCGTTCCCGCCTGCCTGAGCGCCCGCTTGCGTCGCAACCAAGCAGGTGACGAGAAAAAATACTTCAATACGTATTGTTGCAAGTCTGCAGCGTTGCATCATGGCATAGACCTCTGCTTTTGAGGCACGGCACCCGGGGCACGACGAGTTGCGGGCGCGATCAAACAGGCGTGAGTGCATACCCTTCCGGCCCATGTGTCATCTCAAGTTAAATTTACTCTACCACGGGGCGAACCCGCCCCGCCATTGTTGCCCCCGAAGCCCGGTGCGCATACCTGCGCCGTTCTTTAACATGGTCGGGAGCTGCCGTCTCTCGGGGCAGATGTCTGTTCCCCGGTCATGGGTACGCCGTTCGCACCTGCCGTGCGATATCCGTCCACAAAGACCTGGCGGCGCAGGGACCGAGCAGTCTGCACTGAAACCTGTGCGAAAAGACAAGTTCTGTCCGGTCACATGTCCGGCTTAGATAAACTTGTACATTATTTACAAGTTGGATGGGTATTCCATGGGTCAGAACCTGCAGCAAGTCGACCTTCGACCGTTCGTTTCGGCAAAGGATCTGACAATGATCATCTCTGCCATCGGCGCCTATTCGCACAATCCCGAATATAGGGATCTGCACGAGAGGCTGCAGCATCAGGCGATCACCTGGGGTGTGATCAGAACCTCCTGATCCAGCACGTCATCGCACCCGATCAAGGGGGCTAAGAGGGCTGTCGGGGCGGCGACACAGTATAGGCATTCACGGCCGTTCCCTCTGCGTCCTTCAGCGATGCTGCTTGGCCACCACCACGACGGCTGGACCTGCTTTCTGCAATTTGGGCGACGCCGACAGATGGCCTTGCCCGCCCAATGATCCGCGTCGGATGACGCCCAGGTAACGTAAAAGGTTTGTCATGTTTTTAAAGAAGTCCCGGAACCCTCGCATCGTCACGCTCGACGACGGCCGCATCCTGAGCGTCGCCGATCTTCCCGATGCCGATACCCGCTGGGTCGCCAGCCGAAAGCAGACGGTGGTGCTGGCGGTGACACACGGCCTGATACCCCGCGAAGAGGCCCTGGAACGCTATGGCCTGTCCGACGAGGAATTCGACGGCTGGTGCCGCGCCATCGCGGCCCACGGAAAAGCGGCCCTCAGGGTCACCGCGCTCCGCAGATACAACTGATGCGGACCGCGTGTCATCCGACGGGCGGCTGCACAAGTGTCCGCCCTTCCCCGCCCAGGCTGACAGAGATCATCGCCATGCCCAACATCAGCGCCAAGGCTGTCCGCACCGATCCTCGCAACCCGACCAGGGCATAGGAGATGACCACGCATCCGCCGCCCACCAAGGTGGCGGACAGCAGCGCCGCCCCCGGCGCGTCGGCCAGCCGGATCAGGTCGGGACGCGCTATCGTGCCGAGCGGGATGGGGTAGAGGCCGACACCAAGCGCCATCGCCGTCGTGGCCACCCGCAGCCAGTTCTCCTGCGCCAAGCGGGCCGCGATGAAGACCGCCCCGCAGACCGGCCGCGTGATGGTCGATAGCAGCGCGAACCAGAAGACGAAGAGATGCGCCTGCAGCGGCTCCGGGCCGAGCGAAGTCAATGCCGGCCCCGCTACCGACACGCAGATAACATCGGCCGCCGTCGTCGGCACCTCCATCCCAAGGACAAGGCAAGCCAGCGCAGGCAGCAGCAGCGCGGCCGTGACGTCGTTCGAGACCGACAGGACCAGCGAGGTGATCTTTACGCCCGGCATGCTCATCGCCAGCACGCCAATGATGATCGAGGCGCAGAGGATGATCGACGCGATCAGCGACACCTGCCGCGCCGCGCCGATCAGGGCCCTCCCGACCCTCGCCACCGTACGGCGTAGGTCGAGACGCAGATCTGCGTCGGTCAGGAGGAGTAATTGGCCTCGGATGCGATCAGCCCACCCCGCACGACGGCGAAGAGGTCGACGAAGCGCCGCTCGCGCAAGAGGCGGTCGAGGAAGGCCTCGCCGATCCCGTACTTGGTCGTAAGCCGCCGCAGTGCGGTAATCTCATAGGGAGCATACTGATAGATCCGCGCCTTCGGATAGGCCTGGAGCCGTTCCCGGAAGAACGACAAAAGCTCGGCTAGGGCCGACGCTTCAGCGGCATGGTCGTGCCCCCAGAAGGCTTGGAACCGGCCGTCACCCCAGACACCATGGAGGTACTCAAGCCCGCCCTCATAATGCGGATCACCCTCAATGTCGTAGAAGATATCTCCCGGTTGCGGTTCGGGGAGCAGATCAACGCCCTTGGCAGGCTCGAACGGGCGCAGCTCGAAGGAAGGCGCGCCACTCTTGCGGGCATGCTGCAGGCGAGCCTGCGTGACCAGGCGCAGGCGGGTGTTCTCTGCCAGTCCGCGTATCGGGTGGTCCAGACCGGCCAATCCCTCCATGGTCCGGATACCCGCCGTCTCGAGCTTCTTCACCTGCCCGCGGCTGATATTGGCGACATTGTGGAGGCTGTCCTCTGCCCTCCACACACTCTCGCAATGCCCCGCCCAGCGGCAAAGGCCGCAATCGGCCGTGGGCACAGGTCGCGTCAGGACCGGGTCCGCCACGAAGCTTTCCAGCCGGCCCCGTGCCGCCCGGGCGTAATGCGCGTAATCGGCCAGACGCAGAGTGGCCCGCTCGCCCGTCCCCAGCTCCACATGCGCGTGCTCAGGCGCCACGCTCTGAACGTCGGCGAGCAGGTCGGAATAAAGCACCAGCTGCAGCACATGCTTGGGATGGGGGCGCCGCTTGAGCTTGGTGTCGGCGACCTCGTAGCTGAAGGAACCCAGAGCCGAAGGGCGATCCACCCGCTCGAGAAAGTCCGACCAGCCACCCCAGTTTCCGGACAGGAACTCGCTCTGAAACACCACCTCAGCGCCATCTGCAAAAGCACGGCGCGTAGCATCTGCATCGCAGGTAAGATTGCCCCGCGCAATCTCGACAATTCTCTTGCCCGCCGCCTTTAGTTTTGCCAGATGCGCAGCCTCATGGGCATCGCCCTGCTTCTGCAACAGTGCTGCATCCTCGCTGTCCTCGCTGGGCTCCGGCCCCTCGCCCCTCAGGCGCTGCAGATCCAGCGAGGTAGCATGGGCATAGCCCATGAACCGCATCAGGTCGGTGGCTGAAAAAAGAATGGTGTCGCCAAGTTCGCGCATGGGCTCCGCAGAGGTTATCGAGCGCAAACCCAAAACGGAATCGTCTCTTCAGCCTTCAGCTTCTCTGTTGGCAACCCTCGCTGTCAATTCCTGTCGTTCAGAGTAGGACCCGGATTTCCGGCTACAGTTAACGGGCGAGCATCGCGTTACCAGGCGATGGCCGAAAGAGGGCGCGCATTAAGAATGCTGATGAGCCAGCCCTTTCTGCTCGATCTATGAGAAAAGACTGCTCAACACCGGCCGCGAGTTGCGGATATGTTGGACCGCAGGGGGGATGCTTTACTGGGTCACCCTGCCCTAACATCGAGACCACCTTTTCGCGCATCAGCTAAGTTGTGTACTCCTCAGTCGTCGCTCCTATCAGGTTCCAGCAGGTGGCATCAGCGGCCTAGCGCTCATCGCTCCAGCCCAGGGCGGTAGACAGCTTCAACGCTGATTGCGTTGTAACACGGATGATGTGCTCCAACTCGGACGCGCCGATCCGGAAAGCGGGCGCAACCACATGAATTGTCGCTACGATAGAATTATCGATGGTGAAGACGGGAGCGGCGCAAGAAACCTGATGTTCGCTGACCTCCCCGCGACTGACGCAGTAACCCTGCGCGCGGATACGCTCTAACTCGGCCAAGATAAGTCCGCGCGAACGGGGGGTGTTGTCCGTCAGCGGCTTGGGGCGGAGAGGAACACACCGCTCGATAAATTTGGGGTTCTGGAATGCGAGCAGACACTTGGGTGACCCAGCGTAGAGTGGTCGGCGGCGCCCTACATTCGCGTGCACACGCAGATCGCGTGACGGCTCGGCCTTGGCAATGCAAAGAGCCTCGGTCCCATCCACGGCACGTAGCTGCACCGTCTCATTCACCCGCTGGCAGAGGTCTTCCAAAATTGGGGTCGCGAAGCGGATCAGATCGATCTGCGAGCTGGCGGTGATTCCTAGAACCAGCATTCCGGTCCCAAGCCGATAGGTACTTTCCGCCGTTCGCGAGACGAAGCCCCGCTGTTCCATTGTATGCAACAAACGGAATGCCCGCGACTTCGTTAAACCGCATTTTTTCGCCAGTTCGGTTACGCCGAGACCTTGATCTCGCGCGACCTGAACCAGTAGGTCAAACGCCTTATCTACTGACTCTACAGTATATTCTTGCATTCTCGCCTCTTGCACGTTGCTCACCCCCGCTATCTAAAGTTCTGTATCACTGTACGAAACGAAATTATTTCGAGTTTGACAGAATGTTTTTTCTGCTTGCTTGATCAGCCTCAACGCAGCCTGACGGCCCCCACAAGAAGGTCTGGCCGCCTCTGGTTCAACACAAGGGAGACGACATGACGATCAGCGCGAAAGCTAGTCGAGCCACTCTATGCGCCAGTTCCGCACTGGCGGCCGCCATTCTCACCGCGGCGCCGGTCGCTGCACAGGACGCGACCCTCGCGATTGGACTGGCATCTCCCATCACCTCGCTGGACCCGCACGAGGATTCCAACTCGCCCAACAATGCGACCAGCCGTCACATCTGGGACAGCCTTATCAACCGGGGCGGTGCGGCCGAGAACAAGCCCCAGCTTGCGGCCGAATGGGAGATCGTCGACGATACGCATTGGCGCTTCCATCTGCGCGACGATGTTACGTTCCATGACGGCAGTACCTTCGACGCCGAGGATGTCGTGGCCTCCCTGATCCGGGCACGTGACAAGCCAAGCCAGGCTTTTGCGGCCTATACGCGCAACATCGCCTCGGTGACGGCCGAGGATCCGCATACTGTGCTGGTTGAAACGACCGTGCCTGATCCGATGATCCTGAATTCGCTCAGCCGTATCCGGATCATCAGCAGCGAATTTGCCGATGCAGATGTCAGCGCTTTCGAGAACGGTACGGCGGCGGTCGGCACCGGGCCGTTCCGGCTGGTTTCCTACACGCCCGGCGACCGGGTAGAGCTGACCCGAAACGATGAGTACATGGCCGGCCCCGCCGACTGGAGTGCGGTGACATTGCGCATGGTTCCCGACGAGGGCGGCCGCCTCGCTTCGCTTCTTGCCGGCGATCTGGGGCTGATCGAGGCGCTTCCTGCCGAGGGCGTCGGCAGGGTCGAGGCACGGGACGATCTGCAGATCGTGCGCGGCCAGTCCTCGCGGCTGGTCTATATGGGCATGGACGTGGCGCGCGATCAGACGCCGTTCGTGACGGCCAAGGACGGCTCGGCCATCGACAACCCGTTCAAGGATGAGCGGGTGCGCAAGGCGCTGCTGATGGCGCTGAACCGCGATGCCATCGTGCAGCGGGTGATGCAGGACAACGGCACCGTCGCGCATCAATTCGTGGCCGAGGGCTTCTTTGGCCACTCCGACGAGGTCGAAGAAGTCGCCTATGACCCCGAGGCCGCCCGCGCGCTTCTGGCCGAGGCGGGCTATCCCGACGGCTTTGCCATGACGGTCCACGGCCCCTCTGGCCGCTATACCAACGACAGTCAGATCGTTCAGGCCATCGGGCAGATGCTGACGCGGATCGGCATCGATACCAAGGTCGAGGTCCTGCCGTGGTCGGTCTATTCGAACCGCTACTCGGACGGGGAATACTCGTTTTTCCTGGGTTCCTGGGGCGTGAACACGGGCGAGGTGTCCAACCCCGCAGTTGCACTGATCGCATCGCGGGATGTCGAAAAAGGCACTGGGCGCTACAATGGTGGCGGCATCGCTATCCCCGAAGTAGACGCGCTGCTGGACGAGGCAACCGCGACGCTGGTGGATGCCGAACGCGAGCCGCTGCTGCAAGAGGTGTCCGAGCTGGTGTTCGATGACCAGTGGCTGCTGCCGCTGCATTACGAAAACGTCGTCGTCGGCGCCCGGGACGACATCAGCTTCTCGCCGCGTGCCGACATGTACACGCTGGCCTATGAGGTTCGGCAGGCCGGCGAATAGGCAAGACACAATCTTTGCAGGCGGGGCCTTCGGGCCTCGCCTCGGATGGAAGACCCGCAGGAGAGATAATGCAGGAATTGGGAACGAGCGGCGCGGCCGAACGCGCGCGCGCGGTGTATGACTATGGCGAAACGGCGATTTTCGCCTCGGCCGCCGATCCACGCTTTCATATGCTGCTCTATGTGCCGCCGGCTGCGGCCGAAGGTCGCAAGGTCGATCTGCTTGTCGCGGTCCACGGCACCGGCCGCACCTCGGCGCTGGAATTCCGCGACGGCTTCGCCGAGTTCGGTCTTTACAACGACTGCGCGATCCTGTGCCCCATCTTTCCGGTCGGCGTGCGCGGGGACGGTGCACGTTCGGCCTATAAGTATCTGGCGGAGGGCGACATTCGCTATGATCAGGTGCTGCTGTCGATGGTCGCCGAGATGGGCGCAAAATACGGGCAGGACTGGTCAAAATTCGCGATCTTTGGCTATTCGGGCGGCGGTCATTTTGCCCATCGCTTCGCGATCCTGCATCCGGAACGGCTCTGGGCGGCCTCGATCGGGGCGCCGGGTTCGGTCACGCTGCTGGACCCGGATCGCGACTGGTGGGTCGGCGTGCGCGATCTGTCCGCCCGGTTCGGTCGGCCCTTCGATGCCGATGCCTTGGCGCGGGTGCCCGTGCAGATGGTCGTCGGCGGGCTTGACCTGGAGACCTGGGAGATCACGCACCGCCCCGGCTCGGCTTATCACATGGAGGGTGCGAATGACGCAGGAAAGACACGCCCTGAACGGCTGCGCAGCCTGCAACGGTCGTTCGAGGCGGCCGGTGTCAATGTGACCTTCGACGAAATCGCCGGTGTCTCCCATGATCGGCTGAAATGCATCGACGCCGTGAAGGCGTTTCTGACCCGTACACTGAAGGAGATCCGCGCGTGATCGGAAATGCGACCATCGTCGCCCCCCAACCCGAAGCTGTCGAGGCCGGCGCTGTCGTCCTGGAACGCGGCGGCAATGCCATGGATGCAGCGCTGGCCTGTGCCTTTGTGCAAGGCGTCGTCGATCCGCAGATGTGTGGGATCGGCGGTTTCGGCTCGATGCAGGTCTATATGCCGAAGCGCGGCATCCACGAGGTCCTCGAATTCTATGCACTCGCCCCTTTGGCTGCGACGCCGGACATGTGGCTCGACAAGCTGATCGGGCAGAGCCGCGACGGCTTCGGCTTCATCCTCAAGGACAACATCTCCGAGATCGGCTATCTGGCCTGCTGCACCCCGGGCTCGCTCAAGGGCTACGAGACGGCGCTGCGAGATTATGGCACCTGGGACTGGGCGGACCTGATCACGCCTGCGATCCGTTACGCCGCCGACGGGTTCATGATCCGGCCGCACATGCACTGGTACTGGGCCAAGGATCAGGCCGGCGATGGGCAGATCAATACGCTGGACAAGCTGCGCCTATCCAGTACCGGGCGGCAGGTTTATTTCAACGAGGATGGCGGTCTGCGTCCGGTGGGCAGCCTACTGAAGAATCCCCACCTGGCCCGCACGCTGGAACGGGTCGCTCAAAGCGGCTCATCGGACATCTTCTATACCGGCGAAATCGCCGAGCAGATCGCGGCGGACTTCGCGGCAAACGGCGGCTTGATCGGACTTGAGGATTTGGCCCAATACC
Organism: Pseudomonadota bacterium; assembly: GCA_036338635.1. Lineage (GTDB taxonomy): Bacteria > Pseudomonadota > Alphaproteobacteria > Rhodobacterales > Rhodobacteraceae > Paracoccus. Next base: position 797 of record JAYZBS010000181.1, on the reverse strand, counting down.
GGATCAGCAAGGCGCAGCCGGTCTGGGGTGAATATCGCGGCCGCAAGATCGCCTCCAGCCCGCCACCGGGTTCCGGTTTTCCCATGATCGAACTGCTGCACATTCTTGAGCATTTCGACCTCAAGTCGATGGGCCATGGATCGACCGAATATGTTCGCACCCTCTTCGAGGCGATGAAGCATATGACGATAGACAAGGACCTTTACATGGGCGATCCGGCCTATGTCGATGTTCCAGTGGACAAGCTTCTGAACAAGGCCCATGCCGCCGAAATCGCCTCCCGCATCAAGCAGGGCGAGCGCGCGAATGTTGATCGTCTTGACATGTCTCAGCGCGACACGACGCATATCTCGGTCATCGACAAGGACGGCAATGCCGTCGCCCTGACCCACTCCCTTGGCAGCCCGTCGGGCGCGATCACCGACGGCCTTGGCTTCATGTATAATGGGCTGATGGGGCGCTTCGATCCCCGGCCAGGCCGTGCGGCCTCGATCGCGCCGGGCAAGCGACGGGCCAGTTCCGCCGCGCCGACGATGGTCTTTGAAGGGGACATGCCCTCGATCGTCATCGGGGCACCGGGCGGCAGCTATATCGCGCCGACTGTCGCGCAAGGGATCATCAATATGGTGGACTTCGACATGAGCATCCACGAGGCAGTGGCCGCACCACGGCTGGTCGGGGTGTCGAACGCGATCGATATCTGCAACCGCATCCGCCGTTCGGTCTCGGACGAGCTTCGTGCAGAGGGTTACGATGTCGTCCGTTCGGCGCAGAGCTATGCCTTTGCGGCGCTTCAT
>JAYZBS010000180.1:0-16590 GCA_036338635.1 Pseudomonadota bacterium | reverse complement strand
TGTCCGGATAGGCATCGCCCATCGCCGCCTTGGTGGCGCGGGCAATCTTCGCGCCGAGATCAATCGAGGTCTCATCGCAGAGCTGGATCGGCCCCACCGGGAAGCCCAGCTGGCGGGCGGCATTGTCCACCAGCACCGGCGAGACGCCCTCGGTGATCATCCGCGCGCCCTCGTTGATGTAGGGCAGGATGCAGCGGTTGCAGTAGAAGAAGCGGGCGTCGTTCACCACGATCGGCGTCTTGCGGATCTGGCGCACGAAGTCCAGCGCCTTGGCGACGGCGCGGGGTCCGGTTTCGCGGCCCTTGATGATCTCGACCAGCAGCATCTTGTCCACGGGGCTGAAGAAGTGGATGCCGATGAATTGGTCCGGCCGGGCGCTGGCGCGCGCCAGGTCGCTGATCGGCAGGGTCGAGGTGTTGGTCGCAAAGATCGCGTCCTGCGGGATGACCGCCTCGGCGCGCTTCGTCACCTCGGCCTTGACCTGCGGGTCCTCGAAGACAGCCTCGACGATCAGGTCGCAGCCCTCAAGCGCGGCATAGTCCGTCGTGGCGGTGATCCGGCCAAGAACTTCGGCCTTCTTCTCCTCGGTGGACTTCTTGCGGCTGATGGCCTTGTCCAGCAGGCTCTCAGAATAGGCCTTGCCGCGGTCGGCACTGTCTTGGCTCGCGTCGATAAGCACGACCTCGATCCCGGCCATGGCGCTGACATAAGCGATGCCCGCGCCCATCATGCCGGCGCCAAGGATGCCGACCTTGCGCACCGTCTGGTCCGGTGCCTCGGGGCGGTTCGCGCCCTTCTCCAGCGCTTCCTTGTTGATGAACAGGCTGCGGATCATCGCGGCGCTGCTGGGGTTCATCAGAACGTTGGTGAACCAGCGCGCCTCGATCTTAAGGGCGGTGTCGAACGGCACCATCGAGCCTTCATAGACCGCTGACAGGAGCGCCTTGGCCGCCGGATAGACGCCCATGGTCTTGCCATGCACCATCGCGGATGCACCCACGAAGGTCATGAAGCCGGCCGGATGGAACGGCTCTCCGCCCGGCATCTTGTAGCCCTTGGCGTCCCATGGCTTGACGATGTCGGCGTCCTTCGCGGCCAGGACCCATTCGCGGGCGGCGGCGACGGGATCATCCACCACCTCGTCGATCAGGCCTGCGGCCTTGGCCTTCTTAGGGTCCGACAGCTTGCCTTCCAGCAGGAAGGGGGCGGCCATCATGGCGCCCAGCTTGCGCACCAGACGGGTGGTGCCGCCGCCGCCGGGGAAGATGCCGACCATGATCTCGGGCAGGCCGATCTTGGCGCGCGGATTGTCGGCGGCAAAGATGCGATGCGTCGCCAGCGGCAGCTCCAGCCCGATGCCAAGCGCGGTGCCGGGCAGGGCGGCCGCGACCGGCTTTCCGCCCTTCTTGGTCTTGGGGTCCATGCCCGCAAGCTCGATCTTGCGCAAAAGGCTGTGCAGCGTCATCACGCCGTCGAAGACGCCCTGCGCGCCGCCGCGATCCTTCATGCCGGCGATGACCTTCAGGTCCATGCCACCGGCGAAATCCTTCTTGCCGCTGGTGATGACGATGCCCTTCACGGCCTCGTCCGCCAAGGCCCGGTCGATCAGGTCGTTCAGCGCCTGCGCACCGTCCATCGTCAGCACGTTCATCGACTTGCCGGGAACGTCCCAAGTGATGACCGCGACGCCATCGTCCCCGGTCTGCATGGTAAAATCGGTCATTCTGTCTCTCCCTTCATCGGGTAGGGGGTACCGTCCAGGTGCGTATAGCCCCGGGGCGTACCGACCAGGTCGATCCCCCGATAATGCGTCACGTTGTGGGGCAGGCGGCTGCCGGCGATGAGGTAGGTCGCGGGACGGCCGCTGTCGTTGCGCAGGACATGCGCCACCGGGACACCGGCCTTCCAGCAGCAGGCATCGCCCGGATGGATGACGGTCTCGGTCTCGTCCTCGACCACCGTCAGCGTGCCGTCCAGCAGATAGAGGAACTCGTCCTCGTGCTCCTCCCAGTGCTGGCGGCTGCTCTGCTTGCCGGGCTGCAGCGTTTCCAGCGCGACGCCGAACTGCGTCAGCCCGCCAGCCTCGGTCAGGTGGCGATAGGACAGGAACCCGCGACCCAGATCGAAGGGGTCGGGATAGCCAGAGACCCCTTCCGTCACAGGAACGCTGCCCTTGCGCAGGATCGCCATCACACGCGCTCGATGATGGTGGCCGCACCCATGCCCGACGCGATGCAGAGCGTCGCCAGGCCCACGGTCTTGTCCTGGCGCTCGAGCTCGTCCAGCAGGGCGCCGATGATGATCGCGCCGGTCGCGCCCAGGGGGTGGCCCATGGCGATGGCGCCGCCGTTCACGTTCACCTTGGCCGGATCGACCTGGAAGGCCTGCATGAAGCGCAGGACGACGGCGGCAAAGGCCTCGTTCACCTCGATCAGATCGATGTCGCCCATCGACATGCCGCTGTCGGCCAGGATCTTCTCGGTCACCGGAACGGGACCGGTCAGCATGATCGTGGGGTCGGTGCCGATCTTGGCTGTGGCGCGGATGCGGGCGCGGGGCTTCAGCCCATGGGCGCGGCCGAACTCCTCGTTGCCGATCAGCACGGCGGCGGCGCCGTCGACGATGCCGCTGCTGTTGCCGGCATGGTGGATGTGGTCGATCCGGTCCAGATGCGGGTATTTCAGCATTGCGACCTTGTCGAAGCCAGGCATCGCCTCGCCCATCTCCTTGAAGGCGGGCTTCAGCTTGGCCAGATCTTCGGCGGTGGTGCCGGGGCGCATGTATTCGTCGCGGTCCAAGATGGTCAGGCCGTTCTGGTCCAGGACCGGGACGATGGACTTGCTGAACCGCCCCTCCTCCCAGGCCTTGGCCGCACGGCGCTGGCTCTCGACGGCCAGCGCATCGGCCTCATCGCGACTGAAGCCGTATTCGGTCGCGATGATGTCGGCACTGATACCCTGCGGCACAAAGTAGGATCGCATTGCCAGGCCCGGATCGACCGCGATGGCGGCGCCGTCGCTGCCCATCGCGACCCGGCCCATCATCTCGACCCCGCCGGCAATATAGCCGTGGCCTGCCCCTGCCTTGATCTGGTTCGCGGCCAGGTTCACCGCCTCCATGCCGCTGGCGCAGAAGCGGTTGATCGACAGGCCGGGGATGCGCTCATCCAGGTCCGAGGCGAGCACGGCGCTGCGCGCAAGGCAGCCACCCTGCTCCTTGACCTGGGTGACGTTGCCCCAGATCACGTCCTCGACGGCGTGACCTTCCAGATTGTTGCGTTCCTTGACGGCGTTCAGCAGGCGCGCCGACAGCGCCAGCGAGGTGACCTCGTGCAGGCTGCCATCGGGGCGACCCTTGCCGCGCGGTGTGCGGGCGGCGTCATAGATGAAGGCGTCGGTCATGTGTCCTCCTTGAGCGCCCGGTCGGAGGGATGGCCGGGCATCAGATCATAGGGGTGTTTCCAGCCGGGCAGCGCGGCGATCGCGTCCAGCCATCGGTCGATATGGGGCCAGTCCTGTCGGTCGAAGCCGAATGGCTCGGGGTAGTAGAGATATCCGCAGAGCGCGAGGTCAGCGACGGTCGGCCCGCCGGGGGCAACCCAGTCGCGGTCGGCCAGATGACTGTCCAGAACCTGATACGCCCCCTTCAACCGGCCCTGCAGATATTCAGCCGCGCCGGCGGGGCGCTTGCCCTCGGGCAGGAAGTTCAACAGGAACCTCGCGGGTCCGGCCTGACCGGAAACCTTGTGGTTGTCGAACATCAGCCAGCGCAGGGTTTCGTTCCGATCGCTGCCGAGGAAGCGGCCCGTTCTCTCGGCGATGTGCAGCTGGATCACGGCCGACTGGCTGAGGGTCAGGTCGCCTTCACGAAAGACCGGCACCTCACCCATCGGGTTCAGCGCACGGAACTGGGGACTGCGCCCCTCGCCGTTGAAGAAATCGACGTAGACGGGACGCCAGTCGTAATCTGCCAGCTGCAGCGTCAGCGCCGCCTTGTAGGCATTGCCGGATTCGCCGAAGCACCAAAGTTGAGCAGTCATGTGTCCTCCGATACCACCGGGGGCTTTGCACCCCCGAACCCCCGCAGGGTATTTGAGACAAAGAAGAAGGGCATTAACTCATTCTTCGCCTTGCGCGTGCTCGCCTGACGCTGCGGTACAGGCTGGGGAGCCGATGCCTGTCAAAGAAGAAGACGTCCCGGCCTGTGGGCCCGGAGTGTTTGACCCGTCGCTGGATGGAAGAGGCCGGCATGCATCCTGCCTCTTCTTTGTATGAATACCCACCGCCACGTTCCAGCCACGCGCTCCGCCTCAGAAGGCTTCCGGCTCCAGCTCCATCACCGGTTCGGCACCGGTCTGGATCCGCGCCAGGTGGGTCGCCGTCATCGGAAGCTGCCGCTTCATGTAGTATCTGCCGGTCGCAAGCTTGGTCTTGTAGAAATCCGCATCATCGGTTCCAGAGGAGAGCGCCTCTTGCGCGGCCACAGCCATACGCGCCCACATGAAGGCCAATGTGACGTGGCCAAAGAGGTGCATGAAGTCATAGGAGCCTGACAGCGCATCATCGGGGTTCTTCATGCCGCGTTCCATGAAGAACATCGCCGCGGTCTGCAGGTCCTTCGACGCGGTCTTGAGCGGCGCGATGAAGTCCGCGGCGAGCGCTTCGTTCTCGCCGTGCTGCTTGCAGAAGGACTTGATCATCTCGAAGAAGGCCATGACGTGCTTGCCGCCGTCCTGCGCCAGCTTGCGGCCGACGAGATCCAGGGCCTGAACGCCGTTCGCGCCTTCATAGATCATGGTGATCCGGGCGTCGCGGACGAACTGGCTCATGCCCCATTCCTCGACATAGCCGTGGCCGCCGAAGATCTGCTGGGCAAGGACGGCGGTCTCGAAGCCCTTGTCGGTCAGGAAGCCCTTGATGACAGGGGTCATCAGCGAAATCAGGCCCTCGGCGTCGGCATCCTCGGTCAACCGGCTGCGATCGATCAGGTGGGCGCCCCACAGCGACAGCGCGCGGGCGCCTTCGAGGAAAGACTTCTGGTCCATCAGGCTGCGGCGGATGTCGGGATGCACGATCAGCGGGTCGGCGACCCCGGTCCCGTTTCGTGCGCCAGACACAGACCGGCCCTGCAGGCGGTCCTTTGCATAGGCCAGCGCGTTCTGATAGGCGGGAACGGCACCGGCATAGCCCTGCAGGCCGACACCGATCCGGGCTTCGTTCATCATCGTGAACATGGCGCGCATGCCCTTGTGCATCTCGCCCAGCAGGAAGCCCTTGGCGCCGTCATAGTTCATCACGCAGGTGGCGTTGCCGTGGATGCCCATCTTGTGTTCCAGCGCACCGACCGAGACGCCGTTGCGGTCGCCAAGCGAGCCGTCCTCGTTCACCAGGAACTTCGGTACGATGAACAGGCTGATGCCCTTGGTGCCTTCGCCGCCGCCGGGGACCTTGGCCAGCACCAGGTGAATGACATTGTCCGACATGTCGTGGTCGCCCGACGAGATGAAGATCTTCTGCCCGGTGATGCTGTAGCTGCCGTCGTCCTGAGGTTCGGCCTTGGTGCGCAGGATGCCCAGGTCGGTGCCCGCATGGGGCTCGGTCAGGTTCATCGTGCCGGTCCACTCGCAGCTGACCATCTTCGGCAGGTAGGTTCGTTTCTGTTCCTCGGTGCCGTGGGCATGGATGGCGGAATAGGCGCCGTGGGTCAGGCCCTGGTACATGTTGAAGGCCAGGTTGGCGCTGACGAACATTTCTCCGGTCGCGACGCCCATGACGTAGGGCATGCCCTGGCCGCCATATTCCGGGTCGCAATCCAGCGCCGTCCAACCGCCTTCACGAACGGCGTCGAAGGCCTCCCTGAAGCCGTCGGGGGTGCGGACGACGCCGTTTTCCAACCGGCAGCCCTGCTGGTCGCCGACGCGGTTCAGGGGCGCCAGCACCTCGGACGACAGCTTGCCGGCGGCGTCGAGGATCGCTTCGGTGAATTCACGGTCAAGCTCCTCGTGGCCGGGCAGGCCCGAGGTCGACACGGCCAGCACGTCGTGCAGAACGAATTGCAGGTCGCGGATCGGCGGGTTGTAGATCGGCATGGCACTATCCTGTGATCTGTTCGACAGAGGCGGTGGACAACCGGTGTTCCGAATCCGAGATCTGGGCGCGAAGATCCGCAATCGCCTCGGCCAGTTCGGCCTGCTGGCGTTCCATGTCGACCAGCCTTGCGCGGCCCACCGCGATCGTCGCGGCGATTTGGGCGCGGTTCGTGCCGCCGGGCTCGTAGAGCTGCAGCAGCTGGCGGATCTGTTCCAGGCTGAAGCCGAACCGCTTGCCGCGCAGGATCAGCGTCAGCCGGGCCCGGTCGCGCCGATCATAGAGCCGGTGCTGACCGCGACGCTGCGGGAAGATCAGTTCCCGTGCCTCGTAGAAGCGCAACGTGCGCGGTGTGACGTCGAACGCGTCGCACATCTGCCGGATGGTCATCAGATCCTCGGACATGGGTTCGGCTTCTCCTCGCTCACCGGTGGTCCGTCCTTGGCCCTCGATATAGGATCAAGTTGACGCGAACGTAAGCGGGACGCGGCGTCACGCCACGGCTGCCGCCGCGTCAGGTCATCCGTGCCAGCTCATCGGCCGTGGTCCGGCGCAGCTGCTCAAGATCGGCGCGGGCGGCCTGCAGGTCGCCGATCTGTTCGTCCAGGACCGCCAGTTGGCGCTCGGCCATCTGCAGCCACACCTGATACTGTTCGCGCGACCCCTTGTGGTCATAGATCTGCAGCCACTGGCGGATGTCCTCAAGGCTGAAGCCGAAGCGCCGGCCGCGCAGGATCAGCGTCATCCGCGCCACCTCTCGCGCACCATAGAAGCGGGCCCGCCCCTCGCGCCGCGGCTGCAGCAGCTCGATATATTCATAGTAACGCAGGGTCCGGGGCGTGACGTCGAAACGCGCGCACATCTCCTTGAAGCTGAACTGTTCACCTGGCATCAGCGCCCCCTCGAAGATTTCCCTTGGCGTCAACCTAGGGGCAACCGGCGGCTTTCTCAACCGGAACGCGCAGGCGCCCGCATCAGGGCTTGAGTGCCGCGGCCCCCTGCGTCTAATCATCGCCATGAAGGAGCCGCCCATGACCGACGACGACCAAGCCCGCATCGCCCAGCAGTTCATCGAGGCGATCCCGCATGCCCGCGCCCTTGGCATGCGCGTCGAGGAGATCGGGTCGGGTCGGGCGATCATCAGCATGCCTTGGGCGGAACATCTCGTCGGCGATCCGCGCACCGGCGTCATCCACGGCGGCGTCGTCTCGGCGCTGATGGACACCTGCTGCGGGGCGGCCGTCATGGTCCATCCGTCGAACCCGCGATCGACTGCGACGATCGACCTGCGCATCGACTACATGCGCGCGGCGACCCCTGGCCAGCGGATCACGGCGCGGGCCGAGTGCTATCACATGACCCGCAGCGTGGCCTTCCTGCGGGCGGTGGCGCTGGACGAGGATGGCGAGAACCCCGTCGCCTCGGCCACCGGCGCCTTCACGGCGGAGCGTTAAGGATGGATCGCAACGAACCTCTGCACCAGATCAAGACCCGCCGCGATTCGGCGTTGAACGCGCTGGTGTCCGGCGTGCCCTACCTGACATGGCTGGGCATCCGCTTCGACAGGCGCGGGGACGAGCTGACGGCGATCCTGCCCTATGCCGACAAGCTGATTGGCAACCCCCGCCTGCCGGCGATCCACGGCGGCGTCACGGCCGCGTTCCTGGAAACCACCGCCATCATCGAACTGGCTTGGTCCGCCATGTGGGAAGATCTCGAGTCCGGCCGCATCGCGCCGGACGCCGCCGTCCCCGACAGCCTGCCGCGGCTGCCCAAGACCATTGACTTCACAGTGGATTACCTGCGGTCGGGCCTGCCGCGAGACGCCTATGCGCGCGCGCGGGTGGTGCGGTCCGGGCGCCGCTATGCGTCGGTGCATGTCGAGGCGTGGCAGGACAACCGCTCTCGCCTGATGGCGCAGGCGACGGGGCATTTCCTGATGCCGCAGCCATGACGCCCTTGACCCACGGCCGGGTCCTGAACATCGCCATCCCCATCGTGCTGTCGAACCTGACGGTGCCGCTTCTGGGGCTTGTCGATACCGGCGTCGTGGGGCAGCTGGGGGCCCCTGAACCCATCGGTGCCGTGGGAATCGGGGCGATCATCCTGACTTCGGTCTACTGGGTGTTCGGCTTCCTGCGCATGGGCACGTCGGGGCTGGTCGCGCAGGCCCATGGCGCGGGCGACCCGGCCGAGGTCGGCGCACATCTGCTGCGCGCGCTGGCCATCGCCGGGGCGGCGGGGCTGGCCTTCGTGGCGCTGCAGGTTCCGATCTTCTGGGCGGCGTTCCAACTGGCGCCGGCATCGGATGCCGTCGAGGTGCTGGCGCGCGATTACCTGACCATCCGCATCTGGGGCGCGCCCGCCACCATAGGGCTCTATGCCATCACCGGCTGGCTGATCGCGGTCGAGCGGACGCGGGCCGTGCTGGGGTTGCAGCTGCTGCAGAACGGTCTGAACGTCGCGTTGGACCTGTGGTTCGTCCTGGGGCTGGGCCTTGGCGTCGCGGGAGTCGCCTGGGCCACGTTGATCGCCGAGCTTTCAGGCCTGGTGCTGGGGCTGTGGCTCGCGCGACACGTGCTGTCACGGGCCGTCCGCGCGGCGCGGGACACGGCCAGCCTGTTCGCCGCCGACAAGCTGAACCGCCTGGCGCGGGTCAATGGCGACATCATGATCCGGTCGGTGCTGCTGCAGGGCTGCATGACCAGCTTCCTGTTCCTGGGGGCGGGGCAGGGGGACGTGCCGCTGGCGGCGAACCAGGTCCTTCTGCAGTTCCTTGCGGTGACAAGCTATGCCCTGGACGGCTTTGCCTTCGCCGCCGAAAGCCTGGTCGGGCAAGCCGTCGGGGGGCGTCATCCCGACCGCGTGCGACGCGCCAGCCGGCTGACCTCGGCCTGGGGGCTGGGCGGTGCGCTGATCCTGGGTGTGGTCTTCATCGGCGCCGGCGGCCCGATCATCGACGTGCTGACCACCGCGCCAGAGGTGCGGGCCGAGGCGCGGCTCTATCTTCCGTGGCTGGCGCTGGCGCCGCTGATCGGCGTCTCGGGCTGGATGCTGGACGGCATTTTCATCGGCGCGACCCTGACGCGGGAAATGCGGGTCGCGATGATCCAGTCCGTTGCCATCTTCGTGCTGGCGGTTCTGGTCCTGCCGCCGATCTGGGGCAACCACGGGCTGTGGGCGGCGCTGATGGCGCTGAATATGGCGCGGGCGGTCGCGATGTTCCGCCTCTATCCCCGCGCCGAGGCGGCCGCGATCAGTTCGTGAAAGCGCGGACCAAGTTCAGAACGGCCAGGATGCGCTGCGTATCGCGATCGACCCGATAGATGTTGCTGTCGTCGCGGTAATATTGCCAGCCGTCGCGTCGTTCGAGGTCATAGCGGCCGGGGTCGCGGATCACGACATAGTCGCCGATGCGCAGGACCTCTCCGGCGCGGGGGCCGTGGCGGCGGTCATCATGGCGGGCATGGCCAGGCGGCACGCAGGCGGGATGCTTCTTGGCAAGGCCCGGCGGGCAGTGACCGGCATGGCCGCGGTCGTCGTGATGCCCCTTGCCCCGTCCCGGATCGGCAAGGGCGGGGGCCGCCGCGGTGGCGATCAGAATTGTGGCGGCGGTCAGGATGTGACGGATCTGCATGACGATGGCTCCTGAGCGTTATTCCGGACAAGGGTTGAACGCATGTGGTTATCGCAGGATGCCGATCGCGGCGATCACAAGCGGTTGTTCCAGGGGCAGGTTACGCAAGTTTCCGCTTCAGCGCGGACGAAGATGAGCGCACCTGCGCCCCCTGGTGCCCAAGTCGAGGGCCGGGTCAGGACTCGTCGATGACCTGGCGGCGGGCCTCGTCCATCAGCTCTGCCATCTTGGCGCGGATGGTCGCGGCGTCGGCCTTGCCCGACAGGTCGGCCTCGACCTTGCGGAAGACGTCTTCCTCGCCCGGCTCCTCGAAGTCCGAGGTCACGACGCTGATGGCGTAGGACCGGGCTTCGTCGCCGGTCTTTCCCAGCATGCCGGCCGCCCATTCGCCCAGAAGGCGGTTGCGGCGCGCCTCGGCCTTGAAGCGCAGGTCGGCATCGTGGGCGAACTTGGCCTCGTAGGCGCGTTCCCGGTCGTCGAAGGTGGACATGTCTGAACTCCTGCTATCCCCTTCTTCCGGTATGCCTTCTGCATCTGGGTGCCGCAAGGCTCGTATTGCCCCCGGGGGGCTTTCTGCGCTATGCGCCATTTTTGGGGACATGCGAAAGGACGGTGGGCCCATGGCACCGCGGCGCAAGAAGATCTATGAAGGCAAGGCGAAGATCCTGTACGAGGGCACCGAGCCCGGGACCCTGGTCCAGTACTTCAAGGACGACGCGACCGCCTTCAATGCGCAGAAGAAGGCGACGATCGAGGGCAAGGGGGTGCTGAACAACCGCCTGTCCGAGTTCTTCATGCAGGGCCTGACGAATATCGGCGTCCCGAACCATTTCATCCGCCGCATCAACATGCGCGAGCAGCTGATCCGCCAGGTCGAGATCGTGCCGCTGGAGGTGATCGTCAGGAACTTCGCCGCCGGCTCGCTGTCCAAGCGGCTGGGGCTGGAGGAGGGCGCGGCGCTGCCCCGTCCCATCGTCGAGTACAGCTTCAAGAACGACGAGCTGGGCGATCCGATGGTGTCCGAGGAATACATCATCGCCTTCGGCTGGGCCAGCCAGCAGGACCTGGACGACATCGTCAGCCTGGCGCTGCGCGTGAACGATTTCCTGTCGGGGGTGTTCTATGGCGCGGGCATCAAGCTGATCGACTTCAAGATCGAGATCGGCCGCGTGTGGGACAACGACTTCATGCGCCTGATCGTCGCCGACGAGATTAGCCCCGACAGCTGCCGGCTGTGGGACGTCAAGACCGGGCAGAAGCTGGACAAGGACGTGTTCCGCCGCGACCTGGGCAGCCTGACCGACGCCTATACCGAGGTCGCGCGCCGTCTGGGACTGATGCCCGCGAACACCACCAGCCTGAAACCGACCGCGATCAACTGAAGGACTGCCGCCATGAAAGCACGTGTGACCATCATGCTGAAGGACGGCGTCCTCGACCCCCAGGGCGAGGCTATCCGCCACGCGTTGGGCGGTCTGGGCCATGGCGGCGTGAACGGCGTCCGCCAGGGCAAGCTGATCGAGCTGGACCTGGCCGCCACCGATGCCGACGCCGCCCGCGCCGAGGTCGCGAAGATGTGCGAGGGGCTGCTGGCCAATACCGTGATCGAGAAATACTCGATCGAGATTGCCTGAACCTTCGCCTGACGTAGCGGCATCCTGCGTTTATCGGCAGGATGCCGCGTGCACCCCGTTGCAAAATCTGCGCGTTTGACGCCCAATGCGCGGATGATGAGCCAGACCACACCTGCCCCTGACACCGCCACCCCGGTCATCCAGATCACCGGACTGCACAAGGCCTATGGCCCGCTCGAGGTGCTGAAGGGCGTCTCGATGACGGCGCCGCGCGGCCATGTGATCAGCCTCATCGGGTCGTCCGGTTCGGGGAAATCCACGCTTCTGCGCTGCTGCAACCTGCTGGAGAACAGCCAGGAAGGCGAGATCAGCTTCGAGGGCGAGGCGGTGCGCTGGAAGGGCAGGGGCCAGGACCGCCACCCCGCCGACCGCAAGCAGGTCACGCGGTTCCGCACCAACCTGTCGATGGTCTTCCAGCAGTTCAATCTGTGGGCGCACATGACGATCCTGCAGAACGTGATGGAAGCCCCGGTGACCGTCCTGGGAGAGGATCGCGCCGCGGTCGAGGACCGGGCCCGCATCCTGCTGGCCAAAGTCGGCATTGGCGACAAGGCCGACGCCTGGCCGGCCCAGCTGTCGGGCGGCCAGCAGCAGCGGGCCGCCATCGCCCGCGCGCTCTGCATGGAGCCCAAGGCGCTGCTGTTCGACGAGCCTACCAGCGCGCTCGACCCCGAGCTGCAGCAGGAGGTGGTGAAGGTCATCAAGGACCTGGCCGCCGAGCATCGCACCATGATTCTTGTCACCCATGACATGCGGCTGGCCGCCGATGTCAGCGACCACGTCGTCTTCCTGCATCAGGGCGTGGTCTGCGAGGAAGGCCCGCCGTCGCGGCTGTTCCAGGACCCGCGGACCGACCGTCTGCGCCAGTTCCTGTCCGCTACGATGGCCACATAAGAAACCAACAGGAGAAGAACGATAATGAAATTGCTGACGATCGCCGCCACGACGCTGGCGCTGACCGCGGGACTTGCGCATGCCCAGACCGTGCGCATGGGAACCGAGGGCGCCTATGCCCCCTACAACTTCATCGACGACGCCACCGGCGAGGTCACCGGCTTCGAGATCGAGCTGGGCAACGAATTGTGCGCCCGCGCCGAGCTGGACTGCACCTGGGTCCGCAACGACTGGGATTCGATCATCCCGAACCTGGTCTCGGGCAACTATGACACGATCATGGCCGGCATGAACATCAACGAGGACCGCAAGCAGGTCATCCAGTTCACCCAGCCCTATACGCCGCCGATGCCGTCGGCCTATGCGGCGCTGTCGCCCGACGTGGACGTGGAGGGCGGCGTTGTCGCGGCGCAGACCAGCACCATCCAGGCGGGCCACGTGGCCGAAACCGGCGCAACGCTGCTGGAGTTCGCCAACCCCGACGAAACTGTCGCCGCCGTTCGCAACGGAGAGGCCGACGCTGTCTTCGCCGACAAGGACTTCCTGGCCCCCATCGTCGAGGAATCAGGTGGCGAGCTGGTCTGGGTCGAGGGCTATGACACCGTCCCCCTGGGCGAAGGCATCGGCATGGGGCTGCGCCAGTCCGATACCGAGCTGCGCGACAAGTTCGATGCTGTCATCACCGAGATGAAGGAAGACGGCAGCCTGAACGAGTTGATCGTCAAGTGGTTCGGCGACGACGCGCTGACCTTCGAATGATCTGACCTGCCGCCGCGGGATCGCCGCGGCGGCCTTTCGGGAACCCAGATGTTTTCCTATTGCACCGACCCGTCCTCGCTCGAGGGGCTTGCCTGGCTGTCATGCTATCTGACGTCGGGAACGCACATGCTGTTCTATGCCAGCTTCGGGACGGTGCTGCTGCTGCTGGCCATCACTGCGCCGGTGGCCCTGGTCTTCGGCTATGGCGGGGCGATGGCGTCGCGATCGCGGATCGCGCCGCTGCGCTGGTTCGGCAAGCTCTATACCTCGATGGTGCGTGGCATTCCCGACATCATCTTCTTCCTGTTCGTGCCCATCGCGCTGGACCAGGGGTTCGAGTGGGTCCGCCACCAGGCTCTCTGCGACAGCAGCCAGCCGGTGCGGCAGGGCAACGACTTCGTCGTCTGCGACGCTGCCAAGCTGCCGTTGAGTGACGCCAGCCCTTGGGTGCATGACGCCTATGGCATCTTCCTGGCGGTCATCGCGTTCTCGATCGTGTTCGGGGCCTTCGCGGCCAACGTACTTTACGGCGCGATGCAGGCGGTGCCGCGCGCCCAGCTGGAAACGGCCGAGGCCTATGGCATGACGCGTCGGCAGGTGACGCGCCGGGTGCTGGTTCCGCAGATGTGGACCTATGCCCTGCCTGGGCTGTCGAACCTGTGGATGATTCTGATCAAGGCGACACCGCTTCTGTTCCTGCTGGGGGTCGAGGATGTCGTCTATTGGGCGCGCGAGTTGGGCGGCGCCAAGACAAGCGCCTTCAGCTATCCCCATCCCGACTGGCGGCTTTATTACTTCCTGGCGCTGCTGGTCTTCTATCTGCTGATGACCTGGATCTCGGGCCGGGTGCTGGACCGCGTCGCGTGGCGGCTGTCGCGGGGGCAGGCCACCCTGGGCGGAGAGGCGCAGCGCAAGGGGGCCGTCGCATGAGCTGCACCCAGACCATCATCGACTATGGCCTGCGGTCGCTCGGCTATGGCGAACGGCTGCTGCCGCGGGCGGACTATACGCTCTGCCAGCAGTTCACCCTGATCGGATCGGGGCTGATCTGGAACATCTACTTCGCCGTCCTGGCGCTGAGCATGGGTTTCGTGCTGGCCAACGCGCTTGCCGTGGCGCGCACCAGCCGCCACGCCTGGCTGCGCGGCCCGGCGGACGCGTTCATCTTCGTCTTCCGTGGCAGCCCGCTCTTCATCCAGTTCTTCATCGCCTACGAGGCGCTGGTCCTTCTGCCGCGGGCGGGTGTCGACGTCTTCGGCCTGACCATCCAGACCGGCTGGCTGACGCGGGCCTGGGCCGGTGCGCTGATCGTCCTGACGCTGAACACGACCGCCTATTCCGCACAGATCTTCCATGGTGCGCTGATGGCCGTGCCCAAGGGCGACATCGAGGCCGCCGACGCCTATGGCATGACCGGCTGGACGCGCTTTCGCCGGGTGATCTGGCCCACGATGATGCGGCTGGCCTGGCCGTCGTACACGAACGAGGCGATCTTCCTCTTCCACGCGACCACTCTGGTCTATTTCTCCAGCTTCCCGGCGTTTCAGCAAAAGGGCGACGCGCTTTATTACGCCAGCTACTTCGCTGATAAGACGTTCAACCCGTTCGTGGCATATCCCATTGCGGCAGTGTACTTCATCGTCGCGACCCTGATGCTGATCTGGCTGTTCGGCCGGGTGAACCGGCGGCTGAACCGCCATCTGCCAGGCGCCAACGGGCGCTTGAGATACCGACCCCAACTTGCGAGATGACGACATGGATTGGCTGCGCGAACACCCCGAGGTCAAGACGATCCGCGTCGCTGCCGCCGACCTGAATGGCGTCGCCCGCGGCAAGCGCCTGCCTGCACGCTATGCCGGCAAGCTGCTGGAGGAGGGCACCAAGTTTCCCTATTCCGTGCTGAACCTGGACATCTGGGGCGAGGATGTCGAGGACAGTCCCCTGGTTTTCCAGTCGGGCGATCCCGACGGGCTGCTGCTTCCGACCGAGCGTGGCTTCCTGCCGATGCCGTGGCTGGATGCGCCGACGGGCCTTCTGCCGCTGTGGATGTTCCACCCGGATGGGCGCCCCTACGACGGCGATCCGCGGCAGGCGCTGGCCAAGGTTGCCGCGCGCTATCGGGCGGCGGGCCTGACGCCGGTCGTGGCAACCGAGCTTGAGTTCTTCCTGATCGACGACAGTGGCCGCCAGCTGCGCGTGCCGCCCAGCCCCCGTTCCGGTAAGCGGCGCACCGGCGGAGAGGTTCTGTCACTGCGCGCGCTGGACGCGTTCGACCAGTTCTTCACGACGCTCTATGAGGCCTGCGAGTCGATGGACATCCCGGCCGATACGGCAATCTCCGAGGCTGGCCCGGGACAGTTCGAGATCAACCTGATGCATCAGGCCGACCCGCTGAAGGCCGCCGACGACACCTGGCTGTTCAAGATGCTGGTCAAGGGCATCGCCCGCAGCTATGGCTTCGCCGCCAGCTTCATGGCCAAGCCCTACGAGGCGTTCACCGGGAACGGGATGCACATGCATTTCTCGATCCTGGACAGCACCGGGCGCAACATCTTCGACGATGGCGGGGAAGAGGGGACCGAAGTCCTGCGCCAGGCCGTCGCCGGCTGCCTGCGCGCCATGCCGGGATCGACGCTGCTGTTTGCCCCGCATGAAAACAGCTATGACCGGCTGGTTCCAAACGCCCACGCACCGACCGGCATCGGCTGGGCCTATGAGAACCGCACCGCAGCCATCCGCATCCCGTCCTCGGGCCCAAAGGCGCGGCGGATCGAGCATCGCGTGGCAGGTGGCGACGTCAATCCCTACCTGACCGTCGCGGCGATCCTCGGGGCGGCCCTGAACGGCATCGAGGACAAGCTTGAGGCGCCAGCGCCCTTCAAGGGGAATGCCTATGATCAGCACCTGGCGCAGCTTCCCGGCGACTGGGGCGCGGCAATCGATGCATTCGACGCCTGTCCGGAAATTCGCCGCATCCTCCCTGCGCATCTGGTTGACAACTACCTGATGACCAAGCGGCAGGAGCTTCACTACATGGCAGAGCTGTCCGACGAGGAGACGGTCGAACTGTATCTCGATACTGTCTGATTGTAGAGGCCCTGTTGATTTCCACCCAGAACTGAGCCGGACAGGCGCGTAATTTCCCCTGAGATTTGAGCCATGTGAACCTTTCCCCAAAGCGATGAGGGGCGGGGGTAACGGGAGTGATCCACATGGGACTTTCGAACATCATTTGACGCATGCATTTGCGGCAGAAGCTGTCGATCCGCGAGATCGCGCGGCGCACCGGCCTGTCGCGCAACACGATCACCAAGCATCTGGCGGAGGGCACGATCGAGCCGAAGTTCGCGACGCCGGATCGGCCGAGCAAGCTTGATCCCTTCGCCGAGAAGCTGGCCGGCTGGCTGAAGACGGAGGCCGGCCAGTCGCGCAAGCAGCGGCGGACGCTGAAGCAGATGCATGCCGATCTCGTCACGCTCGGCTTCACCGGCTCCTACAACCGGGTTGCGGCGTTTGCGCGGCAATGGCGGACAGACCGGCAGCGCGAGCAACAGACCACGGGCCGCGGCACCTTCGTGCC